>CAZJDB010000001.1:0-23289 GCA_964544695.1 uncultured Chitinophagaceae bacterium
TTTCGACCACCTGTTGTTCAGTTATCATGGGTTACCTGTTCGCCATATCCTAAAGGGAGACATTACAGGACATCATTGTCTGCAATCCGAAGATTGTTGTTGGGTTCATTCGGATGCGCATCGCAGGTGTTACCGTCACCAGGTTCACGTGACGACGCGGAAAACGGCCCAGGAACTTGGGCTAACACCTGACCAGTACAGCATTTCCTTCCAATCCAGGCTGGGTAGGGAGGCATGGCTGGAACCTAACACGGCTGTGGAACTGACAGCCATGCCTTCTCGCGGTATCAAAAAACTAATAGTCGTTTGTCCGGCTTTCGTGAGTGATTGCCTGGAAACACTGGAAGAGATTGCCTTGCAAGGAAAGAAGAGCTTCATGAACGCCGGCGGTGAATCTTTTACCCTCATCCCATGTATGAATACGCACCCTGCCTGGGTTCAAGCCCTGGCGACGTGGATAGCATCGGCAAGTAAGGAAGATGTACGATGGAGGGCGGCCGTATGATCGTCGTGATCGGGGCCGGTCTGGCTGGACTTACTGCCGCGTACGAATTGCAGCGTCTCGGCCGGGAGGTCCTGGTGCTGGAGCATGCTCCTGTCGCCGGTGGTGTGATTTCCAGTTTGAACGTGGATGGTTTCGAGCTCGACCTGGGGCCGAATTCGGTGGTGCTGACGCCTTCGCTTTCGCGGTGGATCGAGGTATTGGGTTTACAGGTGCTGCCGGCGGCGGGCGTGTCGAAGAACCGTTTTTTGGTTAAGAATAAGACCTTATATCCCCTTTCTCCGCATCCGGTAAAGTTGATGCGGTCGCATTACCTATCCGCGGGGGCTAAGTGGGGGATCCTTACGGAGCGGTTCAAACGCCGGGGACCTGTCGGCGAGGAGAGTGTGGGAGCTTTTTTTACCCGCAGGTTCGGTCGGGAGATTTCGGAGGCGGTAGCGGATCCGATTTTCAGCGGGATTTACGCAGGAGATATTTCCAGGCTTTCCATCGACCAGGTGATGCCGATGTTGCCCAGGTGGGAAAAGGAATATGGATCGGTCACCCAGGGACTATTGCGCAATAAAAGCGCCATGAAAGGGCCCCGAAAGATCGTCAATTTCAGCGGCGGCCTGGGATCGCTCACGGACGCGCTGGCAAAGCCCCTCGCCGGTCGTCTTCGTACGCAGGCCTTCGTCCACGACATCCGGCAAACGGATAGTGGGTTCGAGGTAAGTTACGGGGATCAGGTAGTGGGTTGCACTTCCTTGGTATATGCGGCGCCCCTGAATACCATAGGCGTCCTACCTTTTTTCGGTTCCATAGGATCGCTTTCGGTGGAATATGTCCCCGTAAGGACGGTCCATGTATCCGTTCCCACAGATGCGTTATCCCTGCCGGAAGGATTCGGCTTCCTGGTACCCAGCCGTGAAAGGCTGGCATTGATGGGTTGTATCTTTTCTTCTTCCATATTTCCTTCAAAAGCGCCAGTGGGGTCCGTCCTGTTAACCCTCATCCTGGGAGGCGCCCATGGACCAATCCTTGAGGAAAAAGCGCTCGCCGAGCTCAGCGATATTTTACAAATCCGGCAGGGGGTTCGGGTATTGCACGGGCATACCTGGGAAATGGCCATACCCCAGAAAAACATTGGATATGCCGGTGTCCTTGCGTCCATTCGTGCGTTTGAAGCTGCCCACCCCGGATTCAGGTTCGTGGGGAATGCGGTCAGCGGAGTGTCCGTGGGGGACGTGATCGATTATGCAGCATCGGTCACTACAGCCTTATAAATCCTAATTATAAGTCTTTGACCTTATGTCAGTTCCAGTTACGTTTTGATAAAACGTAATATGTATTTTCTCAAAGAAAAACCCCGTTTTTTTGAATATACATCCCTAATTTTGACACCTTTCTCCGATTTGAACTAAAATTCCCCGCATATGTCTCTCAGATTCCAGGCAATTAATAATCTAACTAAAGATACCGCCCAGCCGGGACCGGAGGGTCCTACGCGTATTACGGCCGTTTTTGGCGATAACGTGTTTACCTTGAAAACGGCGCGGCAGTTCCTCAGCGACGAGGGATATAAAAGCCTGGTCAATAGTATCCGGGAAGGGAAAAAAGTGGATCGCGCGGTAGCCGGGCAGATCGCCAACGGCATCCGTTCCTGGGCCGAAGCCAAGGGCGTGACCCATTTCACCCACTGGTTCCAGCCCCTGACGGGAATGACTGCCGAAAAGCACGATTCCTTCTTTACGCTGAAAAGCGATGGCACCCCGCTGGAAGAATTCGACGGGGCGGCGCTGATCCAACAGGAGCCGGACGCAAGTTCTTTCCCATCCGGAGGTCTTCGCGCCACCTTTGAAGCCAGGGGATATACCGCGTGGGATCCCTCTTCCCCCGCATTCATTATGGAAACTGCCGAGGGGAAGACATTGTGCATTCCGACGATTTTCGTTTCATACACAGGGGAATCCCTGGACTATAAGGCGCCCCTCCTAAAGGCGCTGGACGCCCTCAACAAGTCCGCCGTCGATGTGGCACATTACTTTGACCGCAACGTGAACAAGGTAACGGCCACACTGGGCTGGGAGCAGGAATATTTTGTCATCGACGCAGGGTTGGCCAATGCGCGTCCTGACCTCGTGTTGTCCGGCCGCACCGTATTCGGCTCCGCCCCCGCCAAGGGTCAGCAACTGGAAGACCATTATTTCGGGTCCATCCCCGAAAGGATATACGCTTTCATGCGCGATTACGAGCAGGAAGCCTATAAGCTGGGCATACCCCTTCGCACCCGGCACAACGAGGTTGCTCCCTCTCAGTTCGAGTGCGCCCCAATATTCGAGGAGGTCAATATCGCCGTTGACCATAACCTCCTGCTGATGGACATCATGACCCGCGTCGCCAAGCGCCACGGGCTGGTGACGCTCCTCCACGAGAAGCCCTTTGCCGGAATCAACGGGAACGGCAAACACAACAACTGGAGCATGGCGACCGATACGGGGGTCAACTTGCTGGCCCCGGGGAAGACACCGAAGAACAACCTCATGTTCCTGACCTTCTTCGTCAATACGATCAAGGCGGTACACGATTATTCGGACTTGCTGAGGGCTTCCATCGCCAGCGCCGCCAATGACCATCGCCTGGGCGCCAACGAGGCGCCTCCTGCCATTATCTCGGTCTTCATCGGACAGTACCTCACCAAGGTATTGTCGGATATCGAAACCAAGGTGGGTGACAAATTCGACGAGCAGGACGAGGTGGTTCTTAAACTTGACCTGCACAAAAGTATCCCTGAACTCCTCCAGGACAATACCGATCGGAACCGAACCAGCCCCTTTGCCTTCACCGGAAACAAATTCGAATATCGAGCGGTGGGGTCATCCGCCAACTGCGCCAGTGCAATGACTGTGCTGAATGTCGTCCTGGCCGAAACGCTAAAGACTTTTAAAAAGGACGTGGATGCCCTGATCGAAAAGGGGGAAAAGAAGGAAGTGGCCATCATCCATACCTTACGTAAATACATTACCGAAAGCAAATCGGTCCTGTTCGAAGGGGACGGGTATAGCGAGGAATGGCAAAAAGAGGCGCATCGCCGCGGCCTGCCCAATGTGAAGACCACGCCCCTGGCCCTGGATGCTATGGTCACGGAAAAGGCCAAGAACCTTTTCGAAAGCAACCATGTGTATACGCACTCCGAGCTCGAAGCCCGGCACGAAATCGAGCTGGAAAAATACATCAAGAAGGTTCAGATAGAAGCCCGCATCATCGGAGACCTGGCCCTGAACCACATCCTCCCGGCCGCCATCCGGTACCAGAATATCCTGGCTGAGAACGTCGCCAACCTGAAGGCCGCGGGACTTAGCGGAGATGATTATTCCAGCCAGCTGCGCATCCTAAAGGAAATCTCGGGTCACATCAAGGTGATCGATACCAAGGTGGAGGAAATGGTGGAAAAAAGGAAGATCGTCAACAATATGACCAATACCCGGACGAAGGCCATTGCCTATTGCTCCGAGGTGAAAGAGCCTTTCTTCGACGAGATCCGTTACCACGTGGATAAGCTCGAGCAACTGGTGGACGATCAGTTCTGGACGCTTCCCAAATACCGTGAAATGCTGTTCCTCAGATAAAATACCTATCGGACATGAGAAAATCAAGGAAGCCGCCCTCAAGGCGGCTTTCGCATTTTATATTATTACCTAAAATATGTTTGATTATTGAGGGAAATAGTATCAAAAAATTGTAATTTCCTTATATAATTTTCATAGATTATTTTTTGTAATTTATCCTCCTTACTACCCCGTCGATAATAATCCAAATCCATCTGAAAAACTGAAATAGGGATCTGACTTAAAACCCAGATGATCATGTTGTTGCAAAAATTATTTTCGACCAGAAAACTGGCCGCCCTGGCCCCGGCAAAACCGCTGACCAAAGCGGAAAAGTGGAAATTGGGCCTGACCCTGTTCGGGGGTAAAGTGATCGGCCTCCTGGTAGTGCTGTTCGTCATGAAAGTCTTGCCGGGCATGCTCATCGGCAAAGCGTCCGCGGGTGATACCTATACCGCGCACGAAACGTCGATCATGAATTCGATCAATACGGTTTGGACCCTGGTGGCGGCCTTCCTCGTATTTGGCATGCAGGCCGGGTTCGTCATGCTGGAAGCGGGCTTTGCGCGCACCCGGGAAACCGTGAACATCCTCATGGAGTGCATCCTGGATACCTGCCTCTGCGGGATCCTTTTCTGGGCCATCGGATACGCCTTCATGTTCAGCCATGGCAACGGCATCATCGGGTATCATTGGTTCTTCCTGATGGGAGCGCCCGATACCTATGAAGCCACGGGAGTGCCTATCCTGGCCCACTGGATATTCCAGTTTGCCTTTGCCGATACCTGCTCCACCGTGACTTCGGGCGCCATGATCGGAAGGACCGGGTTCAGGGGCGATATCCTGTACAGCATCGGTGTCACCGGATTCATTTATCCCATCATAGGCCACTGGGCCTGGGGTCCTGACGGTTTTCTGGCCACTATGGGCGCTACCGGGTTCTTCTTGCCCCATTTGGGTCAGCCCTTCCATGATTTCGCGGGTTCCACCGTGGTCCATACGATAGGCGGTGTGGTTTCCCTGACCGGGGCCATGGTATTGGGTCCCCGCCTGGGTCGCATCTTTGCGCGGGACAACAAGGCCAAGGGTGGCCTGCCCAGAGCCCATAACCTGCCCCTGGCAGCCGTAGGCGCGTTCATTCTATGGTTCGGATGGTATGGCTTCAACCCCGGCTCAACTCTTTCGGGCATGGATGCCCAGGGTATTGGCCGTATTGCCGCCAATACCACCCTGGCTGCGTGTACCGGGGGCCTGGGCGCGATGCTGGCCGCCCTTTGGTGGGGACCGACCAAGGGAAAATTCGATACCGCATTTTCCATCAACGGCATGCTGGCAGGCCTGGTGGCCATCACCTGCCCTTGCTATTGGGTTAGCCCATTGGGGGCGATCCTGCTGGGCTTCGTGGCAGGTTTCATCGTATACTTCGGGGTGTTGCTCCTCGAATGGTTCCGGATCGATGACCCCGTGGGCGCCGTATCCGTACACGGATTTGCCGGAATCTGGGGAACCATTTCGCTGGGCTTTTTCGCCTGTGGGCTGTATGGCGTACCGGCCGCTACCGGAGCCGACAATTCTTCTCCTCTTGCCGGTCTCTTCTATGGAGGCGGAACCGCCATACTGAAAGCCCAACTGATAGGCAACGGCATGATCGTGGCGGCTACTTTCGCCGTGTCCATTGCCATGATGTGGGTCATCCGTAAGCTGCCTCAACCCTGGAACCTCAGGGTGGAGGAACAAGGCGAGCTCGGGCCCGGTGGACTCGATGGCTACGAACACGGTGCCTCGGCATACTCCGACCTGAATGACGCGGGACCCGTTCCGGGGAGCGTCGGGATCAAGGATGGAGAGCTTGTCCTTGAATTGTCGTAACGAGGGACGATGCGGCCCTGAGTAAGGCGCTTCGGGCCGCTTTTGTATATTTGCTGAAATACCCCGGTAATATGAAGGACATCGCCTTAGTGATCCATGAAGACGTAGTGCTCTCTTCCATTTCAGGGACCGTGGACATGTTGGTGCACACCAACCTCTACCTGCAGGCAATGGGAGAACCGCCCGCTTTCAGGGTATGGCTGGTCGGATCGGGGAATAGAAATGACCTGTTTCCCCTGGCGGCTCCCTATACCCAATACCTACCTTTTCGGGAGCTGGAAAACGCGGACCTGGTCATCGTGCCCGCCTTCTTCGGGGAACCCAATCACATCCTTGAAAAGTACAAGCCCCTGCTGGACTGGCTAAGGGAATTCCACGCAGCAGGGCATGACGTGGCGAGCCTTTGTTCCGGAGCGTATTTTCTGGCGCAGGCGGGTCTCCTGAATGGTAAATCCTGCACCGCGCACTGGAGAGATATGGAAGACCTTATGCTTCGGTATCCGGAGACGCGCTTCCTGTCCCGGATGGTCATGACCGATGAGGGTGGAATCTATACCAGCGGAGGCGCTTTTTCGTCCCTTCACCTCGTCCTTTACCTCATCGAAAAATATTGCGGGCGCGAAATGGGCATTTGGGCAAGCAAGATGTTTTCCCTGGACATGGACCGGGAAAGCCAGGCCTATTTTGCCGTTTTCCAGGGGCAGTATCGTCATTCGGACGAGCAGATCCTGGGTGCACAGGCCTACATCGATAAGCACTACAACCTCCCGATCTCGGTGGAGCAGATCGCCGACCAGATCAATATGAGCCTCCGGAATTTCATACGCCGTTTCAAGAGCGCGACCCAGAACACGCCCCTTGAGTATTTGCAAAGGGTACGCATCGAGGCGGCCAAAAAAGCTTTGGAAAAAGGGAACCCGAGTATCACCTCCCTCATGTACGATTCGGGGTACCAGGATATAAAGACCTTTCGTAAGGTCTTCAAACGGATTACGGGACTCACCCCGATCGAATACCGGAAAAAATATTCCAGGACCATTCCCATGTACAATTGAACGCGGCGTTTTTCGACTCCATGAGGGGAGTGCCAGGGTTTGACGTAGAGGCATTTCTTGCGGTGCATTCTGCGGGAGCCGCTCCCACGTCCATTCGGGCCAACCCCTCAAAGGGTGGGGTTTTCGATGGGGATGTTCCGTGGTGCACCGCGGGGAGGTATGTGTTTCCCAGGCCTGCCTTCATCCTGGAACCTTCTTGGCATACGGGGAGGTATTACGTGCAGGAGGCCTCCAGTATGTTCCTGGAACAGGCTTTTTCTCCCGGTTTGCGCGTCCTCGACGCGTGTGCAGCCCCGGGCGGCAAAAGCACGCACCTTCAGACCCTGGTCGGTGATGGGTTGTTGGTCAGTAATGAAGTTATCCGTTCCCGCGTCGGGGTGTTGTCCGAAAACCTCCAGCGCTGGGGGGGATCGAATGTCGTCGTGACTTCGAACGATCCTTCTGATTTTGCCTCCCTTCCGGGATTTTTCGATTTGGTAATGGTGGACGCGCCCTGCAGCGGATCGGGTCTGTGGCGCAGGGATCCAGAGGCCATTGCAGAATGGTCCCCCGCGCAGGTTGAGCTCTGCGGAGCTCGACAGGAGCGGATCCTGGGGGATTTGTGGCCTTGCCTTCGCGAGGGGGGGCTGTTGATCTATTCTACTTGTTCCTATTCTGTGCGTGAAAATGAGGCGATATTGGATTGGCTGTGTGCGCACTATTCTCTCGAATCGGTACGGTTGCCTGCTGCATGGGGCATCGTGGAAACGCAGTCTGTTGCCGGGGCCTTCGGGTACCGCTTTTTCCCCTATCTATTACAGGGAGAAGGGCTGTTCATGGCTTGCCTGCGGAAGCTGGATTCCTCCGGCGCCGTTGCCGCTCCGCGTGTTTCCTGGGCGCGACCCCCCGCTTTCGTTCAGCCCTGGTTGGATCTTGGTGAATATCGAATTTTTACCTTAGGAGAAACCGCTCACGCGATACCTGATCGGTTGTCGGCGGATTTTGCAACGGTTGCTTCGGCGTTATGGATTCGCCAGGCGGGTATTCCTTTGGGACAAGTGTTGCGGGAGGAGCTGATTCCCGATCACGCGCTGGCGCTTTCGGGGCACGCGGGGACAGGCTTTGCACGGTTGGAGTTGGATCACGCGCAGGCCTTGGCCTATGTCCGTAAGGATGAGTTGGTGCTGGAAGGGGCGCCGAAGGGATGGGCCATGGTTTGTTATGAGGGGTATGGCCTGGGGTGGGTTAAAGTTCTACAGGGGCGGATCAATAATTATTTTCCTAAAAATTTGAGGGTGTTAAAGCGGTCGCGGTAAATTCTACCCACGGGCAGCTCAAGGCCGTTGATTTCGACGTCGTGGTGGGTATAGGCCGTAATCCGTTTGACGGCGACGATGTAAGACCGGTGAATACGCATGAACAGGTGCGCGGGGAGCATTTCTTCCACTGAGGTGATGGATTTTTTGACGACCAGGGGCTTTTCAACTTCGCGAACGATCCTGATATAGTCTTTCAGGCTTTCGATATACAGGATATCTTCCAGTTCCACCCGGACCATTTTCCGATCGATACGGAAATATAAAAAAGAGCTGACTTCAGGTGGGGCAGGCTCGGATGTTATTTCGACGGGAGTAATTTTATTTACTGCCCTGATAAAGCGTTCCAGGGAAAAGGGCTTCAACAAATAATCGACGGCATCCAGGTCATATCCCTCCAGGGCAAAGTCCTTGTGCGCGGTGGTGAAAATAACCTTGGGCGGGTTTCTCAGTGTCCGGATGAGTTCGGTGCCCAGCAAATGGGGCATCTTGATGTCGAGGAAGAGGACGTCCACGGGTTTTTGTTGCAAGACCTGCATGGCCTCGAAGGCGTTGTAGCATTTCCCCACCACTTCCAGTCCCAGGCTGTCGGCGTAGGAAGCCAGGATAGCCAGCGCCGGGGGCTCGTCATCCACTAAAAGACATCTGAGTTTCATAGGGCGTGGCTGGATAGCAATGACAGGGAGACCTGGAATGTTTCTTCTTCGGCGTTTATCTTCAGGGTATGGCGGCCCGGGTAAAGCAATTGAAGGCGACGCTCCACATTTTGCAGGCCCAGTCCGGGAATAACGGGGCCGTTTCTCCGGCTGTTGATCAATTGGAAGTGCAGGAAGTTCCCTTCCACATGCAGGTGACCGTTGATCCAACTGGTGTCGAGCTCTTCCCCGGTCCCGTGCTTGAAACTGTTTTCGATAAGTGGGAGGAAAAGGAGGGGCGGAACCTGCAGGCCCTGCGTATCCCCGGTAAAATTCATGGCGGTCTCCACCCTGTCTCCGAAGCGCAACCGGATCAGCTCGATGTAATCCAGCATGACGGTTTTCTCTTTCTCCAGGTCCACCAGGGGTTCGTTGCATTCATACAGGATATAGCGCAGCAAGGCGGACAGTTTCAGGATGATCCCGGGCGCTTTCGGAGAGCCTTCCAGGGTGAGGGCGTACAATCCGTTGAGCGTATTGAACAGGAAATGCGGGTGCAATTGGGCTTTCAGGGAGCGGAGTTCAGCAGTGAGGTGTTCCTTCTCCAGGAATTGCCTGCGCTCCTTTTCCAAATACCAGGTCTTTCCCAACTTTAGGGATACCGCAATCCATCCGACGCTGAAGAGGACATAAATAGAACGGGGAATCGTATCGGGCTTCCAGACGCGACTCGATCCGGAATAATGGAGCATGTATACATCGGAGATCCGCAGGTAGAAATGGGACACGGCGAGAGTAACGATGAGGAGAAGGATACCCATCCATACCTTTCCCTTCATAAAGCGGGGCACCACGAGGTACAACAAGGAATATACGAAAATCAGGTGGGCGGGCATGAAGCCCAGGTTCGTACGCAGGGTTCGCCAGACATGGTTTCCCTGTCGGAAGACAAAGAAAAAGAATACCGTGACGGCCGCCCAGAAAAGGAGGTGGGAAAGGAACCTTCGCATACCCCTCAATAACGCTAAAAATCAGATAAAATACCCGGGACGGGTCATTTTTTCGACAAATCACTTGTTTCCGTCGCTCAAATCACTCGTCTGTTACAACTGGTTGAATGAGTGTGTTGCCTGGTCCTTGAGCGATTTTACCCTTTTCGCATTGGCTTGCCGGATAAGTTTGGAAAAAAGTTCGCCATGAAAAAATATGCATTGTTGCTCCTTTTCACTTTGGTTTCAACCGGTGTTTTGTGGGCGCAAAAAGGGAAATGGGCGCCCAAGGACGGATTCTGGGTGGTCATCACCCAACCCGGGACACCCGCGATCGTCCGGTTCTATGACCTTCAACAGCACCTGATTTACGAGGAAAAACTGGATCGGGAACGTTTGGACATCCGAAAAAGAAAGGTCCAAAAAGCTTTGTACCAGACCCTGCAAGCTGCCTTGGCGGCAACCGCCTATTTTCGCCCGAAATCGGCTGGGTTTTCTCCCCAGTCACGCGTTTCCCATTTCAGGATGGGGTTGCGGTAGCTATTGTCCCTGAGCCACTGTTCAGCCCTGGTTAGTATGTCGAATAATTCGGCATTCCGGGGAGTATGCTCCAGCTTGGTATTGGCCTTTTTCTTTTGAACCCAGCCTATGGCGTTTCGGCTATCGCTGTAGATGGGCAGAAGGAAAAGGCCCTTGTTTTTGCAGTACCCCAGGGCGTGCACGATGGCAAGGAATTCCCCAACATTGTTCGTTCCGTCCGCAAAAGGCCCCTGTTTGAATAGGAGATCCCCCGTTTTAAAATAAATACCCTGGTACTCCATTGCCCCGGTGGCCGTATTCCAGGCGGCATCCACGCAAATGCTGTCCTTGATGGGGGAACCGGCACCGGATTTGCGCCTTATTTCCTTGGGTTTGGGTTGGAAGGCCGGGGGCTTGGCCCGGAAGGCGGCTTCGGCCTCTGCGGGCGACGGGTAGCTTTTATACCTGGCCCCGGCAAAAGCGTCGATTTGTGCCTTGCAATCGGTCCAATTGTCGTAGACGCCGGGTTTTCGCCCCTGCCAGACTACATAATATTTTTTTTCGTTTGCCATATACGGAAAGAGCGCAATAGTACGTTTCCCTGGAAGATGTACCGAAAATTTCCCCCTAAATTTGCAAAATGAAGAAGTTTTTTTTGGTGGTCGTCGTTGCAATGCTTGTCCTTTCCGTCCGGGGGCAGGCACAGACCGGGGATTTGGTTTTACAGCGCGATGAAGCCGGTTTATACCTCACGCACAAGGTGGCGCCAAAGGAAAACTTTTATAGCATCGGCAGGCTGTACAACATCAGCCCCAAGGTCATCGCCCCTTTTAACGGGCTGGACCTGAACGGCGGACTGAGCATAGGTCAGGTCATTAAGATACCCCTGAAGGATCAGAACTTTACGTCGACGAGGCATTCGGCTTCGGGAGAAGTGTTGGTACCCCTTTATCGCCTGAATGAGGGTAAAAAGGTTGTCGCAGGGTACCTGAAGGTCTTCAAAGGGCAGTCTTCGCTGGCCAGCGAGGTTGCCCAGCCAGCCAAAACGGAGCTAGCCAAAACGGAGCCGGCTAAAACGGAGGTTGCCAAGACGGACCCGCCCAAAACAGAACCAGCCAAGACGGAGGTACCCAAAACCGAACCAGCCAAGACGGAACCGCCTAAGACGGAAGACGTTGCCAAAGTGACACCTCCCCCAAAGACCGTTACTACGGCCCCTGTAAAAGACTCAACCTCCGATATACTCTCCTCTCCACAACCCCAGGTAGCGAACAAGAAAAAACCGGCCAAGCCCAAGACAGTGACTCCTCCCCCCGCTACCGTGGTAACCCCGTTGGATTCGCAAAAGGCCCAGGCAAAAGCGACGCCTTCCCTTTCGGGAACGGAATTGACGGGCACGACGGACCCCTCCAGCGGCCCTTCCGTACCGGTAGCCCACTACTATAATGGGGAAGGCACTTTTCATAACGACTACCTGACCCAAACAGATAACGGCCGGAAAACGCGCAGCGCCAGCGGCATGGCGGGCGTCTTCAAAAGCACCAGCGGGTGGGACAACGGAAAATTTTACGCCCTGATGAACAATGTGGAAAGGGGAACGGTCGTCAAGGTGACGAACCTCAGCAATAACAAGGTCGTTTTCGTTAAAGTACTCAGCGATATCGCGGACATCAAACAAAACAGCGGCATGGCGATCGTGTTGAGCGACGCGGCTGTGAATCAGTTGGGCGTCTTTACGGACCGCTTCACGGCGGAATTGACTTACGAGCGGTAAGCAGCACGTCGGGCGGTAAGCACGTCGGGCGGCAAGCAGCCCGCCGGGGGCTCAGCTCTTCAGGCGGTAGCCCCTCAGGAAGTCGGTGACTTTCATCCTTTTCTTTCCTTCAAGTTGCAGGTCCAAAACGCGAACATCACCGTCCGCGCCCGCAAATTTCAAATAGGTTTTCCCATCGGTCATGACGCCTCCGGGTGACCCGGGTTCCTTTGAAGCCTCTTTTTCACCCGTAAAAATTTTCAGGATTTTTCCGTCCAGTTCGGTGAACGCGGCCGGATAGGGGCTCAATCCCCGGATGAGGTTGTATATCCGGTCAATGGGCAGGTTCCAATCTATCTTGCAGGTTTCGGTGACGATCTTGGGTGCATGGGGTAGAGACTCCTCCGGCATTGCCGGCTGGGGTTGGCCCTTCAGGGTGCTCAATTCTTCCAAGGTCTTCACCAGCAAAGCTGCCCCTTTCTCTTTAAGGACGTCGTATAGCTCCCCGGCTGTCATGGTAGGTCCAATGGGGACACGGTCCTGAAGGAGGATGTTGCCCGTGTCGATTTCCTGGCGAAGCAAAAACGTGGTGACCCCCGTTTCTGTTTCCCCATTGATGATCGCCCAGTTGATGGGTGCTGCTCCCCGGTAACGGGGAAGGAGGCTGGCGTGTACATTGATCGTCCCCAGCGGTGGGCTGTTCCAAACTACTTCGGGGAGCATCCGGAAGGCGACGACGACTTGCACGTCTGCTTTGCATTCGGCCAATGCGTCCAGGAATCCGGGGTTTTTAAGTTTTTCAGGCTGAAGGAGGTGGAGATCATGTTCAACGGCGTACTTCTTCACAGCGCTTTCCTGCAGGGCCAGGCCACGGCCGGCGGGCTTATCGGGGGCGGTCACGACACCGACGATAGTGGCTCCAGCCCGGACAAGGGCATCCAGGGAGGAGACCGCGAAGTCGGGGGTGCCCATAAATACGATCCTGAGGTCCTTCCAATTATTAGGCATGCGCAAAAATAGCGAAACTGCGGCGCGGCGCGGCGGCATGCCTTGATTGTCGGGGCGCCGCGCCGTTCAGTCGGGGTAAAGGAGGTATTTCGCACGTATGGCCCTGAAGGCTTTGAGGCCCGGGCCCCAACTGGCGCGTATGGCCTCCTCGGAAAGGCCGGATTTGATCTGGGACGCCAAAGTTTCGCCCCCCGCCAGTCTGTTGAAAGAAGTATTGAAAAAGGTCCCCTTGTCAGGATAGAGGCGGTAGGCTTCCAGCAGCCACTTTAGCTGCAGTTTGGCCTCCGGGCGGATGGTGCTCAAGTCGTATCCATTGCAGACTTTATCCATCAGGGGAGGCGTCTTTGCCCCTGGCATACTTCGGGGTGTAAAGGTGAAGCCCGTAGGAGGGAAAGCGGGAGAACCGAAGCACTGAAAAGGCTTATTCGTTCCCCTTCCCAGGCTGATGGACGTTCCCTCGAACCAGCACAGGGATGGGTAGAGGTAAATACTTTGCATGTCCGGAAGGTTGGGGGAAGGCCTCACAGGGAGCACGTAGCGACTGCGGTGGGTGTACCCGGCACAGGGGATTACGGTCAACTTGCATTCCGATGCGAATTTTGCCCATCCTTCTCCCAGCAACATGTGGGCGTATTCGCCCAAGGTCATTCCGTAAACTACGGGGATGGGTTGCATGCCAACAAAGGATCGGAATGCCGTATCCAGGATCGGACCATCCACGTAGAATCCGTTTGGATTGGGCCTGTCCAGGAGGACCACGGGTTTGTGGTATTCCCCCGCCGCCTCGAGGCAGTATTGCAGGGAGGAGATATAGGTGTAGAAGCGCACCCCAACATCCTGGATATCGAAAACCAGGACGTCGATCCCTTCAAGGTCGGCCGCGGTGGGCATGAGGTGAGTCCCGTACAGGGAAACGACCTCGATGCCGGTGAGGGAATCCCTGGAGCTACCCACCTTTTCTCCGGCGTCTGCATTTCCCCGGAACCCGTGCTCGGGAGAAAAGATGCGGACAACCTTTACCCCTGATTTCAGCAGGGTGTCTACGAGGTGGGTGTGTCCCACCATAGCTGTTTGGTTTGCGAAAACGGCCACCCGTTTGCCCTGTAACAGGGATAGGTATAAGTCCATGCGTTCGGCGCCAGGGATGATCCGGGGCGATGAGGCCGCGAGGAGCGCGAGCAGCGCGGGCAGGCCTAATTTTAGCATACCAATAAATTTCACTAGGTCAAATTAAAACATAACTTGCAAAGGATACACATCAAAATGACAACCCATGCAACAAGTACAAAAAGGGGATACCGTGCGCGTGCATTATCACGGTAAGCTAACCAATGGAGAAACATTCGACTCTTCCGAAGGAAGGGCCCCGCTGGAATTTGTCGTCGGGGCCGGCATGATGATCAAGGGATTCGATTCTGCGGTCCTGGGCATGCAGCAGGGAGAAATGAAAACCGTTCTTATTCCGGCGGCCGATGCCTACGGTGAATACGAAGAGGAGCTCCTCATGGATTTTCCCAGGAGCGAGTTCCCCAAAGACCTTAAGCCCACGGTGGGCATGCAACTGACCATGAGCAATGGCGCCGGTCAGCAATTCCCGGTAACCATCGCGGAGGTCAAGGATGATGTCGTAGTTCTCGACAGGAACCATTTCCTGGCGGGTAAGGAACTGGTATTCGATATCACCTTAACCGAGATCGTCTAGGAATGTTGGATTACACCTTCACCGTAACCCGGAGGTTCCTTCAATACGTACAGGTAGATACCCAAAGTGATCCGGGATCATCCAGTTTCCCCTCCACGGAGAAACAAAAGGACTTATCCCTGATGCTGGTGCAGGAACTCCTGGCGATGGGAATCCGGGATGCGGAAATGGATGCTTTCGGATATGTGTATGCGACTATCCCGGCTACCAGTCCGAAGCGGGTGCCCGTGATTTGTCTTTGCGCCCATGTCGATACGGCTCCCGATTGCAGTGGCAGGGGCGTCAAGCCGATCTTGCACAAAGCGTACGACGGGAGTGACATCGTGTTGCCGGACGATTCCTCCCAAATACTGACTGTAGCCGATTTTCCATACTTGAGGGAACACATTGGGCTGGACATCATCACCGCCAGCGGAACGACATTGCTGGGAGGTGATGACAAAGCCGGGGTGGCCATCATCATGGACCTGGCCCATTATCTTGTCCAGCATCCCGGTATCCCTCACGGGGCCATCCGAATCCTGTTCACTCCCGACGAGGAGGTGGGGAAGGGGACGGCGAAAGTAGACCTGGGCCGGCTGGGTGCTGATTACGGTTATACACTGGATGGGGGGCCTTCGGGCTCCCTGGAGGACGAAACCTTCAACGCGGATTCGTTCCGCATGGATATACATGGGATCAGCGCGCATCCGGGCTATGCCAGGGGTAAGTTGGTCAATGCGCTCAAGGTGGCGGGAGCGGTGCTGGATGCCTTACCCAAAGACAAGCTTTCACCCGAAACCACGGGCGGTCGTCAGGGCTTCTTCCATCCTGTCCGTTTCGAGGGCCAGGCGGAATTGGCCACCGTGGAATTCATTATCCGGGACTTTACCCCTGAAGGGTTGGTGGAACTGGAGCAAACCCTCCTGGACCTGGCGAAAGCCACCGTGGGAGGTTTTCCGGGAGCGCGCCTGGAGGTCGAGATCCGGGAACAGTACCGGAACATGAAAACGGTATTGGACAAGCACCCTGAAGTGACCGGTTATGCAAGGGAGGCCATTCGGCGCGCAGGCCTGGCCGTTAGGGAGGAGAGCATCCGGGGCGGAACGGACGGAAGCCGGCTGAGCTATATGGGGCTTCCCTGTCCCAACCTTTTTACGGGGATGCAGGGAATACACTCCAGGAGGGAATGGATAGGGGTTTCGGATATGGAAGCCGCCGTTGAAACGCTCGTATACCTGGTCCAAATCTGGGAAGAAAACTCTGAACTATGAACATATTTCCAATTGCAGGCGGTGTCCTGATTTTGCTAATCATCTTTTCCTGCCTGGTTACCGTATCCCAGGGGACCGTCGCGGTCATTACCATGTTCGGGAAGTACCGGCGGATCCTGTTGCCTGGTCTGAATTTCAAACTTCCCTTCCTCGAGCAGATATACCGCAAAATCAGCATCCAGAACCGTTCCGTGGAACTGGAATTTCAGGCGGTCACGGCGGACCAGGCCAATGTTTATTTCAAGGCCATGCTCCTCTATGCCGTCCAGAACGCGGATGAGGAGACCATAAAGAAGGTTGCCTTCAAGTTCGTCAGCGAAAGGGACCTGATGCAGGCTCTGACACGCACGATCGAGGGGACCATCCGGGGATTCGTGGCCACCAAGAGACAAGCGGAAATCCTGGGGCTGCGCAAGGAAATCGTGGAATACGTGAAGGGACAGTTGGATCATGCCTTGGAGGAATGGGGATATCACCTTCTGGATTTACAGATCAACGACATTACCTTCGACAAGGCGATCATGGATAGCATGAGCCGGGTCGTGGCCAGCAGCAACCTCAAAGCCGCCGCGGAGAACGAAGGTCAGGCCCTGCTGATCACCAAGACCAAGGCTGCGGAAGCGGAAGGGAATGCCATCAAGATCGCCGCGGAGGCAGAGCGGGAAGCAGCCAGGTTGAGGGGCCAGGGTGTGGCCTTGTTTAGGGAAGAGGTGGCCAAAGGGATGAGCCAGGCCGCCCAGGAGATGAAGCAGGCCAACCTGGATACGAATGTTATCCTGTTCAGCATGTGGACGGAGGCCCTGAAGAATTTCGCAGAGGTGGGGAAGGGGAACGTCATTTTCCTGGACGGGAGCAGCGAGGGGATGCAAAAGACCATGGGTCAGATCATGGCTTTCCTGCAGATGAATCTGAATAAGACCCTGTCGTCCGGGCCTGATGCCAGGTAGGGAGGCGCGGGCCGTGGCGCGACTTGGAATACTAATTGTACTAATTTCCCGTTTAATCACTGGCCGCGCCACAGGCGCGGCGCCCGGAGGGCCATAATTAGCGAAGTTTGCGCGGAAGCGCTAAATTGGTCATATTAGCGCTTCCGCGCAAACACTAAATAACCTGGAATGATTCCGATTTTGCTTCAACTGAGTGGAGATTCCGTTCGTAAGATCACCGATTCCCTTGCACACGCGCAGGCAGTGGCTGCACCTCCCGCGCCCACGATCAATTTGATCGACCTGTTGATCAAGGGGGGGTGGATGATGGTCCCCCTGGGCTTATTAAGCCTGATCGCGGTTTTCGTTTTCTTCGAGCGCTATTTTTACATCCGCAAGGTGTCCAAATCGGACGACAATTTCATGAACATTATCCGGGATCACATTGTCAACGGGAATGTTCAGGCAGCGCGCAGTCTGGCCAAGAACACGTCCAATCCCGTGGCGAGGGTCATCGATAAAGGCATACAACGGATCGGGAAGCCCATAGACGCCATCGAAAACAGCATGGAGAATATCGGCAACCTGGAGATTTACAAGATGGAGCAAAACCTGGGCATCCTCACTGTGATCGCGCGTATCGCCCCCATGTTCGGGTTCCTGGGAACGATCGTGGGGATGATTCAATTGTTCTACGAGATTTCCTCCACCGGCGAATATACCCTGAGCACCATAGCGGGCGGGATCTATGTCAAGATGATCACCTCCGCCACGGGTCTGATTATCGGCTTGCTGGCCTTCGTAGCCCACAGCTATCTCAATACCCAGATCGACAAGTGCGCCAATAAGATGGAGAGGGCCAGCTCCGATTTCATCGATATTTTACAAGAACCCACGAGGTAGGCCATGCGAATAAGAAACAGACGTCTACGGGCCCACGAAGCGGAAGTGAACACCGATGCACTCAATGACATCCTGTTCATCCTGGTGATGTTCTTCCTGATCGTTTCCACCCTGGCCAACCCGAACGTGATCAAACTTTCACAACCCAAGTCCAAAAGCGATACCAAGGCCAAGCAAACCGTAGTCGTTTCGATCGACGCCAACCAGCAATACTATGTCGGGGGGACCAAGGTCACCGTAGACCAGTTGAGAGACGCGCTGGCGCCCGTTCTGGCCAAGGAAACGGAGCATCCCTCGGTGGTGATCAATGCGGACAAGACCGTTCCCATCGACGACGTCGTGGCCGTTATGCGCATCGCGCGGCAGTTGAATGCGGCGACGGTGCTTTCGGTGGATAATAAAGGGCAATAATCTATTGTGGTTCGCCAAAAAATTTAGTAATTTTGGTTTATGAGCGATAAGGAAATCAAAAAGCTGACTGATCTCGCCAAGCAAAAGCTTGAACAGAATCTGACCAGGGAGCAAGCTCTTGCTTCCCTCGTAGCTGCTGGTATTCTTGATACTCAAGGGAAATATACAAAACCCTACCGACGACTTGCCTCTAAGGATAAATAGCCATGTACAATTCCAGACCCGGGCTGTTAATCGGCTTTCACGGGTGTGACATTACTACCCGAAATAAATTACTTAGTTCCCCCGATTCAATTAAGAGCAGCAACAAGCCTTATGACTGGTTAGGGCATGGTATGTACTTTTGGGAAAATAATGCAGAACGTGCTTTGGATTGGGCAAAGGATAAAAAGAAAAAGGGCGAAATTAAGACACCGGCCGTTATAGGGGCCGTTCTGGATTTGGGCTATTCCTGCGATTTTACGGATAGTAGGTTTATAAAAATGGTAGGAACTTACCATGAACTCATGGTTAAGCGATTTTCGGAAGGAGGGAAAGAGGTTCCTCAAAATACTGATGCCAAAGGAGACGTGAATAAAGATAAGTTGATCAGAGAACTTGATTGCACAGTAATTGAGTTCATGCATACTGAAGTAGCCGACCAAATAAATAATGATGTTCAAGAAAGAGGATTTAGTGAATATAAACCTTTCGATTCGGTAAGAGGCGTATTTACAGAAGGGGGACCTATATTCAAGGGCGCTGGAATACTTGAGAAAACGCATGTCCAGATATGCATTAGAAATCTTAATTGTATTAAAGGGTTTTTTCTAATCAGAAAGGAAATAGACTTTCTAAAAGGTATTCTTCGAAATTAAAAAGGAGATGTCTTCATTTGGTTTTAAGCCGCGCGCGAATCATACGATCCTTTCCTTGCATATCCTTCCGCAGCACTACCTCGCTGAACCCTTCGCCTTCCAGCAGCGCCTTCGTCGAAGGCCCAAGCGCCTCATTAATTTCCAGATAGACGGCTCCGCCGCGGTTCAACCGCAAGGAAGCGAATCGCGCAATTTTCCGAAAAAACAACAAGGGATCTCCATCGGGCACGAACAGGGCCAGGTGCGGTTCGTACGTGAGGACACGGGGATGCATATCCCCTTTTTCGGATTCAGCGATATAGGGGGGATTGCTCACCAGTACATCGGGATCGGGGAGTTCAGTCCAGGTAGCCTCATCCAAAAAATCGATTTCGTGGAAGTGAAGGGCGGTGCCTTGCCCTTCGGCGTTCGACCCTGCCAGGGATATGGCACCAGGCGAGATATCCACGGTATGGACTTCGGAGGCAGGCAGGCGTTGTTTCAGGGCGATGGGGATGTTTCCGCTGCCCGTACCTACGTCCAGGATGAGCGGGGCGGAAGGGTGCATATCTTCGACGATCCAATGGATCAACTCTTCGGTTTCGGGACGTGGGACCAGGACGTGTTCATTTACTTTCAGGAGAAGACCATCGAACCAGGCTTCGCCCAATACGTACTGAACCGGACGGTTCTGCAGCAAGGCTGCGAGGTCGGCGCGCAATTGGGTCTCCTGTGGCTCTGACAACGGAACGTTTCGCTGAAGCAGGCGGTCCACCCGGGTCAGGCCCAGGCGGCTTTCCATAATCAGGTCGGCCACGGAGGAGGCTTCCCTGGATTCGTAGATGGTACCCAGGCGTGAAACGATGCTTTCATAGATTTCCCCGATCGTCATGACGCAAACCTAGTAATTTTAACAGATGAACTCCGAAGGTTTCATGCGGCGTTGCCTTCAACTGGCAGCTTTGGGTGCGGGCCACGTGGCGCCCAATCCCATGGTGGGCTCGGTGCTGACGCATTCGGGTTCCATCATCGGGGAGGGGTACCATGAAGTATATGGCGGGCCCCATGCCGAGGTGAATGCCATCCGGGAAGCGGAAGAGCGCTTCGGCCCCGAAATCCTGCGAGAGGCCACCCTGTACGTTTCGCTGGAGCCCTGCGCCCATCACGGCAAGACGCCTCCCTGCGCGGATCTGATCGTCAGCAAGGGGATACCAAGGGTGGTGGTGGGCATTCGGGATCCCTTTCCCCAAGTCAATGGAAAAGGCATCGAGCGCCTACGAATCTCAGGGGTAGAGGTGACTGTACCCGTGCTCGAAAACGAATGCCGGGAGCTCAATCGCCGCTTTTTTACGGTCCATACGCTGGAACGGCCTTATGTTATTTTGAAATGGGCCAGGAGCGCCGACGGTTTCATGGGAAAGGAAGGGGAAAGGGTGCGCCTTTCGGGGGGCCTGGCAGACGTCCTCGTGCATCGCTGGAGGAGCGAGGAATCCTCCATCCTCGTGGGGGCGCGCACGGCACTGGTGGACGATCCGGCCCTGACGACCCGGCATTGGCCAGGGCCCCATCCATTGCGCATTGTACTTAATCCGGGGGTCGTTTTACCTGCGGGGTTGAAAGTGCTGGATGAACAGGCACCGACACTCATGCACACAGACCGCGATTTGAATGGGTTGATGCACGACTTGCAGCGGAGGTCCATACAAAGCGTATTGGTCGAAGGGGGCGCGCGGGTGCTGCAATCATTTCTCGCCGCGGGGCTGTGGGATGAAATCCGCGTGATCACGGCGCGCACTACGTACCTGGTGAATGGGATACCCGCCCCCGCGCTGCCGCAAGCGCGGTTTCATGAAGAGATGGTCTTGGGGGATGACGTGGTAACTACTTATTTTCCCGGTTGATGTTTCCCAGGTAATCGATGCTCCACGTTTGTGCCGAATCGGTGAGGAAGGCTTTGAACGTGTGGGGTGTCGCTTCGATGGACAATCCCGGGGCATTGATGTCGGTCGTGAAAGTTCCATGGGCGCTTTGATATGCCCTTTCTTTATAACAAATTTCCCAAAGGCGGTTTTTGATGCGCTCGGCCAGTGGAAGTGTCCACGCGGAATCGGCGGCTGGTACGGCGCCGGTCGCCGGGCCCGCAAAGACCAGGTATCCCCAGCGCTCAGGCCAGTGCATATCGATCACACCCTGCGGAGACCATACCCAGTTGTGCTCGGGACCGCCCCGTTTTACGTAGCGTCCATCTTTTGCATCGACGTCCCACTCGACCCTGGAAAAATTGATGCGCCAAAGGCTTCCGGGTTGAGGTGTTTCCGGACTATTGCCCATGCTGATCTCGGCGATGGGAATGGCCAGTTCCAGGGTCCAGCCCCGATCGGTGTCTCCGGGCTTGTTCAGAGTCCCGTCGATGTGGATGCCTTTTTTCAATCCATCCACGTTCCAGGGAACCAGGGCGCTTCCCCCGGTCCGGTAAGGTTCCGGAAGGAAAAGGTCGAAGATGGTGCCGATGGCGTTGGTCTCGATTTCGAAATAATGTTTGGCGTTGTTATCGGGGTTTAGAAATACTTCAAAGTCGTTGTCCCGGAAAACGACCTCATCGTGATTCTGGACGTAAGCCCAGACGTTGGGCTCCTCCAGTTCGGCGCCGATATAGAGGTATTGATCGTCCCACAGCATTTTGACGTGGGTTTTGAGGCTGGGCTTGGGCCGGACGTCCCCCTCAATATCCGAAAAGTATTCGGTCCAGGACGCGGCCTGCCAGGCAGGGTCGTCCAGTTTTCCATCTATCCTGGGGGGCGAATCCGTACGATGTACGATGTAGTGGAGAGGCGTCCGCGTCAGGGCGCTGTCGTCCTGGGCTGAGACGGTGACACCGTTGCAGGACAAAGTGATAAGGAGAAAGAATTTATTCATATGAATCGGGGACTAACGTATATTTCTTTAGTCCCGGCCTTGTACACGTAAAAACCTTCCCCGGACTTGGCGCCCAAACGCCCCGCCGATACCATATTGACCAGGAGGGGACAGGGTGCGTATTTGGGTTGTCCGAATCCTTCCTGAAGCACCCGGAGGATGGATAAACAAATGTCGAGTCCGATGAAATCGGCCAGCCTCAGGGGGCCCATGGGATGGGCCATGCCCAACTTCATGACGGTATCGATCTCCTTGACGCCCGCCACTCCCTCGTAGAGACTGTAAATGGCTTCGTTGATCATCGGCATGAGGATGCGGTTGGCAATGAACCCCGGATAGTCGTTCACCACACAAGGTGTTTTGCCGAGGCGACCGGAGAGTTGCACGATGGTTTCGGTGGTTTCCTCACTGGTTGCGTAGCCTTTGATCACTTCGACCAGGGGCATGACGGGCACCGGGTTCATGAAGTGCATGCCGATGACTTTTTCGGGGCGTCGGGTGGCGGAGGCAATGTGCGTGATGCTGATGGAAGAAGTATTGGTGGCCAGGATGGCGTCCGGAGGGGCGGCAGCATCCAGGGCGCGGAATATCTGCAATTTTGTGGTCACCTCCTCCGAGGCAGCTTCCACGACTAGTTCAGCATGTGCGACGCCCGACGGTATGTCGGTGTGTGTGACGATCCGTGCCAACGCCTCTGCTTTTTCCGAAGGCGTTACATCTCCTTTGGCCACCTGCCGGTCGAAATTGCGGGAAATGGTATCCAGTGCCTTTTCCAGGCGCTCGGAAGAAACATCGACGAGGTTCACGGGAAATCCATATTGGGCGAATGTATGGGCGATCCCATTACCCATGGTTCCCGCCCCGATCACTGCCATTTCCATCATAACGGCTATTGGTCGTCGGAATTATTTTTGAAATCCCCCCGCTTCCAGGCCTTGATGAATTCATTCCAGGCAAAGGGGTTGAAAATGTTCATGGGGGGAGTCTGCCCCGTATAGTAGTAACTCCGGGCCTGCTGGGTCAATTGGTAATTGGTCATTTCCTGGGCGTTCCTGGGAAGGTTGCGGATCAGGCGCGCCCGGGTCTTGCTGTCCATATTCTTGGTGGCGGTAGCCAACTCGTCATCCTTG
>CAZJDB010000002.1:0-24905 GCA_964544695.1 uncultured Chitinophagaceae bacterium
ACCTCCTCGAAGAAGCCGAAGAATACGCGCAAACCGCTTACGAAGAAACGGGCAACAAACCCGTTTTCCTCTTCTACAAGACGGCCATCCTTTTTGCCCAGGGGAAAAGCAAGGAAGCCTTGAACCAATTGGAAGCGGCCATGGAAAAGGCCCCCAAATTGATCAAGAAACTCATTACCCTCAATCCCCGCCTCCTGCAACACCAGCACGTCGTGGATATTGTCGCCCGTTATAAGCGCAATAAATCCATTTGAGCGTATATTTGCGCGCTGTCAATCCTGAAAATGAATTTTCATCTTACACAAATGCCTGACCGGCATCGGAAGCCCCGGACCTCCGGGATCACCATGGTGATGGACAAAGGGCTGAGCGTCCAGGAAGCCAAAAATTTCATGAGCGTGGCCCATCCCCACGTGGACATCGTCAAGCTTGGATTCGGGACCTCCTATGTCACGCCGAACCTGAGGGAAAAGATCGAGGTCTACCGCTCCTACGATCTCCCGATCTACTTCGGGGGGACCCTCTTCGAAGCCTTCCTGGTCCGGGGACAGTACGCCGATTTCGTCGCCATCCTGAAGGACTACGGCATATCGTACGTGGAAGTCAGCGACGGGTCGGTCACCATCCCCCACGCGGAGAAGTGCGGCTATATCGAAAAGCTGACCAAACATGCCACCGTCCTGAGTGAAGTAGGCAGCAAGGATGCCGCCCATATCATTCCCCCCTACAAGTGGATCGAACTGATGCGCGCCGAACTGGGCGCGGGAGCCAGTTACGTGATCGCAGAAGCAAGGGAATCGGGGAATGTGGGGATTTACCGTGGCTCGGGAGAGGTGCGCGAAGGCCTGGTCCAGGAAATCCTGACCCAAATCCCCGGCGAAAAAATCATTTGGGAGGCTCCCCAGAAGGCTCAGCAACTTTACTTCCTGGAATTGCTGGGTTGTAACGTCAACCTTGGCAACATCGCCCCAACGGAAGTGATTTCTCTGGAAGCCATGCGCATAGGTCTCAGGGGGGATACCTTCGATTTGTACCTGAATAAAGCGGAAGCCTGATGCGCCTGTTCGGACTGATAGGATATCCCCTGGGGCATTCCTTCTCCAAAAAATATTTTACCCAAAAGTTTTCGGACGAGGGCATCGCTGACTGCCGCTATGAGTTGTATCCCCTGCAGCACATCAGCCAATTGCCTGAACTGCTCGCCGCCGAACCCGACATGGTCGGCCTCAGCGTGACCATCCCCTACAAAGAGCAGGTGCTGCCCTTTTTAAACGAACCGGGCGTTACTTCCGTCATCGGTGCCTGCAACTGCATCCATATCCGTAATGGCCGCCTTTGGGGCTACAATACGGATACCATCGGATTCCTGGAATCTTTCCGCTCCGCGCTTCGCCCCTGGGATACACACGCTTTGGTGTTGGGCACGGGCGGAGCCTCCAAGGCGGTGGCATATGCACTGGGGGAATTGGGCATCGCCTACCGGTATGTCTCCCGGTCCGGCCCCTTGACCTATGCGGACGTCACGCCATCGCTGCTTGAGCAATACACGGTGATCATCAATTGCTCGCCCGTAGGCACGTTCCCCGACGTGGACGAGGCGCCTTTACTGCCTTACACAGCCTTGTCGGAGCGTCACTACCTGTTCGACCTTGTGTATAATCCTGAAAAGACTAAGTTTCTTCAACTCGGCGAGGCCCGCGGGGCGACCATCCGCAATGGCTATGAGATGCTACGCATCCAGGCTGAGGAAGCATGGAGGATTTGGACTACACCAACGCCCCCACCTGTGCGATGAAAGTCTCCGGTACGGACACAGGTTTACGTGCGGCATAGTCGAAACAGACCATGCCCGTACGCGCCTCAGCGATGGTGATTCGACGGCCTTCACGTTCCGTTTCCACGAGGTAATACCACGCAAACCCCACACGCGAGAATTCGGTCGCCTGCATGCGGATTTCCCAGGTATCCCCGTAAAAGGATTCTCCCTTGAAAGAAATAACCACGTCGCTCATGATGAGCCCGACCCCCGCCATCGCCAGTTCGGTATAGCCCCATTGCGCCAGGTATTGCAGGCGCGCCTCCTGGAGGATGCCCAATAATGCATCGTTTCCAACATGGCCCCCGTAGTTCAGGTCCGTGATGCGCACGGGAATGCGCGTGGAAAAATGAAATGCTTCGGGCAGGTCAATCTTTATTCTCATGGAGGAATGCTATTAATTGGTCGAGCGCTTTTCGGCGATGACTGAATAAATTTTTTGAGAAAAGCGCCATTTCGGAGAAGGTCTCGGTGGCGCCATCAGGGATGAAGACCGGATCGTATCCAAATCCCCCCGCACCCCTGGGCGCCGGAGCGATCCGCCCGGTGCAAACCCCCTCGAAGCTATATTCCTTACCATCCAATATAAGTGCCATCACCGTACGAAAGCGCGCCGACCGATCTGCCGAGCCCTCCAGGGCCGTCAACAATTTCCGGATATTGTCCACGTCCGAACGACCGGGGCCCGCATAGCGCGCACTGTGTACGCCAGGCGCTCCATTCAGGGCCTTTACTTCCAATCCGCTGTCTTCCGCGAAGGCGTCGTGTCCCGTCAGCCGGGTGACGGTGCGCACTTTTTCAAACGCGTTTTCTTCCAGGGTGAGGTGGGGTTCCGGAATGTCAATATCCAAACCCGCTTCACGCATCGTTTGGAGGGTGAAGGCGTCTCCGAGCGCGGCGCGCACCTCGGCCACCTTGTTCGCATTGTTCGTAGCGAAAATCAGCAGCATATCAACGTTGAAAGACTTGTTTCAGGCAGCTCCACAAACGGCCCTTGAGGTTTCGGTCGGCCTCGATGAGACTCAGCGCATCCCCGCCCAGCCATGTTTTACCACCGATCGTTTGCACCTCGTAAGCGGAGGTGTTCATGCCGAATCCCAGGATCACGCGGCTGCCTAGTGTTTCGGCCAGTGACTCCGGCGTCGCCGAATTTTGTGCGGTATTGACGAGGGCCACCGCGGACATCGAAAGCTTGCAGGCGTCCAGGATGGTCAGCAGAAATTGAAAAGATTTTTCTTCCAGGTAGACCGCGCCGGGGTCGTGGACCAGGATGAGAATGTGTTCGCGGTTCTCTCCCAGGTACTTAGGCGTCGCTGCCGCCAGGGCCGGCTGCGATGGCCCCTGCAGGGTTCCGGAGCCCGTGGGCACCAATACCTTTTTGTATAGGTTTGATACTTGATAAGGAGTCAGTCTAAGGTGCCCGAGGTCCATGAATTTTTTGTTTCTTTGTAACAAATTTAGCGATATGGAGGCTGTCATCGATATGAAAGTAATCAAAACGGAAAAAAGCCGGAGAAACGAAGTTTCCCTGGAGAACCTGCCGTTCGGAAAAGTCTTTACGGATCACATGCTCGAAGTGGATTACAAGGACGGGCAATGGCAACAACCCGTGATCAAACCCTTCCAACCCATTTCCCTGCTGCCCTCCAACCTGGCGCTCCATTACGGACAATCCATTTTCGAAGGGATCAAGGCCTTTCGCTTTCCTACGGGAGAAGCCTTTATCTTTCGTCCCTTCGACAACTTCCATCGCTTCAATATTTCCGCCGCGCGCATGATGATGCCCGAGATCCCCGAGGACCTCTTCATCGAAGGCATGCGCCGCGTCATCGAGCTGGACATTAATTGGATCCCCCAAATGCCCAACCACTCTCTGTACATACGCCCATTCATGTTTGCTACGGACGAGGCCATTGGAGTAAAACCCAGCGCTACCTATAAGTTCATGATCCTCCTCAGCCCATCGGGTCCCTACTATGCCAAGCCCATGCGCATTTACGTTGAAGAGCACTTCGTCCGCGCCGCTCCGGGGGGTACGGGTTTTGCCAAGTGTGCGGGGAATTACGCCGCCAGCCTCCTGGCCTTCGCCGAGGCCAACCGTAAAGGATATGACCAGGTCCTGTGGATGGATGCCCTGGAACACAAGTACGTGCAGGAAATGGGCACCATGAATGTCTTCTTCATCATTGGAAATACGGCCATCACACCAAACCTCGATGGGTCCATCCTCGAAGGCGTCACGCGCAGCAGCGTGATTACGCTGTTGCAGGAAATGGGCCTTGCCGTGGAGGAACGTCTTCTGCACATCGACGAGATCGTGGCCTCGTATAAGGCAGGCACGCTTCGCGAAGCCTTCGGTGTCGGGACCGCCGCAACCATTTCGCCCATTAAATTACTTAGTTACGGGGGGTTGGATATGGCAATGGATGTAGATTCCTGGACCGTTTCCCCCGAGGTTAAACGCCGTTTGGATGCGATCCGCGAGGGGCGCGCCGACGACGTGCACCAGTGGTTGTTCCCTGTGAACGCGTAGCCGCGGCGCGGGACGAATTTTAAGGCTTAAGAATTTTCACGTAACTCGCGACGATCCCCTTGATAAGGGACGAGCTGAATCCCTGGTGCTCCATTTCGTTGAGCCCGGCGATCGTGCATCCCTTGGGAGTGGTCACCTTGTCGATCTCCTGCTCGGGATGGCGTCCCGTCTGGATGAGGAGCTCGGCCGCGCCTTTGACCGTTTGGGCTGCGATCAGGCTGGCAGTCTGGGCATCGAAGCCGATTTCGATCCCTCCCTGGATATTGGCGCGGATAAAGCGCAGGGCATAGGCAATCCCACAGGCGCCCAACACGGTGGCTGCATCCATGAGCTTTTCGTCGATGGTCACGGTCCTGCCCAGGGCATTGAAGAGGCGTTCCACCCTGATCACCTGGTCCGGTCTCGCATGGAAATGGCTGAGGCAGGTCATGCTTTCCCGGATGGCAATCGCGGTATTGGGCATGGCCCGGAAAAGGGGCAGGGGCTTGCCCGCGGCCTGCTGCAATTCCTCCATCCATACACCCGTAACCACGGAAATCAAGATGTGCTGGCCTTCCACCAGGAAAGGGCCCAGCTCTCGCAGGACGTCGCGCACGTTGTAGGGTTTCAGGGCCAGGATCACCATGCCGGCCTGGCGCACGGCTTCACAATTGTCGGGCATTACCACCACGCCCTGAGCGGCCAGGTCGGCCAGCAGGTGCGTATTCCGGCGGGTGACGATGATTTGGTCAGGGGTCATGAAGCCGCTTTTCATCAAACCTTCCGCAACCGCGCGGCCCAGGTTTCCACCCCCGATGATGGCAATTTTTTCAGGCATAGCTAGTAGTATTTGTGGCCCGCCAAGAAACCTCGCACGTAGTCGTCTACCCCGTCTTCCAGGGAATAAAAGGCTTCGGTATAACCGGCGTCCCTCAATTTAGACATATTCGCCTCAGTGAAGTACTGGTATTTTTCCCGGATGTCTTCGGGCATGTCGATGAAACGGATGCGGGGTTCCAGCTCCAGTCCGGCGAACGTAGCCCTGGTCAGGTCGATGAAGGAACGCGCTTTGCCCGTACCCAAATTGTAGAGGCCGCTTTCGGGGCGGTGGTCCATCATCCATACACAGACCTTGAGGAGGTCCATAACGTAGACGAAGTCCCTCAGTTGTTCCCCGTCGGCAAATTCATCCTTGTGGGACTTGAACAACTTTACTTCTCCCGTCGACCGGATCTGGTTCACGGCGTGGAAGATCACACTGGCCATGCGTGCCTTGTGGTATTCATTGGGGCCGTATACATTGAAGAATTTCAGGCCTGCCCAAAAGGGAGGATGGACAGGATTGCGAATGGCCCACTTGTCGAATTCATTTTTGGATATCCCGTATGCATTGAGGGGTTGGAGGCGAAAGGGCGATTCATGGTCGTCGTTGTAGCCGTGTTCGCCGTTCCCGTAGGTGGCCGCCGAAGAGGCATAGACCAGGGGCACGGCGGCGCGTCTGCAGTAGTTCCAGACCTTTTTGGAATATTCCACGTTCAAATGCTCGTGAATGCTATAGTCGAATTCGGTGGTATCGGTGCGCGCGCCCAGGTGAAAGAAGAAGTCGATGGCGGGGCGCTCTTCGGCGAGCCATTCGAAGAATTGTTCACGTTCGATGCGTGCCTGTACGTGCTTACCCTGGAGGTTGGGCACCTTTTCAGGGTCGGAGAAATCATCCACCACCGTGATGTGACGGAACCCCAGTTCGTTTAGGTAACCCACGAGGCAGCTCCCGATAAAGCCGGCGGCCCCGGTCACGATGATCTGTGCGTTGGGTGTCATAGGCGTTTAGTTCTGGAGGTAGCTTTCAATGGCGGTATCGTATCGTTGTTTCCACTGGGCGATGTCACCCCAGTCTTCTCCCTGGACGGATACGGCCCCCGCGGTGACTTCACCCAGTCGCTCGAAGGGGATCCCCGCTGAAGCGGCGGCCGATTCCAGGGCGGATACCCCGGCCCGGTCCACGGTTACTACGATCCTGCCCTGGGCCTCGCCGAACCAATATCCGTCAGGGCGCAATTCTTCGTTGGTGCGGACCTTGAAGCCCAGTCCGCCCGGGAAGCCCTTTTCCAAAAGGGTGATGGCCAGGCCCCCTTCGCTCACGTCGTGAGCGGAACGGACCTTTTTTCCACGGATCATGCTCAAAACGAAGGCCTGCACCGCCTTTTCTTCGTCTATATCAAAATACGGCACGGTCGAATATTGCACACCCAGCATCCGGAGATACTCGGAAGAGCCCATGTCATCACTTCCCTTTCCCAACAAATAAATCAAATCCCCGGGCTTCTTGAAGTCCAGGGTCATGCGGTCTGAAAAGCGATCCAGGAGGCCCACCATCCCGATGGTCGGCGTCGGATGGACGGGACCCTCAGGGGATTGGTTGTAGAAGCTGACGTTTCCGCCGGTAACAGGGGTATCGAAAGCCAGGCAGGCGGTACTCATCCCTTTAATAGCGTTCACGAATTGATAGTAGACCTCTGGATCGTAAGGATTCCCAAAGTTAAGGCAATTGGTGATCGCCAGGGGCTGGCCGCCGGAACAAACGATGTTGCGCGCGGCTTCCGCCACGGCAATCATGCACCCGGTATAAGGTTCCGCGTAGACGTAACGGCTGTTGCAGTCGGTGGTCATGGCCAGGGCCTTGTCCGTCCCCTTTACGACAACGATGGAAGCATCGCTGGGGGCGTTGGTGGAGGCGTTGGCCGTGCCCACCATGCTGTCGTACTGGACGTAAATCCAGCGCTTACTTGCAATGTCCGGGAGGCGGATCAGGCGTTCTGCAATCCCGCGCAGGCTGGAGGGCCCGGGTACGGAATCGGGGTTATACGAATCGATATGTTTCAGGTATTTCGGGGCCCGGTATTCCCGGTCATATTGAGGGGCACCTCCGCCCAGGACGAGACTTTCGGCGGGCAGGTCGGCTTCGAGGGTGCCACCGGCGTAAAATTTCAAACGCCCGTCGCCCGTCACTTCGCCAATCTGGGAACAAGGCAGGTCCCACTTTTCGAAGATGCGCAGGACTTCAGCTTCCTTCCCCTTTTCCATGACGATCAGCATGCGCTCCTGGCTTTCGCTGAGCAGGAGCTCCCAGGCCTTCATATGGCTTTGGCGCGTGGGCACTTTATCCAGGTCGATGCGCATCCCCACTTCACCTTTGGCACTCATTTCACTGGTCGAGCAAATGATCCCCGCCGCACCCATGTCCTGCATTCCCACGACCCCGCCCTGAGCGATCACTTCCAGGCAGGCCTCCAATAATTTCTTTTCCTGGAAGGGGTCCCCCACCTGTACGGCGGGCAACTGCTCTGCGCTTTGCTCGGTGATGTCCGCCGAGGCGAAGGCCGCTCCGCCCATCCCATCCTTACCCGTAGCGGAACCCACAATGAAAACAGGATTTCCCACCCCCTTGGCGGTGGCGCTGATCGTTTTCCCCACCTGGACAACACCCACGCTCATGGCGTTCACCAGGGGATTCGTATGATAGCAGGGATCGAAATATACTTCACCCCCCACGGTAGGCACCCCGAAACAATTCCCGTAATGTCCGATTCCCCGGACGACCCCGCTCACCAGGGAGCGCGTCTTTTCTTCCTCCAGGCTCCCGAACCTCAAGGAATTCAACGCAGCAATGGGCCGGGCGCCCATCGTAAAGATATCGCGGTGAATGCCACCTACCCCGGTCGCGGCGCCCTGGAAGGGTTCGATGGCCGAGGGATGGTTGTGCGATTCGATTTTGAAAACGACGGCGTACCCTCCCCCTATGTCCACGAGACCCGCGTTTTCCTCTCCTGCTTTGACGAGGAGCCTGGACCCGTCACGGGGTAGGGTCTTGAGCCACTTGATCGAATTTTTATAGCTGCAATGCTCGCTCCACATAACGGAATACGCGCTGAGCTCTGTGAAGTTGGGCGTCCTGCCAAGGATTTTTTTGATGGCTTCGAATTCTTCGGGCCTCAATCCCAGCTTTTCGGCAACGGCTAGTGTAATTTCCATGCGATTAAGAAACCGCAAAAATACGAATAATCCACGACCCGGGAGGTGCCGTCCGCGCCAATTCTTGGACGCGCCACGCTTCCGCGCCAATTCCTTACCTTCAGCCTATGACTTCTGCGCCTAACGCCCGCAAGTGGCCCCTCCCCCTTCCCTGGATGGGCGGGCTGCTCGGAATCAAAGTAGGGGTCGCCCTGGTCTATGCCTGGGTATTCTTCCATCTCTCCCCGCATACCTCCGATACCTGGGGGTACTTCGACCAAAGCCGGCAGGAGGCCGCGCTGATCCATTCCCCCGGTGACTTCTGGCACTATTCCTTTCCCCATATCCAACACTGGTCCGAACTGCTCCATTATGCCTTCTGGAACAACCTCAAGGAGAACGTGTTCGTGTTGATCCTACTGGGATTGAACTTCCTCACGGGAGCAAATCCCTATCTGGATTCGGTCCTTTTCGCTTTGTTGACCTTTCCGGGGTGGGTGGCTTTTCTCCGTCTTTTAAAGGCACTGTATCCCGGACTCCGTCCCTGGTTATATATCATTCCTTTTTTACTTCCGACTTTTTTGTTTTGCTATAGTGGTATGCATTCCGACGGGTTGGTGTTCGCGGTACTGGGCTTCATCTGCTACGATATGTACCGGCGAGCCTGGTGGCGTTTTGCCCTGGGCTGCCTGATATTGCTGGCGCTGAAAGAGTATATGCTGGTCTTCCTGCTTCCCATTTGCCTGGGCAACTGGATGACCTATGGCCTCCGGATACGCGTCCGATACGCCTGGATGGCCATGGTCGCGGCGGGGGTCACCCTTTTGCTAGCCAGCATTCCAGAGCAGGCGGCTCACCTGCTGGATTTCCTGCACCGGCCCACCAAAAGTCCTTACATCATGACGCCGTTGACCGGCTCCGTGCCTGACTATATTGCCCACCTGCCCCGGGTGGCGGTCAATGTTTTTCTAAGGCCCTGGGCCCCCGCGAGGTATTTGTTGAGCGGGGTCGAGATTTGGGCTCTCGTGGCGCTCTGGGTGTGGTCACGCTTCCACAGGCCACCCGGCACGCCCTGCCCCTTTTTCGGGAATTCCTTGTTGTTCTACACCTTGATAATCTGGCTGTTAATTGGATATACGTGCCCCTCTCTGGGGGCATTGATCCGGTACCGGGCGCTCTTCTTCCCCTTCATTATCGCATATACGCTACTGCCAGGCATTACAAAAAAATAGATGTAATTGTTATCCACACGAAACGCAGGATATCCATGGGAAACACAAAAAAATTGTTTCTTTGATCCGTTTAAACTTCATTTGTCCATTAAAAAATCCCGACACAATGTCTTCTTTACGATTTGACGCTATTGACAAACTGACCCCCTACAAGGGCGATGAGGATGCACCCGGTCCTGCCAAAATAACTGCAATTTTCAATGCAAATGTATTCACCCTGAAAACGGCCCGGGAGTACCTGAGCGACGAAGCGTACAAGAGCCTTGCGGCCTCGATCAAGGGCGGCAAGCGGATTGACCGGAACATGGCAAACCAGATTGCCGCGGGCCTGCGCGGTTGGGCCGAATCCAAAGGCGTGACGCATTTCACGCACTGGTTTCAGCCCCTCACGGGCGCGACCGCCGAAAAGCACGACTCCTTCTTCACCATCAAAAGTGACGGGACGGCCATCGAAGAATTCGATGGCGCCGCGCTGATCCAGCAAGAGCCGGATGCAAGTTCCTTCCCATCCGGAGGCCTTCGGGCAACTTTCGAAGCGCGGGGCTATACGGCCTGGGACCCTTCCTCTCCCGCCTTCATCCTTGAAATCGGCCAGGGAAAGACCCTTTGCATTCCCACCATTTTCGTTTCCTATACGGGGGAATCGCTGGATTTCAAGGCTCCCCTGCTGAAGGCCCTGGAGGCACTGAACAAGGCAGCGGTCGACGTGTGCAACTATTTCGACCGCAACGTTACCAAGGTGCACGCGACCCTGGGCTGGGAACAGGAATATTTCATCATCGACGCCGGGCTGGCCAATGCCCGACCCGACCTGACCATGACGGGACGCACGGTATTCGGTCACGCTCCCGCCAAAGGGCAACAACTGGAAGACCATTATTTCGGATCCATCCCCGAAAGGGCGTATTCCTTCATGCGCGATTTCGAATCCGAATCGTACAAGCTGGGCATTCCATTACGCACGCGCCACAATGAGGTGGCTCCCTCACAATTCGAGTGTGCTCCCATCTTTGAAGAGGTCAACCTGGCCGTGGACCACAACACACTGATGATGGACGTGATGAGCCGGGTGGCCAAGAAACACGGGCTCGTCGTCCTGTTGCACGAAAAGCCCTTTGCGGGGATCAACGGGAGCGGCAAGCACAATAACTGGAGCATGGCCACCGATACGGGCGTGAACCTCCTGGCTCCCGGGAAGACCCCGAAGACCAACCTCATGTTCCTGACCTTCTTCGTCAATACGATCAAGGCCGTGCACGACAATGCCGACCTGATGCGCGCGGCCATTGCCAGCGCGGGCAATGACTACCGCCTGGGGGCCAACGAAGCACCTCCCGCCATCATTTCGATTTTCATCGGGAAATACCTCAGCGAGGTCCTTGGCGAGGTGGAAAGCCGCGTGGGTAAAAAATTCAGCGAGCAGGACGAGATCATGCTGAAGCTGGACATCCACAAGACCATTCCCGAACTCCTCCTGGACAACACGGACCGCAACCGGACTTCGCCCTTCGCCTTTACGGGCAACAAATTCGAATTCCGTGCGGTGGGCTCTTCGGCCAACTGCGCCAGCGCCATGATCACCCTCAACACGATCCTGGCCGATACCCTCATTCAGTTTAAAAAGGACGTGGACGCCCTGATCGAAAAAGGGGAAAAGAAGGAAGTCGCCATCATGCAGGTGATCCAGCAATACATCGTTCAAAGCAAGAAGGTCTTGTTCGAAGGAGACGGGTACAGCGAAGAGTGGCAGAAGGAAGCCGCCCGCCGGGGTCTGCCCAACGTGAGGACTACCCCCCTGGCCCTGGATGCCTTCGTTACCGACAAGGCCAAGCGCCTCTTCGAAACGCACCACGTGTACAGTCACCTGGAACTGGAAGCGCGCCACGAGGTGGCCCTGGAAGATTATATTAAAAAGGTCCAAATAGAAGGCAGGGTGATCGCGGACCTGGCCACGAACCACATTCTCCCCACCGCCATCGTTTACCAGAACACCCTGATACAGAACGTCAAAGGGCTCAAGGAACTGGGGCTTCCCGAGGGTGCCTATAAGGCTCAAATGGAGGTGCTCAGGGAAGCCTCCGATCACATCCAAACGGTTCGGAATAAAGTAGAGGAAATGACCGAAGCGCGAAAGGAAGCCAATGCCATCACGGACAGCCGGGCCAGGGCCATCGCTTATTGCGACAAGGTAAAGCCCTTCTTTGACGAGATCCGCTACGCGGTGGATAAGCTCGAGATCCTGGTGGACGACCGCCTTTGGGAACTGCCCAAATACCGGGAATTATTGTTCCTCCGGTAGGCAGCGAAAAGGTGCCCTTATGGGGTCTTATTTATAGGTTCCAGAATACTTTTTGCCAATTAAGTGCCCCGACCTCCTCGCCATAGGGGGTCGGGTTTTTTTATTCCCCGGCTGCGGCCGCGGCGGTGGGCGCGGCGGCGGCCGGTTTAGAAGCGCTAAACTTTTAGTAACAATTACTTAAACCGCCATTTTGCGTAGTGCCACGCCCGGTCCGATACCTTTAAATCTATGAACCTCCACGACGCCTTCCGGACAAGAATGCAAAAGGCATCCCCACTCGCCGTCCTGCTGCTCAGCAGCATCTCCGCGTGCTGCATTTATGTGTGCACGTACAGTTTCCGGAAAAGCTTCGCCGCGGCCACCTTTCAAGGGCAAGTCTTTTGGAAAATAGACTACAAGGTCCTGTTGGTGATCGCCCAGGTGATAGGTTACGCGACGAGCAAAATCATTGGCATTAAATTCATTTCCGAGGTGCGCCCCTCCCTGAGGCCCTGGTATATCATTGGGTTGCTGACTTTTGCCTGGCTTTGCCTCCTGGGGCTGGCCCTGACGCCGGCCCCCTGGGGGATCCTGTGGATGTTCGCCAATGGCTTGCCCCTGGGATTGATCTGGGGCCTGATATACAGCTACCTGGAAGGGCGCAGGGCAACCGAGATCATGGCTACGATCCTGGCTTCTTCCCTGATCTTTTCGACGGGTATCCTGAAAACCATCGGAAGGGCCATGATCACCTACGGACACCTGCCCGAAATCTGGATGCCCTTTGCCGTAGGCGCGGTTTTCTTCCTGCCCATGCTCGTGTTCGTCTTCCTGCTCAGCGCCACACCCCCGCCCACCCCTGAGGATATTGCGGCGCGATCCCCGCGCACCCAAATGTTCGCCGAGGATCGGAAAGCCTTCATCAGGGGTTTCTGGCCGGGCTTCGCTTTCAACCTGGGACTGTACATAACGCTGACCGCCATGCGGGACCTGAGGGACAATTTCGAGGTGGAAATCTGGCAGGGATTGACAGGGCACCCCGTGAACCCGGCCGTCTACGCACAGATCGATACACCCGTGGCCATCGTGATCTCACTGGTCATGTGCAGCATGGTCCTGATCCGCAACAACCGCCAGGCATTCCAGTTGATTCATGGGCTGATCCTGTTGGGTTTCATATCCATCGGGTTGGGTTCGTTCTTGTTTTATTCGCACCGGATCAGCCCTTTCCTCCTGATGTATATGGCCGCATTCGGCCTGTATGTGGCTTATATTCCCTACCAGGTGGTTTTCTTCGAGCGCCTCATCGCGGTCTTCCGCATCAAGGGGAACATCGGGTTCCTGATCTACGTGGCCGATTCCATCGGGTATGCGGGCAGCGTAGGCGTCCTGTTGTATAAGGAATTCTGGAGCCATTCGCTGTCGTGGGGGGCTTTCTTCATTGCCGCCTTGACCATAGTGGCCGTGGTGGGCGGGGTCTCCGTGCTGCTGTCTTATCAGTATTTCATGGGAAAAATGCGACGCACCAAAGGACAAACCGCCGTGCTACAGGCGGAGACGCCGCTCGAAGCGGCTTTGGGTTAGGCCCCGAAAATCTTGTCGATGCTTTCTTCGGCATAGCCCGCCGAAGAGGTCATCCCCTTTCCGCCAATGGCGGTACGAATGTGGATGCAATCCTCCAGGTCGATTTCCACGATGTCTTTTTCCTTGTGCTGCGGATAGTACCCGGCCCAAACACTGGCAATGTTCCGGACGTCAAATCGAACGATGCGGGATGCTTCGGTCAGCATAAGCTCGTTGACGTGCGTATTCAGGGCAAAGCCGAGGTTGTCAGCCTCGGGCGCCCCGGCGTATTCGTGGGAGTCTCCAATGATGATGCTGCCATCGTCGGCTTTCTTGAATAAGATATGAATGCCCCAGTCCTTCAATTCGCGCAAACGATCCGGAACCGTCAGTGATGCAAATGACGGACACTCCTCGAACGATTCGTAGCGCCGGATCGTCAGGCCCGTCAGGATATTCCCTTCCAGGGGGACTTCGGGCATGGGGTGCGTGCGCATCATCTGCAGCTTGCTCATCACGATGCCGCTCTTGCGGAAAAGGGCGGGAAAAAGGAGTTTGAATTCGCCCCCGTTGCAAATGATCGCGCGATCAGCGGTCAGGCGCTCGCCGGCATTGGTCACCAGGACGGCGCCGCCTTGGGCTGCATAACAATCCACCGCGGTAGTCATGGGTTTATACCGGAAGAGGGGGAATTTTTCGGTCAGGTAATGGAGAAGCCTGTGGATCATTTGCCCGGGGTCTACGCTGATTTCTTCGGGGAAGAAGAGGCCCTCCCGGCAATATTCGTCGCGCAGCGCCGGCCAGCGCGACAGGCAACCGGCTGTGGACAACAACGCTGCGGCGTACCCGAAACCGTCCATGCGCGCCTTCAGTTCGTGGATCAACTGCTGTTCGGCCGGATCGGATGCGATGTATACCGTGCCATGCTGACGCACGGTCAGGTCCCCAACTTCCTGAATCGACTTGTACCAATGAAGACTCCGCCTTCCATAGTCGAACCAACGGCCGCCCATGCCCGAAGGGACGACCTGCCCGAAGTTGCGGACGGTTGCCTCGCGGGGATATTGATCCTTTTCCACGAGCGTAACGGAAAGGCCCCTACGCAGCGCGTGGAAGGCATGGAAGGCGCCGAGGACGCCCCCGCCGACGATGAGAAGGTCCAACTTATGCTCCACAAAAAGTCAGTTGACGCTTTCTAAAATGGGAATCAGTTCTTCCAGGTTGTCGATGATGTGCGTGGGATGGTATTTTGACAGCTCATCCCGGGTGAAGGCGCCCGTGGTCACGCCTATGGAATAGAGGCACCCTGCATTCAGCCCTTCGTTGATGTCTACTTCGGTGTCACCGATCTTGACGACCTGCTTGGGATCGGTGATCCCGGCCAGGTTCATCATGCGCTGTATCATAAATGGAGCGGGACGTCCCGAAGGGACCTCATCCGAAGCTACTACATAATTGACCTTCCCTTCTTTTTCCCAGCCCAGGCGGTCCAGGATGGTCTGGGCGATATCCTTGGAAAAGCCGGTGTCCAGGCCGATCTTCACGCCCTTCCCTTTCAGGTAGGCGAAGACCTTATCCACGCCCGGCAGGGGTTCTACCCCATCGCCGGTCCGGTAATAGACGATCATCAGTTCCACGAAGCGGGAGTGAATGGCGCCCACGAGATCGTCGGTGGGCGTCGGATTCCCGTATTTTTCCAGCAACATTTTAATGGCAATCGGTTTCTTATAACCCATCAGGGGGTTCACCTCTTCCGGATCGATTTCGTATCCATGTTCCTTCATGGCGGAGGTAAAAGCGGTAGCCACATTACCCCCGTCCAGCACGGTGGTCCCGGCTATATCGAATACAACCAACTGAACTTTGTTCATGGCCCAAAGGTATAGTATTATTAAACTTTTGGCCCGGGCCTTTATATTATTTCTCTATGAAGAAATAGACGACGAGCATGACCGCTTCGTCGTTTCCGATGTTGCGGGGATTGTGCGCTTCGCGCGCATCGAAAAAAATGGAGTCCCCGGGATTGAGGATGTGTTTTTCTTCGCCGATGCTGTATTCCACGGTGCCCGAAATGACATATTTGTATTCGAAGGCGTCCGTGCGGACCATGGCCCTGCGGGAATTCTTCTGGAGGCGAAGCAGGACGATGTCCACGTGCTTGTCCTGGATGTGCGTGGTCAGGATGCGCTGGTAATGAAATCCCCGGGCGTTTTCCTTCTGGAAGTCGATGTACTGGTCTTTGGTCCGGACAAGGACTTTTTCCCCTTCCTCACTGTCCCCCTGCAACTCATCGAAGAATACATTCAGGTCGACGTCCAGCGAGCGGATGATGCTCAACAGTACGGTCAGGCTGGGGACGGTGCGGTTGTTTTCGATCTGGGATATAAATCCCTTGGTCACCCCGGCTTTATCAGCGAGTTCCTGGATCGTAATATTTGCGCCCTTCCGCTTTTCCTTGATCTTGTTACTGATCTGTAGGATGACATCTTTTTGCATACTTCATATGGGCAACGCCCGCTCACGCGGGGGGTCATTGCAATACAAATGTTTCCAGGAACTTGGTCGTGAAGTTCCCCTTCCGGAAGTCCTCGTTGCGCATCAACTGCTGGTGGAAGGGAATGGTCGTTTTAACGCCCTCGATCACGTATTCACTCAGGGCCCGGCTCATCGTATCGATCGCTTCTTCACGGGTCCTTGCCACGGCAATGATCTTCCCGATCATGGAATCGTAGTAAGGGGGAATGATGTAACCGGCATAAATATGGGAATCCACGCGCACCCCGTGTCCCCCAGGCTGGTGGAGTACGGTGATCCTGCCGGGAGAGGGACGGAAATCGTTATAGGGATCTTCGGCGTTGATGCGGCATTCGATGGCGTGCATTTCCGGTATATAGTTGCGGCCGCTGATGGGAACCCCCGCGGCGATCTTGATTTGTTCCTTGATCAGGTCGTAGTTGATGACTTCCTCGGTGACGCAGTGCTCCACCTGGATCCGCGTGTTCATTTCCATGAAATAGAAATTGCGGTGCTTGTCCACGAGGAACTCGATCGTCCCCACGCTCTCGTAGCTGATGGCGGAGGCAGCCTTGATGGCGGCTTCCCCCATTTTTTCCCGGAGCTGGGGTGTCATGAAGGGGGAAGGGGATTCCTCCACCAGCTTCTGATGGCGTCGCTGGATGGAACAGTCGCGTTCGCTGAGGTGGCATACTTTACCGTATTGGTCCCCTGCAACCTGGATTTCGATATGCCGGGGCTCCTCCACGAATTTTTCCATGTAGATCCCGTCGTTCTTGAAAGAGGCCAGGGCTTCGGCTTTGGCGGTATCGTAGGCCTTTTCGATTTCGCTTTCTTCCCAAACCACGCGCATACCCTTGCCACCGCCTCCGGCGGTGGCCTTGATGATAACCGGGTAGCCCATATCCGCAGCCACCGAGCGCGCCTGATCTATGCTATCCAGCAGTCCGTCGCTACCCGGGATTACCGGAACCCCTGCCTTGATCATGGTTTCCTTGGCAGTGATCTTGTCCCCCATGGCCCGGATCATGCCCGGGGTGGGGCCGATGAATTTGATGCCGTGCTCCAGGCAAATCTCGGCAAAGCGGGCGTTTTCCGCCAGGAACCCATATCCCGGGTGGACCGCATCCGCATTGGTTATTTCGGCGGCAGCCATGAGGCGGGTGATATTCAGGTAGGAATCGGAACTGGCAGGTTTTCCAATACACACGGCTTCGTCCGCGAAACGCACGTGCAAGCTATCCTTATCGGCGGTGGAATAAACGGCTACGGTCTTGATCCCCATTTCCCGGCACGTCCTGATCACCCGCAGCGCGATCTCTCCCCTGTTTGCAATCAATACTTTCTTAAACATTCTGTTGAAATTGTGTTGGCGACGCGCCTCCGGCGCGTCATGGTTCGACCAGGAAAAGGGGCTGGTCATACTCTACAGGCGACGCGTCTTCCACAAGCACCTTCACGATCTTTCCGCTCACCTCGCTTTCTATTTCGTTGAATAATTTCATGGCCTCGATAATGCAAACCACCTTGCCCGGGGCAACCTCGTCGCCTAATTCGGCAAAGGCGGGTTTGTCAGGGGAGGCCCGGCGGTAAAACGTGCCGATCATGGGGCTCTTGATGGTGATGAAATTGTCCACCTTGGGAGTGGGAGGCGGCGCGGCGGCAACGGGCGCTGCGACGGCCGGAGTCGAAACAATGGGAGCGGGAGCCTGAGGTGCCGGGGCGGCCATCACGGTGGTGACGTGATCTTCTTTTTGCTTGATGATTATCTTGAATTCCTTTTCTTCTATACAGATCTCACCAATGTTGGACTTGTTGATGATCTTAATCAGCTCCTGAATTTGTTTGAAATCCATGGGTTGGGGGGTTTTATTCTTTGACACGCTCAATGTATTCTCCAGTTTTGGTGTTCACCCGGATGAGTTCCCCTTCGTCCACGAACAGGGGCACCATCACGGTGGCCCCGGTTTCCACCGTGGCCGGTTTCAGGGTACGGGTAGCCGTATCACCCTTGACGCCCGGTTCCGCATACGTCACCCGGACAACAATCTTATCCGGGAGCTCCACCCCCATGGGTTGTTCGGTTTCCCCATTAATCAACACGGATACTTCCTGCCCATCCCTGAGGAATTGGGGGGCATCGACCAGGTTTTCGGCCATAACGATCTGTTCGAAGGTTTCGTTATCCATGAAATTGTATCCCGAATCGTCCTTGTACAGGAACTGGTAGGCCTTTTTTTCCACCCGGACCGGGAATATGTTGTCCCCCGAGTTCCAGGTATGCTCTATCGTGCGGGTGTTGTCGACCCCCTTGAGTTTTGCCCAGACTTTCGCCGCTGCCCTGGCCGTCTTATTCTGTCCAAATTCGACGACCCAATACAGTCCTCCGTCCAATTTGATGATCAAACCCGTCCTGATATCCGAAGTATTTGCCATAAATAATGGTTCTTTAGTGCGCAAATATAACCCTTCGAAACAAAATTCAGCCCTCTACTGCCCAATACCAGCGCTTTTTTGTTAATTGCAGGGTGAAATCAACACTATGAAGAAGAGCTTATTATCCCTGATCCTGTGTACGCTGGCTGCCCTCCCGGGGATAAGCCAGCAAACTGCCGCGACCGCAACGCCCACGTACCCTTACATGTCCGACAAAACCCTTCCGGACTTCAACATCCTGGAAGTGGACAGCACCACGGTTTTCAACACGTCCAGCCTACCCGGCGGCCGGCCCATTATCCTAATGTATTTCAGTCCCGATTGCGAGCACTGCCAGCATATGACCGAAGACATTCTGAAAGATATGGACTCCCTGAAAGACGTAAGGTTCGTTATGCTCACGGTCCTGCCCTTCGACAAAATGCGGAATTTCTATCAGTACTATAAGCTCGGCAATTACAAAAACATCATCATGGGAAGGGATTACCAATTTTTCTTTCCGGCGCATTACGGTACCTCTTACGTGCCGTACATAGCCATATACGACCGCCACAAAAAGCTGGTAAAGACCTTCGACGGAAATGCCAAGGTAAGTACCTTGATCCAATTGGTCAATGAAAATTAGATGAACCGGCTCTTCAGTTCGGGGGTAGGGATCATGCATTCCTGGCGGCGTCCGAACCAACGGTAACGGTTACGGGCAATCCAATCATACATTGCGTCCCGCCAACCCCGGGGAAGAAATCTGAAGATACTAAAGGCCTTCCACGGCCAGCCCAGGAGTTGGGCGACCTTTAATACCGCTGCCGAACGTGTGTAGTCGCGGCCCTGGTACCGCACGACAACCGACTCCCCGTCAATGCCTTGGCTTTGAAGCGTTCCAAAACGAAAAATCTTCTTCCTGTCGTGCCGGATCACGAATTGAACGGAGCGGTTACATAGATTGCAAACCCCGTCAAAAAGAAGAAGGGGATTCTCTTTCATCAACCCATATTGTGAAAAACCTTACTAACGTCGTCGTCCTGTTCCAACAACTCGATGAGCTTGGACACTTCCTCTGCCTGCTCGTCCGAGACGGGTACGGTCACGGTAGGGATCCACTCGCTTTCCGCGCTGAGGGGGGTAATATGCTTGTCTTCCAGTGCCTTCTGTAACTTACCGAAGTCCCCGAATGCGCAGCGCAAAACGAGGACGGATTCACAGTTCTCTCCCGTGCTTTCCCCCAATTCCTCCAGCCCGTAATCGATCAGATCGAGCTCGAGGTCGTCGGGGTCCAGTCCCTCCGGCTTAAGGCGGAACACACCCATTTTCTTGAACTGGAAGCTCACACTGCCGCTGTTGCCCAGCGCTCCGTTGCCCTTTTTGAAGTGGCTTCTCACGTTGGCCACCGTTCGGGTATTGTTGTTGGTGGCGGCTTCCACGAGAAGGGCCACCCCGTGGGGGGCATAGCCTTCGTACAGGAGCTCGTCGTAATTTTCGGCTTCTTTCCCCATGGCCCGCTTGATGGCGGCTTCGACCCTATCCTTAGGCATGTTCACGCTCTTGGCGTTTTGCATGCACCGTCTTAGGGCGGGGTTCGTGGCCGGATCGCCTCCCCCGGCCTTGACGGCGATGGCGATTTCCTTTCCGATCCGCGTGAACTGCTTGGCCATTCGGTCCCACCGCGCGAACATGGTGGCTTTCCGGACTTCAAATATGCGTCCCATATGTCATTGTCCCTCTTAAAAAGGTATGCAAAAGTAGGGGTTATTTTTTGTAGATTTAGCGGGATGAACAGGATCCTAATTACCCTTTGCGCAGGCCTGGCTCTCCTGTCGGCCTGTACCAAAACCGTCACCAACATCAGGACCGTCACCGATACGGTCGTGGTGGTCGATACGATTCCCGGGCCGCCCGATACCGTGGCGCTGCACATCAACGACAGCCTTTGGGCCTGGTATCCCGTTTGGGGGGACCTGACCGATTCTTCGGGACACAACCACATACTGACGCTGGGACCCGGCATCAGCCTGTCCAATGACGTTTGGGGCAATCCCAACGGCGCCCTTTCCTTCACGGGCACGGCGGGCTCCTATGCCTCTATTGCCGACGGGGCCAGTTTCAACCCTGCGGCCTACAGCATTTCCTTTTTCGCCATCTACCTGCAGAACCCCGCCACGGGAGTCCTCTTTTCAAAGGTGAACCCCGCCGACAGTACCGGGAATACCTTTACTATAGGAGTGGACCCGTTTTATGGCACGGATACCTTAAGCTTTTCAACCTCCTTGTTCGGAGATACGACCCTTTGTACGGCGGCGCAGGTAGCCTCGGCCGACCTGAGAATGCCGGATACCACCAACTTTTCGCCCTTCGCCTGGTGTCACGTGGTGGCTACGTATGCTAACGGGCTCATGTCCCTCTACGTAAACAAAGCCCTGGTCGGCACCGATAGCGCCTCCGCCCCCGCCTGGTGTTCGGGCGCGCCTTTTCTCCTGGGGAATTGGGCTTCCCCGGGGACGACCACGGCCTTTATAGGCAAAATGAACGAGATCCGCATTTACTCGCGGGCGCTTAGTCAAACCGAAGTCAACTGGCTCTACAATAATTACGAGACGCGTTAGTGTCCCTGCAATTTGCTGTGATTCCTGCTGTACAGGAAGTAAATGATCAACCCGAAGATCATCCAGGAAAATGCTGCGATCAGGGTGTGGACATCCAGGGCGATGATCATGAACGAGCACACCAGGATACCCATGACGGGTACGAAGGGTACCCAGGGCGCCCTGAAGGGACGTTCCGCAGTGGGGTCAGACTTGCGCATCACCAGGACACCCGCGCTTACCAACACGAAGGCGAAGAGGGTCCCGAAGGAAGTCAGATCGCCCGCCACGCTTTCGGGAATGAAAGCCGCAAAAGCACCCGCGAACAAGAACAGGATCAGGTTGGACTTATATGGTGTCCGGAACTTGGGATGCAAATCCGAAAAGACTTTGGGAAGCAATCCGTCATTGGCCATCGAATAGAAGACGCGCGATTGGCCCAGGAGCATCACCAGGATCACCGAGGAAAAACCCAGCAAAATGGCTACCGTGATTGCGGTCGCCAGCCAATGATAACCCGTCATGTAGGTATTGACGGCGTAGGCCACGGAAGCCTCCTTGCCCTGAAGACCCAATTCCCTCCAGTTGGCTACCCCTGTGAGGACATATGAAAACAGGATATACAAGACGGTGCACACGACCAGGGAGCCCAGGATACCGATGGGCATATCCTTCTTGGGATTTTTCGATTCCTGGGCCGCCGTGGAGACGGCATCGAACCCGATGAAGGCGAAAAAGACGATACTCGCACCCCCCAGGATGCCCGGTATGCCCCACTTGAAGAATCCCTCATGACCGGGGGTGCCTTCGGGGATGGTGTAGGGATGGTGGTTGGCAGGATTGATGAAGCCCCAGCCAATCACTATGAATACCACTACGATAGCTACTTTGATGGCGACGATGATCGCGTTCACCAGGGCCGATTCGGCCGTACCCTTGATCAGGAGCAAGCTGATGGCCAGGAGGATGAACAGGGAGGGGATATTCATCGTGCCGTGCAGGGTCGTGACAATACTGTGCAACTGCGGTGTCAGGCCGGCCAGTTGATGGTCGCTGAGCATCAATACGTGCTGTTTTGCGGTGGCGGCCAGGTCCGCCGGGAATTTGGAGATCAGGTCTCCCATGACGACGTTGACGTGCTCGAAGGGTGAATGGCACCACTGGTATGGTATCTGGTACCCGAAATCCGAGAGTAGTTTATTCAGGTATTCGCTCCAGGAAATGGCCACCGTGGTAGCACCCAGGGCATATTCCATGATCAGCGCCCAGCCTATGATCCAGGCCACGACCTCGCCGAGGGTGGCGTAGGCATACGTATAAGCGCTCCCGGCAATGGGGATCATCGCCGCGAATTCGGCATAACACAAACCGGCAAACACGCAGCCGACCGCGGCCACCATGAAGGAAATCGTAACGGCCGGTCCCGCAGCCTCGGAAGCAGCGGCGGCGGTACGGACAAACAGCCCCGCCCCGATGATGGCTCCGACGCCCAACGCCACAAGATTACCCGGTCCCAACGTGCGTTTCAATCCATGCGTGGTATCCGCGGCCTGGGCCAGGAGCTGGCTTAGGGGTTTCTTGACAAACAAACTCATACGGTCAATTTATGTGGTCCCTTATTTAAGGATGGGGCAAAATAGTGTATTTTTATTGATATTAGCCCGTATAAAGCTGCCGTTCATGAAGTTCTCCCCCCGGAGGCCGAGTCGTCTGAGCCTGTTCATATTTATCGCGATGCTGCTGGGTATGGCGTTGGGTACCTGGATACATGAAACGTCCACTACCAAGGCCGCCACTAAATTCGCGGGGGACATCCATTTCCTCACGGCCATCTTCCTGAACCTCGTCAAGTTGATTATCGCACCCCTGGTCATTTCCACCCTGGTGGTGGGGATCGCGCGCATGGGGAATGGTAAGGCCATTGGCCGCATAGGCGCCCGGACGGTGGCCTGGTTCCTCCTGGCAAGCTTCATTTCGTTGTTCCTGGGGGTGGTGCTGGTGAACCTGTTCCAACCGGGGATGCACATCCACCTTCCCAACCTGCCGGACCAGAACACGGCCCTGCCATTGCCTCCAAGTGATATTTCCTTTCAGAGCTTTGTCACGCATGCCTTTCCCTCCAGCATCGTAGATGCCATGGCAACGAACATGATCCTGCAGATCGTGGTGTTCTCCATCTTCTTCGGGCTGGCCGCGGCTGCAGTAGGTGCGCCGGCGCAACCCGTAATCAAGGGGCTCGAAGCCTTGTCGCGCATCATGCTGACCATGACGGGATATATTATGAACTTCGCCCCCCTGGCGGCCTTCGCATCCATGGCCGCAACACTCGCGGTGATGGGTCCTGAAATCCTGTTCACCTTCGGAAAATTCATCCTGGAGTTTTACACGGCCCTCGTGATCCTTTGGCTGATCCTGTTCGGGGGAGGGGCCGTGTTCCTGAGGCGGAAAATGGTCCTCCTCATCCGTTACATCCTGGACCCCATCCTGCTGGCGTTTACCACGGCCAGTTCGGAAGCGGCCTTTCCTCAACTCATTACCCAACTGGAGCGGCTGGGCTGCGATGAAAAGATCGTCAGCTTCGTCCTGCCCCTGGGTTATTCCTTCAACCTGGACGGAAGCATGATCTATATGACCTTTGGCAGCATATTCATCGCACAGGCCTATGGCGTGCACCTGTCATGGGCCCAGGAACTGACCATGCTACTGTTCCTGATGCTCAGCAGCAAGGGCATGGCCGGCGTCCCCAGGGCCGCCCTGGTCGTCATTACCGCCATTATCCCCATCTTCCATATTCCCGTCGAAGGAGTGGGCATCATCCTGGGCATCGATCAGCTCCTGGACATGGGCCGCAGCGCCACAAACGTAATCGGCAACAGCATCGCCGCGGCCGTGGTATGCAAAATGGAAAACGCCCTCAAACCGCCCTTGGGGTCTATCCGGACGAAACGGGCCCTAACTCCCGCTAAGGTTATATCGGATGCTTAAAATAGCTTATTTTTCGCCCCCGGGCGCGCCGGAGGGGCGTCGCCGCAAACAATTAGAATATGCACCACTTACTCCTGACCTTCATCTGGCGTGACCTGATCAATCCGGAATTCTATATAAAGCTGGGCGGACTTTACCTTCTTCTCTTCATTATTTTCGCGGAAACGGGCCTCTTTTTCGGTTTCTTTCTCCCGGGAGACTCCCTGCTCTTCGTAGCCGGTATCTACAGCACCGAGCTCGCGGGCCAGTTGATCAACCCCGCGAATGCCGTGGTCAACCTGTTCCTGCTCTGGGTCCTCCTGACCATCATGGGCATCCTGGGTAACCTTGTCGGCTATTGGTTCGGATGGAAAAGCGGCCCCTTCCTGTTCGAAAGGAAGGATACCTGGTTTTTCAAAAAGAAGTACCTGAACCGCGCGCACGACTTTTATCAGCAATACGGCGGGGGGGCCATCGTTTTTGCGCGCTTCCTCCCCATCATCCGTACGTTCGCGCCCATCGTCGCGGGAATCGTCAAGATGGAAAAGAAGACCTTTTACATATTCAACATCATCGGTTGTGCGGCCTGGGTAATGATCATGCTGGTCGCGGGCCATTACCTGTACCATTTCGTGCTGGACCGCTGGCACTTCGACCTGAAGGACCACCTGGAAATGATCGTTCTTGTGATCGTGGTGATCACAACCGCCCCTGTTCTCATTAAACTCTTCTCGCGTCGCGCCAATGGATAATAAAAAATACATGCTCTTTTCGCTCCCCGTCATCGTGGGGGCCCTGGGCTACTTTGTCGATGTCTACGATTTGCTGCTGTTCAGTATCATCCGCGTTCCTTCCCTCCAATCCCTGGGCCTGAGTCCCGACGATGTTGCCAGCCGGGGGCTGCACATCCTGAGCATCCAAATGGTCGGCCTTCTCATCGGGGGGATCGTGTGGGGTATTTTGGGGGATAAATTGGGGAGGTTGCGCGTCCTGTTCGCTT
>CAZJDB010000003.1:0-23923 GCA_964544695.1 uncultured Chitinophagaceae bacterium
CTTCCTCGATGAAATCCCCGCGGGAGCTATCGTTCAACTCAATCCCATGTTGCAGGGATGCCTGGAACAACTCGTCGAGTATTTCCAGGGGTTGCGCCGGACTTTCGATTTGCCTGTCTTCCAACCCGGGACGCCGTTCCAGCAAAAGGTTTGGAGCGAGCTGATCGGTATTCCCTTCGGGCGGACGATTTCCTACATGGAATTGTCCAAGCGTATCGGGGACCCCAAAGCGATCCGGGCGGTGGCGGCAACGAATGGTAAAAACCAGGTGGCGATCATCCTGCCCTGTCACAGGGTCATCGGATCCAACCAGGATTTGGTGGGCTACGGCGCGGGTATATGGCGAAAACGATGGTTGCTGGAGCACGAAAACAAGATTGCGAACGGGGTTCAAACTTTATTTTGAGACATGCCAACGAACGTAGTGATTTTGCAGGGGGATATTACCCAATTGAAGGTAGATACCATCGTACCCGGAGACCGCATCGGTACCCGTGAATCCTATCGGACCGCTTTGCGCAACGCGGCCGAACGCCACGCGCGCAGCATCGCCTTCCCCGACGGCCCCCGGGCCATTCCCAACGGGTCGAACGCCCTCCCGGACGGGTCGAGCGCCTTCCCCGACGGGCCCCCCGCCGATCGCCCCCACTCCGGCCGCGACGCCGCCCTGATCGCCCTCACCGAAGTCCGCGATTTCGTCGCCACACACCCGGGCACCTTTTCGGAGATCATCTTCGCTTGCTGGGACACCGAAAATTACCACCTTTACAAGGAGATACTGGGCGGTGAGAACCGGATGATCGACATACCCACTTGATTTGACCACATTGCTGCTCAGGGTGGCCGCCTTACGGCGGGAAACCCATGATACCATTACTTTTTTATTGGAGCCCGTTTCAGGGTCGATCCCCGTGTATTTGCCCGGGCAATTTCTAACTTTGTTGTTGCGCGGTGTCCGCCGGTCGTTTTCCCTGAGTTCTTCCCCAGGCGATCCATATCTGGCCATAACGGTGAAGCGTAAGGTCAACGGCGAGATTTCGCGCTACCTGCAGGACCATGTGCGCGTGGGTGATGTCCTCGAATCACTCCCACCCTCGGGGCGCTTCACCTTCACGCCACCCGCAACCGGTCCGGCATCCGACCCCGCGACGGGTCCGGCATCCGCCGCCGCCCGACCCGCCGCCCGACCCACCACCGGGCCCGCCGCCTCCCCCGCGGGCCGCCGCACCCCCACCATCGGCTTCATCTCCGCCGGCAGCGGCATCGTCCCCATCCTCCCCCTGATCCGCCAGGCCCTGACCACGGACGCGCATATCTGGTTAATCAATCAGAACCATTCCCAAAAAGACGTCATCTTCAAAGACGCCCTTTCCTCTCTCCCTATCGAACGCATCGACCTCTTCAGCCCGGTGCGCCTCAATAATGCCCTTCTCGAAAACCTCGTCGGACAACTCGGTCTGGGCGACGTCTATTGTTGCGCCCCCGAGGCGATCATGCGCATGGCGAAATTCACACTGCGCCGCATGGGGTTGCACGAAAACCAATACAACCAGGAGCACTTCACCATCGACAAACTGCCGCACCCGCCCCTCGTGGACGCGACGCCGCGGGAAATAAAATTCAACAATTATATCTTTCGCGCGGCCTATCCGGCCAGCATCCTGGACGCCGCCATCGCACAGGGCATCCCCATCCCTTACAGTTGCCGGGGCGGCCGCTGCTCCACGTGCGCGGTGCGCTGTACCAAAGGAAAGGTGGTGATGAGCATCAACGAAGTCCTCACTGACCGGGATGTGCGGGAGGGTTGGGTCCTGACCTGTACGGGCTACGCGGCTTCGGACCTGGAACTGGAGCTTTGAAATCCAGGTGGTATTCTTTTTCCAGCAAGGCCAGCAACCTCACCGCTTCTATACGGATCTGCTGTATATCCAGCACATACCCTGAGACGATCTCGATATAAGTCCCGACGTCGCTCCCGTACGATTCGAATACTCGGGGGTCGTCCGTCACGAAAGTCAGTGGCCCGGAGAGGGTCTGGGCCGGAAAGCGCAAGGACGTATCCACCAAAGGCAGCAATTTCTGCAAAACCTGCAATCGGTAGGCCGGATGGAAAATTTGCTTGCTTTCATCCAGGAGGCGCTTGGTATACTCCAGGACCGCTTGCGCCTGGATCTGGCACAACTGGATACTGTTTTCATAATGCAAGATGCCGTCCGATATGCGCCGCGAACGGATCAGGCGCATGTCCCCCGTTTGCTTCAGTTGGCTGTAGGCCCGGTCGCTGAAGACCATGGAGGCCGAGTTAGCGGTCACATCCACCAGGTCATAGACCTCCTTGATCTCCGCCGGCGTGTGCGGATGCGCCATCATCAGGCGCCGGAAGATTTCCAGGTAATGCAGGCGCAACACCCCCACCCGGTTGCCCGCGTCGATGCGCGCCGTGTCGATCCGCAAGTCCTCCACCATGACGGCCATGTGCTCGCGCTCGCGATGTAGCTCGTTGATGTGCTCCCTCAGGCTTTCGGCGAAGAAGCCCATCGTTACGGCGAGGAATATCATCAGACCTTCCAGGAGGTATTCCTTGAAGGTCTTTTTGCCGACGTCGGGATGGTGGTGGACTTCCATATTGTGTTGGCGCCTCCGGCGCCTCTAGTCTCCGTATTCTTTTTGAAATAAATCCATCAACGAAACAGCGGACTTCTTTTGGGTCCGGAGGTAGTGCATGTAGGCTTCAAGGACGCTCTCGAATATCCCCAGCTCGTTGGTATAATTATTCAACAAGGCGAAGTCCCTGGTCGCCAGTCTTATGTCCTCCCCCCTGGCCACCAGGGAATCGATCTTATACCCCGTGGTCCAATACCTCGTAAGGAAGACGGGCTTGGAGGCATCGGCTATGCGGTCGATCTCTGCCCCGTAAAAAGCGTCCTGGTCGGTGCAGTCGCGCATTCCGGCCTCATAGTCCTGGATGGCGTTGGACACCTCGTTGGAGCGGATCAACCGGGAATCCCCGGTACTCTTCAACTGGGTGTAGGTTCGGTCGCTGAAGTGCACGTCCTCCTGGTTCATGGCGTAGCGTTGACACTTGTATATTGTAATGATATCCGACTTGGTGATGTTTACCTGGAGCATCCGGGCAAACAAAGTATCCACTTTGCGGAGAATATAGGCGTCCCTGGAGAGGGCGGTGTTGATCCGCGCCGTATCGATCTTCAGGTCCTCGGTGAAGGATTTGATGTAATCGCGCTCCAGGTGGTGCTCATGGATCGTTTCGCGGATGCTTTCCGCAAAAAACCCCATCGTCACGGCGATGAAGATCATGAGTCCTTCCAACAGGTATTCCTTGAAACTTTTTTTCCCGACTTCGGGGTGATGATGCACTTCCATAAGGGATAAATATACCCTATCACCGTGAAAAAATAATGTATCCTTAGGAACTATTCGGACCGCAGGCTCTTCACCGGCTCCGCCGAAGCAGCCTTCCACGACCGGTAGCTGACCGTCAGCGCGGCGACGAGGAACGTCCCGCCCAGAGCGGGCACGAAGACGTCCCAGCCCATCGTGATGCGATACTGGAACTCTTGCAGGTAACGGTGCATGAACCACCAGGCGGCGGGGGCGGCGATGGCAAAAGCAAGCACCAGCAAACGGAGGAACTCCCGGCCAAAGAGCCAGAGGATGTCCGCCAGGCCGGCCCCCAAAACCTTCCGCACGCCGATCTCTTTGGTCTTGCGCACGGCCATGAAGGAGACCAACCCGTAGAGACCCAGGCAGCCGATGAAGATGGCGATGCCCGCGAACACCTCCACGAGGCGGAGCATGATGTCGTCCAGCTCGTAGAAGCGCGCGATATTATCGTCCAGGAAGGTCTGGCTGTAGACGTAGGCGGGATAGGTATCTTCCCAAATGCGCCGGATGCCATCCAGGGTGGGTTGCATGTTGCCCATGTCGATGCGCACGGCGCAATTCCGGTATTCGTGGACCTGGCTGAAAATGGCCACGGGGGATATGCTGCCCCGGAAGGAATGGTCGTTGAAGTCGCGGACTACGCCCACGATGGGAGTTTCAATCCCGTCGATGATCACTACCCTGCCCAGGAGTTGGGCGGGGGTACCGGCGTGGAGCTTGCGCACCGCCAGCTCGTTGAGGAGGCAGCCCGTGGCCGTATCGGAGGGGAAGAGGTTCCGGCCCGCGACGAGGCGCAGCCCGAAGGCCGACAGGTATTGATCGTCGGCTTGCTTGACGTTGATCTGCCAGGATTCGGAAACGGCCCTTTCCTTAAATCGGATGTCCGTCGAGCTATTATTTTCCGAAGCGGGGGCGTCGTAGCACAGGGAGGCCTTCCGCACCCCGGGCTGTTCGGAGAGTCGGTTCCGGAGGGTCGTCATTTTCACGGGGTCACTCACGGGCAGGGGTAGCGTCACGATGCCATCCTTGACGAAGCCCAGGTCGGCGTGTTTGGAAAAGAAGATTTGGCGCGCAATGACCAGGGTCCCGATGATGAGGAGCTGGGAGATGGAAAATTGCAGCACCACGAGGATCCGGCGCATCGAAAAGCCCCCGATGTGCCGTTGGTCCAAGCGTCCCTTCAGGGCCAGGACGGGCAGGAAGCGCGACAGCAGCACCGCAGGATACGATCCCGCCAGGAAGGTCACGAACACGCCCGTCACCAACAAATACACGCCCAACGACCAGGTACCAAACAAATCCAACGCCATGTGCGCCCCGAAAAGGCCATTTAGGTAGGGCAGCGCCGCCCACGCCAACCCAAGCCCCAAAAAAAGCGCGAGAAAAGTGATCAGCGCCGTTTCGGAAATGAATTGCCAGAAGACGTGGATGGGCTGGCTGCCCAGGACTTTCCGGACCCCGATCTCCCGGGACCGGTTCAGGGCCTGGGCCGTGGCCAGGTTGACGAAGTTCACGCACGCCGTTACGATGAGGAAGAGCCCCACCAGGGCCACCGCCCATAAGTATTTCTTATCCGCGTACCCGTCCATGTCCGTATTGAAATGGATATCGCTTAAGGGTTGCAGTTTGAATTCAAAGGTATGCACGTCATCGCCCTCGTAGTATTCGTGGCTGAGGAGGTGTAGGGCGTGTTCTACCCGCGCCTGCTGGATTCCGGGAGAGAGCTTCAGGAAGCACTGGAACCCGCTGTACACGCCGCCCCAGTTGCTGTCGCTGACCGTGGCCGAACTATAGTCACGTAAGTTATCGAAGCTGAGGTAGATTTCCTGGTCCCGGTCCGTATTGGTGGGCAAATCTTTAAGGATACCCCGGATAACGAAGTCGCCTTTTTCGTTGTAGCGGATCGTTTGCCCGATGGCATCCACATCCCCAAAATATTTTTTGGCCAGGGACTGCGTGATCAGCGCCGTATTGGCATCGGAGTGCCAGGTGCCGCGCTCCAGGGGAAAGGAAAATATGTCGAAGAAGGAAGCGTCCGCGAAAGCAACCCCTTTTTCCTCCACGAACTTTCGGTTCCCACCGGGCAGCGAAATGAGCGCGTTCTCATAGGTGGCCACGCGGGCCATCTTTTCGGCAAAGGGGAATTCCCCCGCAAAGGTCCGGCCCAAAGGCGCGGGCACACCCTGGTACAGCTTGGTGCCGTCGTCGTGGAATTCGGTATTGATGCGGTAAATGCGATCGCTGTCGGGGTGAAAATTATCGAAGCTCAGGTGATAGCGGACGAGGACGAAGATCAAAATGGCGCACGCGATCCCCAGCGACAGACCAAGGATGTTGATCAGCATATACATCCTGTGCCGGAACAAGTGGCGCCAGGAAGTGAGCAGAAAGGCTTTCAACACGGTGCGGGCATTTAGTATACGTAAGATACTAAATACTAACGTCCTGGCCTAACTTTTCAGCCTCAGATACGCGATGTAGTCGGTTACCGGCAGGTGTTCCAGCCCCCCGAACTTCAGCAGTTGACCGATCTGCGCACGATGATGGGTACCGTGATTCACCACGTGGGACAGGATATCCGAGAGGACGTTGGCATACGTTTTCCCGCTTTGATTTTGGTACGTTATTGACTGGTTAAAGTCGTGTACGGATTCCAGGCAAGCCTTCCATCCGTGCGCATTTGCCTCGATTTGGGCGCTCATGTCCCCCCATTCGGGTTTGGGCCATAGGTTATAGGTTATGTCCGATTTACCCTGGAGGCGCTGCAGCCATAGCGCCGAGGCGACCAGCAGGTGGGCCATCAGGGCCATAGGTTTTTCAACCGCATCCGACCCCGGGGGACATTCCCGTAAAGTCCCAAAAATAAGTTGGTTAACCGTGTAGTCGTAGTCGAAGAGACGAAGGAAGTGTGCTTTCATAACCTGAAATTAATGCAACGTTTGGCGCGGACGCACTGTCACCCTAAAAAAAACATGCGTCGTTCCTGGGTCCTTTTTATCCTTTTCCTCGCCGCCTGCGGCAAACATTCCCCCACTCCCGATTCGGGCTGCATCACGCGCGTCTTCCCTGCCCCCTCGGCCCTAAACGCGGGTCAAATGGATACAATCCGCACGCTCTTCAAGACCAACGGCTTGTCCACAGACACGTTCACAGGCTACGGCTATGCCACCGCCCAACTCGTGTTCACGATACTGAACCACATAACTGTCGACAGCGTCCCGGATTCGGTCCAGGAGGTAATTGCACAACTGTACTTCAACGGTCTGCCCAGCCAGTTTATCCAGGAATGGGATTTCGATGGAGGGCGTCTCAATGGGCCCGCTCCCGCCCAATACCAGAACCTCCACACCAGCGATACCGCTGCCCGCCTGCCCCTCGCCTATTTGCGCAGCGCTTTCCTCAGCATTGCCCCCGCGGACATAGTATCCGGTATGTACGACTATGGTCCCTACAACTTCCACGACAGTTGCCTGAGCGCGACCCTGATCTACGTTCCCGCAGCCTACTTCGGCGGCAATACTCCCGGCAACCTGTTGGTCAGGGGTTGGGCCATCACGACGGAGGACGGACAGATCCCCATGGTTTTCGTCGACGACGAGAACGGGGTGGTGCAGCCCGCGCCTCATCCGTGTCCCGAGTGCGAATATTTGTACTAGCCGTGCGAGCCGGACGGGAACCGGAATTTTACCTACCTTCGCGCAGTTAAACAAAGTTCTTTCTACTATTTCTTCATCAAGCGGAAAAGGTCCCCGGATTAGCGCCGGGGATAATAGGGAATTGTGTGCAAATCACAAGCTGTCCCGCAACTGTAAGTAACGAAAAAGGTTTTTGCCCGCGAAGTCCACTGTCCCGGCAACGGGATGGGAAGGACGGCAAAAATGTTACGAGCCAGGAGACCTGCCTTTACCGGATTGACAATGCTTTCGTGGAATGAAGCAAGTGGTCAGATTGATTTCCGGCGCGGGTGCAGCCGAGCGGGAATGCCATTTCATTTTACGGGAGCATCACGAAGTCAGGCAAGAACTTTTAATTGATCATGATCATTTAAAAGGCATTGACATGCAAACACACAACTTAGGCTACCCGAGGATAGGCAGCCAACGTGAACTGAAAAAAGCTTCTGAACAGTACTGGGCCGGCAAACTTCCCGCCGATCAATTGGCAGCCACCGGCAAGGCCATCCGGATGTTCAACTGGCAACTCCAGAAAGATGCGGGAATCGATCTCATCCCCGTAGGCGATTTCTCCTTTTACGATCAGGTCCTGGATACAAGCCTGATGGTAGGCGCCATCCCTGAAAGGTACCATACCCTGATGCAGCAAAAGCAGCTCCCGGACATCGACCTGCTATTCGCCATGGCCAGAGGGTACCAAAGAGACGGCTATGACATCACGGCCATGGAAATGACCAAATGGTTCGACACGAATTACCATTATATCGTCCCTGAATTTACAGCCAACCAGCAATTCTCCGCTTTTTCCAATAAGCTGCTCAATGAATTTGTCGAGGCAAAGCAAGCAGGGTTCAATGCCAAACCCGTGTTGCTGGGGCCTGTATCTTACCTGTTGCTGGGTAAGGAAAAGGAAGACGGATTTCACCGCCTGGAATTGATCAAACGGCTATTGCCGGTCTACCTGGAAGTGCTCGCGAAACTGGATGAAGCCAGGGCCTATTTTATCCAGTTCGATGAACCCTGTCTTGCGCTGGACCTGACTCCGGAGGAACAGCAGGTATTCGTGAAAACCTACCAGGAGATAAAAAACAAGTTCCCTGACCTGCACATCATCCTGGCCAGCTATTTTGATTGCTATGGGCAAAACTTACAGACAGCCCTGAGCCTTCCCGTGCATACGATCCATTTGGATCTGGTGCGTTGCCCTGCCCAGTTGGGTGATATCCTTACACCCGCATTTGCAAACGCAAAGACGCATCTTTCATTGGGCGTAGTAGATGGCCGGAATATCTGGAAAAACGACTTCCAAAAATCCCTCACCCTTATAAACAAAGCCGTCGAGGCCCTGGGCCCGGAAAGGATTTGGATAGCACCGTCCTGTTCGCTCATCCATTCCCCCTGCGACCTGGACCTGGAGACGAATGAAAAATCGCTGGCCCCCGAAATCAAGCAATGGCTGGCCTTTGCCAAACAAAAGGTGGACGAAGTGGTCACCCTGAAGAAACTCGCATCCGGCCTGGTCCCCGAACTACTGGTGCAAAACATCCAAGTTGCCCAAAGCCGGAAAACGTCTCTGCTCATCCACAATAAAACCGTATCCGCCCGCGTCGCCGGGATCACAGAAAAGGACAGCCGCCGCGATCATCCTTTCAGGGATCGAAAGGTGAAACAAAGGTCGGCGCTGCACCTGCCGCTCTTTCCCACCACGACCATCGGGTCCTTTCCTCAAACAACCGAAGTTCGCAGCCTAAGAGCCCGTTTCAAAAAAGGCGACCTCACGCAGCAGCAATATGATGAGCTCATCGAAAAAGCAACCGGGGAAGCGATCCACTGGCAGGAAAGCATCGGTATCGACGTGCTGGTTCATGGAGAGTTCGAGCGCAACGACATGGTAGAATATTTCGGCGAGCAACTCGCCGGATTTGCCTTCACGAAGAACGGCTGGGTCCAGAGCTATGGGAGCCGTTGTGTAAAACCGCCCATCATCTACGGGGATGTTTACCGGCCGCAGCCTATGACCGTCCGCTGGTCTGCCTACGCACAAAGCCTCACCAAGCAACACGTAAAAGGAATGCTAACGGGTCCGGTAACCATTCTTCAATGGTCCTTCGTCCGCAACGACCAACCCCGCAGCGTTACCTGCACACAGATCGCCCTGGCCATTCGCGACGAGGTAGTGGATCTTGAGTCGGCGGGAATTCAGATCATCCAAATCGACGAGCCGGCCATCCGCGAAGGGCTGCCCTTACGCAAAGCCCATTGGCCGGAATACCTGACATGGGCCGTGACCGCCTTTCGAATCTCGGCCAGCGGTGTAAAAGATGAAACGCAGGTCCATACCCACATGTGCTACTCCGAGTTCAACGACATCATTGAAAATATCGCCGACATGGATGCGGACGTGATCACCATCGAGTGCTCCCGTTCCCAAATGGAACTGCTTGACGCCTTTGCCGACTTCAAATACCCCAATGAAATCGGACCCGGCGTGTATGACATCCACTCCCCCCGTGTGCCTTCTAAGGCCGAAATGGTTTCGCTCATGGAAAAGGCAAAAGCCGTCGTCCCCTACGATCAGTTGTGGGTAAACCCCGACTGCGGTTTGAAAACCCGGAATTGGCCCGAGACCAAAGCCGCTTTGATCGCCATGGTAGCCGCCGCAAAGGAGCTGCGGAAGACGTAGGATGTTTTGGCAATTTGAATATATGTAAGTAACTTTGCAAATTAACTTACATATATGCCCCTCCCCGATATGGACATTGCCCAAGGCCTCCGAACCCAGGTGTACCGCCTGGTCAAACTCCTGCGCAAAGAAACGAACAACGACGCCCAGTTGTCCCTCACCGAACGCTCGACACTCGCCCTGATCCGCGATCAGGGCGAGGTCCTGCCCGGCGAGCTCGCCGCCATGGAGAAGGTCTCCACCCAGGGCATGTCCCAGGTAATCAACCACCTCCAGGAACTGGGGCTGATTCAACGCACACCTTCCAGCGAAGACCGCCGCAAGGTCATCATCACCCTTTCAGAGAGCGGCAAAAAGCTGCTCAGCCAGCGCGCCCGCGAAAAGCAGGAATGGCTCACGCGCTCCATCTCTGACAAACTAAACGCCAAAGAAAAACAAATCCTTACCGACGCCATCGGCGTCCTGTCCAAATTGAACACATGACACGTTTCTATGACACCTTCAGGGCCTTCCGGAGCCGCAACTACCGCCTTTATTTCACGGGCCAGTCCGTGTCCCTGATCGGGACCTGGATGCAAAAGACCGCCGTCAGCTGGATCGTGTACATCATCACCCACTCCACCGTCATGCTCGGTGTCAGCCTCTTTGCTACCCAATTCCCCTCCTTCCTCCTAACGCTCGCCGGAGGCGTAGTCTCCGACCGGTACAACCGCTACCGGGTACTCATCGGCACCCAGGCTTTGTCGCTGGTCCAGTCGCTCGTCATGGCCCTGGTCGTTTTCCTGGGCGGGGCCCACGTCAACGTGTGGGCCATCATCGGCCTGGGCTCGGTCCTGGGCTTCATCAACGCCTTCGACGTCCCCGCGCGCCAGTCCCTGGTCTACGAGATGATCGACAAAAAGGAAGACCTGCCCAACGCCCTAGCCCTGAACTCCTCCATGGTCAACCTCAGCCGCCTCATCGGCCCCGCCATCGCCGGCTTCGTCCTTGAGCGCTTTGGAGAGGTCGCGTGTTTCCTGTCCAATGCCGTCAGCTTCATGGCCGTCATCACTTCCCTGCTGTTGATGAAGCTCCCCCCTTACGTCTCCAAACCCCGCACCCAGCGTGCGTTTTCCGACCTCAAAGACGGCCTGCGTTACTTGCGTTCCGAGCCCTGGCTCGCTTCCCTCATCGGTCAACTGGCGATCATTAGCCTGTTAGTTCTACCCTTTACCACCCTCTTACCCGTGTACGCCAAAGTCATCTTTCACGGCACCGCACGAACCTTCGGCGTCATGGACAGCTTCATCGGTTTAGGTGCCCTGGGCGGCGCCATCTTCCTTGCCTCGCGCCCTGCCGGCACCAACCTCCGCCGGATATTATTGATCAATACCGCAGTCCTGGGCACCGCCTTGTGCCTCTTTTCGCACGAGACCCATTTTGTTATCGCCCTTGCGTTCGCCATGATGGCGGGCTTCGGAATGATGTCCCAGACCACGGTGACCAACACCCTATTGCAAACGCAGGCCGCGCCGCACATGCGCGGCCGCGTCATCAGCTTTTTTGCCATGTCCTTTTTCGGAATGCAACCTGTGGGCGCGCTCCTCATCGGAAGCGTATCTCATTGGATCGGGACGCCGACGACCATCCTCTGCGAGGGGGTAGTGGCGATTGCGATTGCTTGTGTGTCTTCTTATTTTGTGCGGAAGGCGCGGCTCGCGGCTGAGGGGAAGGCGGTTTTGTCGGAGCCGGTGCCGTTGGATAATTAAATTGTCCTACCCTCAATCATCTTATTCCCGGTCGTCCCTGAAGCAATTCAAACTTCCGGGTTTCGTTTTTTTAGTAATTTACCAATACATGTACATGTTTCGTTGGCTGAGTTTGAGAACAAAATTGAGTTGATTTATGAAAATGGCGTCTTGAGTCGGTTAGATGTTCAAGGAATTACAGGACGCGAACCGTTGCCAAAAAAGGATATGACTGAAGCACTAAAATTTGTAAAAAAATATCATAAAGGCATAGTCGAAAAATGGACTGATTTTTTCGTAAGAAACAAAAGGATCAAGTCTGAAGTAATTAACAAAAAAATTAAATAGCATGAAACCAATCTCTGTTACTAATGCAACTTATATGGAGGGTTATAAGCTGGAAGTCGAATTTAACGACAAGAAAAGGAGTATAGTAGATTTTGGCAGCTTTCTTAATACACATAGCCATCCTCAATATAATAAATATAAAAAGCCTGAAAACTTCAAAAAGTTTAAGATTGAGAATGGCAATATAGTTTGGGGGAAAGATTGGGATATGATATTTCCTGTATACAGTTTGTATACTGGAAATGTCAACTAATTCTAGGAAAAAGTTTCGAAAGAAGCAGCAGTACGCTTCCTAGTGAATGCTCGCACTCCACAAATGATCTACTTCCACTGCACCGCAAAATACTCTGCCGTATCCGTCCCCACATTCCTCAACCCATGAAGCACCCCCGAGGGAATGAAAACCACCTCCCCGGGACTTGCCGCATACCCCTTCCCCCCAATCTCAAACCCCAGACGCCCCTGTAAGAGTATAATCATTTCCTCCGCCTCGTGGGTGTGTGGCGCATGCGGCGACTCCCCGGGATTCAAAGTAGTCGCGTGCATATTCACCAGCGGCAACGTGAACGCTGGTCGCGTCGCCCCATGAGCGTTCGCCTGAACAGGCAGGTCTTTCCAATCGAGAACTTCAGAAGCGCCCGTATCGATGCGGCCCCGGTCTAAGACTACGCGAATGTATTCTGTGGTCTCATCCCCTTCATTGGACAACTGAACTTTGTCACTACTCATAAGGAGGCAAATTCCCCCGGGACCTAAATGCTTTGGATCCCCTTCGTTCAAAGAGGCCTCCAGTCCGCCGCCGGTCACGATGAACAACTCCGTGGGATGTGAAATGCCCGTGCCCAGGAGGACTCCGGGTTCCATCCGGAGCGAGGAAACCTCCAATAGTTTCAAGTGGGAAGTGGTGCCTTTGAGCCATCCCTTGGCTACTTGCGCCGTCAGGGTATCCTGTAGACTCAAAATGCCTTGCAGTCCGGGACCAGGAGGTTGACCGCCCCCAACGAAAATGGAAAAACGCCCCGGCGGAATCACCGTATGCATGCTCGAATCCACCAAAGAAAATGCCCCCGGCTCGAGGGTCAGGCGAACCCTCACCGAAGCGCCGGGCTCCAGGTGGATCCGCCGAAAGCCCGCCAGCGAGCGGATGGGAACAGGAACGGGTGCGTGCAGCCGCGACACATAAACCTGAACCACTTCATCGCCTGCCATAGAACCGGTGTTGGTGACGCGTACGCTCAGGTGAACGCTGTCCCCGGAACGGGTCACGGGCGGCAAATCGAGACTGTCGTATGCAAAAGTGGTATAACTCAACCCGTATCCGAAGGGATACAAGACCTTTCCGGCAAAATATCGGTAGGTATGCCCCGCCATCCGGTAATCGGTAAACGCAGGCAAATCGTGAACGGAATGATAAAAGGTAACCGGCAACCGCCCACCCGGATTGTATTTTCCGAAAAGGACATCGGCAATAGCCGTCCCGGCGGCCTGACCTGGATACCAGGCTTCGAGGATGGCGGGCAGGTGCTCCTGCTCCCAGTTCACTGCGAGCGCGCTGCCGTTCAGCAGCACGAGGACAACAGGCTTGCCCAAGGCAGCCACGTCCCGGATCAGGGCTTCCTGTTCGGCGGGTAAATCGAGGTTGGTCCGGTCTCCGCCCTTGAAGCCCTCGATGTTGACGTCCATTTCTTCGCCTTCGAGGCGCGCCGAGAGGCCCATGCACATGACGACTACATCCGCCCGGCGCGCAGCGTCCAGGGCCTCGAGACGCAAAGCCGCCGCCCGGTCGGGCACGGGCCTGGACCAGACCAGTTGCACACGGGCGTCACCGTACGTTTCTCCGGCTTCCACGCGGATCCGGTAGGTCTTCCCCGCCGCCAGGGTCAACGGCAAAGAATGCGCCAGGCGGGGGTCGTTGAATTCGTTTCGGAAATGATAGGAAGTAAAAGCAACCAGGCTGTCGTTTAAATAAATCCGAACCCGGCAAGTGGTGATGACCCCCAGCTCATAGGCGCCAAAACGATCCGGAATAACGGTACCCGTCCAGCGCACCCCGAAATTATCAGGATCCATATCCGCCCGCGGTGCGCCGTCTCCCCAGTTGGCGTCGAGCAAGGAATCGGCACGCGAAAACACCGGGGAACCGTGCAAGGAGTCATTCCCAAAATAAGAAGCCTGCAACCCGGAGACAGGCACCTTCTCGAACGTCGGCAACCCCTCCGCCAACGCGCAACCGCGCGCGTAAATAACTTTTGCGGCCGCCGCCCTGATCCCGCGCAGGGGCGTAATAGGATCCGAAGGCAGCCCGTTATAATTCCCCAGCAGCATCTGCGCATCGTCGGCGTTGGGGCCGATGACGGCTACAGTCTTCCCTGGGGACAGCGGCAACAGGTGATCCGAATTCTTCAGCAGCACGATGCTTTTATGCGCCGCCTCCAGTGCAAGTGCCTTGTGGGAAGCATCATCCACCACCGAATAAGGAATATTGTCATAGGGCGTCTTGTCCCCGAACATCCCCAACCGGAAGCGCGCCAAAAAAAGCCTGGCAAGTGCCGTATCGATGTCGGCCTCGCTGATCAACCCGCGATTCACCGCCTCGTGCAGGTGCATATACGTCGTATCGCACTCCAGGTCGCAACCCGCCCGGACAGCGAGGGCCGCCGCGGAGGCAGCGTCAGCCGCCACATGATGGCGTTGATAGATGTCTGCGATGGCCCCGCAGTCGGAAACCACGTACCCCGAGAATCCCCATTCCTTGCGAAGGATATCGGTCAACAACCGGCTTGACCCGCAACACGCCTGTCCCTCGAAACGGTTGTAGGCGCACATGAGGGAATAGGCGCCCCCCTGACGGACTCCCCGCTCGAACTGGGGTAGGTACGTCTCGCGAAAATCCCTTTCGTCGGCGAGCGCATCGAAAGAATGCCGCTCCGGCTCAGGCCCGCTGTGCACGGCAAAGTGTTTGACCGTAGCGATGGTTTTAAAATACACCGGATCGTCACCCTGTAAACCGCGGACGAATTGGACTGCGAGCATCCCCGTCAGGTAGGGGTCCTCACCATACGTTTCCTGGCCCCGCCCCCAGCGAGGATCGCGGAAGATGTTGATGTTCGGGGACCAAAAGGTGAGGCCCTGGTAGATCAGGCGCTTCCCTTTTCGCTGATATTCGGCGTATTTGGCCCGAGCTTCGTCGGAGATCGCGGTAGCCACCCGGAATTGCATAGAAGTATCCCAGGCCGCGCCCAGCCCGATGGCCTGCGGGAAGACGGTCGCCAGGCCCGAACGCGCCACCCCGTGGAGGCATTCGTTCCACCAGTTGTATTCGGGTATGCCGAGACGGGGGATGGCCGGGGCCGCATTCATCATTTGCCCGATCTTTTCATCCAGGGTCATGCGCCCGATCAGGTCTTTGACGCGGGCTTCCATGGAGAGAGGAGGCTTCGCATGGTGGCAGGCAGTCAGGAAGACAGCCAGGGCAATATAACGTGACTTTATCGCCATAACAGAAGTTCAGAATGTAAAGGTCAGGGGCAAGAGCGCCCCCGCATCCTCGAACACCCAAACAGGGCCACTCGCTCCCCCCAGGATCAAGCGAATACGCCCACCCGTCCGCGCCTGAAATTCAGCGATGGACTGACGGCAAATGCCGCAGGGCGTGATGGGCACCGCAGCCGCGGGAACATAACTGATCGCCAAAGCGGAGATAGCCTCACCGGGATACAAAGCAGCCGCAACCGAAAGCAAGGAACGTTCCGCACAAATCCCCGCCGGAAAGGAAGCATTCTCCTGATTGGCGCCCTTGACGATCACACCAGAGGAAGCCATCCGGGCCGCCGCCCCCACATGAAAGCGCGAATACGGCGCATACGCCAGCGAAGTAGCCGACCGGGCGGCCTCGAGCAATAAAGCATCCTCAGCGGGTAAATCCCCGTCATAGATCAAATAGTGGGAGGACAGCTCTACGGAACGCATATCAATGGATTAAGCGCATCAGCCGCTTCCAGCGGATCCCCTGGGGACCATAGCTCATCCAGATCAGCGAAGCGCGTCCCACCACGTGGTCCTCGGGCACAAAGCCCCAAAAGCGAGAATCCAACGAGTTATGCCGGTTATCCCCCATCATCCAGTAGTAATCCATCTTGAAGGTATAGGTCGTGGCGGGTTGGCCGTTGATGAAGAACTGACCATTGCGCTCTTCCAGGTCGTTCTTTTCGTAGACCGAAATGGCACGGCGGTAGATGGAAATATTTTGAGAAGTCAGGGTCAGGGTAGCGCCCTTCTTAGGAATCCAAAGGGGTCCGTAGTTATCCCGGTTCCAGGGGTAATGGTTCAGGTCGTAGGGGAAGACCTCGGGGTCCGGGCCCTGGAATTCGTCCAGGGTCACCGAAACGACGCCGGGCTGGCGTTTCACCATGGGCAGCATGCCGGGCGTCAGGTTGTATTCCAGGAGGCCGGGGTGGTACGGGTCCTCGCGGAAGTTGTGTCCGTTTTGGTTCAGCGTATCGTCGGCCAGGTAAATGCGCAGGGAATCATTGACGAAATCGGGATTCAGCGTTTGGGATCCATCCTTGTTCATGACGTGGTAGTACATTTCGGACTCGGGCGGTAAACCCTGACCGACGCTGTTGATGAACACCTGTCCGTGGATCACCTGGAGGGTATCGCCGGCCACCGCGGTGCAACGCTTGATGAAGTTCTCTTCCTTATCGACGGGACGGATCACGATGGGATAGGTATCGGGATCGTCCAGGATCGCCTGCCTTCCGCCCCTCGTGCCGCGGATCGCCTGGTAATACGTAACCACGCTGCCGTACTGGTCGTTATCGATAACGGTGTCGCCTACCGGAAAGTTGAAGACCACGACGTCGGCGCGCGTAACCTTACGCGGCAGTAGCCTCCAGTAAGGCCATTTGACCCACTCCAGGTAGGACTTCCCGTTGGTGACGGGCATCGTATTATGGACGAAGGGGAAGGAAAGGGGCGTTTCGGGAATCCGGGGTCCGTAGCTGAACTTGCTCACGAACAGGAAGTCGTTCACCAGGAGGGTCTTTTCCATCGAGGGCGTGGGAATCGTATACGCCTCGAAGATGAAGGTCCGGATGATCGTGGCCGCCACGATGGCGAAGACGGCAGCGTCGATCCATTCCCGGGCGACCGATTTCTTATAGAGCTTGACCTTTTCGGGTCCGATGTAGCGTATGTTTTTAGTATAGCCCAGGTAAGGCAGGTAGGCCCAGGGCGCAAATACAGCCAGGGCATGGTCGATGAGGGAGAAGCGACCGAATTGCTTTACCCAATCGATCAGGAGCGCCAGCGTAATGAATTGTCCGGCGATGGGAATAAACTGAAGCCAGAACCAAACTTTTTTGGACCGCATGAGCTCCACCATGATCCAGGTATTGTAGTAAGGGATCAGGGCTTTCCAGGGGGTTACACCCGCTTTTTGAAACGTTCCGTACAGTCCATACAGCGAGGCGATCAGTCCAAGGATAAAAATGATAAGACCCATGCATTTATTGATTTGGAAGGGACAAATGTAGTGATTTAGCAGCATCTTCCAACAGCAACCGGCTGACCACGGGGGCGCGGTTATGCACCAGGAAATGCCCCGCACCGGGCACTACGACATCGGCATGGACCCGACGCGCCGGGAAGATACGGTCACTTCCGCCATGAATCTGGAAGGCGTTAAAAGGAGGCACGTTATTTTCCCAGTTGACGATCTCGTTCAGCGCCCAGCGCAGGTAGCGGTTGCTCACCGATTTCCGGTAGTCGGCTACCATCCGGCGTTCTTCTTCGTTTTCCACGCTCAGGTTGTAGTTTTCGATCGCGCCCATCCAGTGGTGGGGATTGAGGTAGAGAAAGGGCTTGTGCAGGGGCAGGTATTTGCCGAAGCGCATGTAAAAAGGGAGCTCGCTGCGGACCTTCACGGTGGAAATCAGCCAAAGCCTCGCGGAGGGAATGAGCTTGCCGATCTCGACCGCCATCATGCCCCCGAACGAAAGGCCCATCACCACGAAGGGCACGCGGCCCGCAGTCGCCGGCGCACCGCCCGCAGTCGCCGCCTCACCGCCCGCAGTCGCCCGCGCGCGGCCCGCGCCATCCGCCGCGCTCTGCGCCTCGCGAATCCCCGCCGCCATCCGCCCGGCATAATGCCCGATCGATTCGCCCACCAACGGCTCCATCCAGGGCACAGGAATGAGCGAACACCCCGGCAAAACCAGGTGCTCGAACACGCGCTGGTCCGCCCCCAGCCCACTGATACAATATACGGGTAACGTATCCATGCCTACCTTGGCAACACGTAGTTGCGCACATCCTCGACCGTAATGGCCTTGCCGCTCAGGATCACCAGGCGCTCCACGACGTTGCGGAGTTCGCGGATATTGCCCGTCCAGTTATATTCCTTCAGGGCGTCGATGGCCTTGTCGTCTATGGTCTTCTTGGGTTGATTGTATTCCGCGGCGATTTCGGCGAGGAAGAAATCGACCAGGGCGGGAATGTCTTCGCGGCGTTCGTTCAACGAATTCACGTGAATCAGGATCACACTCAGGCGGTGATACAGGTCCAACCTGAATGTCTTGGCGTCCACTTCCTGCATGAGGTCTTTATTCGTAGCCGCGATGACACGCACGTCCACGTTGATATCCTTGTCCGCGCCCACGCGCGTGATCTTTCCCTCCTGAAGGGCCCTGAGTACCTTGGCCTGCGCCGAGAGGCTCATGTCCCCGATCTCGTCGAGAAACAGCGTCCCCCCGTTGGCCTGCTCGAACTTCCCGATGCGTTGTTTGATGGCCGAGGTAAAGGAACCTTTTTCGTGCCCGAACAACTCGCTTTCGATCAGCTCGCTGGGGATAGCCGCGCAGTTGACCTCCACCAGGGGCCCTTCGGCCCGGGCGCTTTTCTCGTGGATCCAGCGCGCAACGAGCTCCTTCCCTACCCCGTTTTCACCCGTGATGAGTACGCGGGCGTCCGTGGGCGCCACCTTTTCAATCGTATCCTTGATGCGCACCATGCCTTCGGAATGACCGATCATGTCCTGCGTGCGCTTCACCTTCCGCTTCAGGGCCTTGGCCTCGGTAACGAGGGTCTGGCGGTCCATGGCGTTGCGGATGGTGATGAGAAGGCGGTTCAGGTCGGGGGGCTTGCTTACGTAATCGAAGGCGCCCTTTTTCACCGCTTCCACCGCCGTTTCTATAGTGCCGTGACCCGAGATCATGATCACGGGTACGTCGGGATTCTGCGCCTTAGCTTTTTCTAAAAATTCCATGCCGTCGACCTTGGGCATTTTAATATCGCACAGCACGACGTCGTAGGTTTTTTCGCCGAATTTCTTCAGCCCTTCTTCTCCATTTTCCGCGTCTTCGATCTTGTATCCCTCGTAGCTGAGGATTTCGCTCAAGGTTTTACGGATGGCTTTCTCGTCGTCGATGATCAGAATGTTTGACATAGGACGCTAATTTACAACTTTACCGCGACTCCCGCGAACCAATTGCGCGCGGGGCTTGGGTTGTAGTACCGGCCGCCCGCGGCGTTCAGGTCGTCGCCTAAACTGTAGACCTGGTTCAACAAATTATCCACGCCGACGTAGACGTTCAATTCCGGGCTGCGCCTGTTCCACCCCAACGGGTAAGTCCACCCCACCTTCACCTGCACCAGCGAGTAGGCCGCTGCGTGGGCCGTATCCGCATCGTTCAACGGAATGGATGATGTGCAGGTACCCGTGGCGTCAAGATACAAGCCCCATCGTACACGCACATCCACCCCACCAACCAGCACATTTCGCGGCACACCCGTCAGCGGATTCCCCGAATAACTCTGTGCGCCCTCCATGTAGTCGCTGAAATGGTAGTCTTGCAAGGCATACGAAGCAAATACGCGCAGGTACTGAACCCACTGCGAAAGCCGCACACTGCGCCCATTTTCAGATTCCCAGCCAATCAACAAGGCGTTGACACTCGCCTCCAGCCCCTTTTGATCGGTTCCTCCGGCATTCACATAGTACGCATGGCCCGCGCTGTCATACCGAGGCACGATCGATTGCTGCATCCGAAAATCATACAAGCTCAACCCACCTTGCAGCCGCGTCTCCAAAAAATACCTTTTCACGCCCACCTCGGTATTCCACCCCTGTTCAGGCTGCAGTTGGTTGTACAATAAAGCCGTCCCCGGGAATATCTGTGCAATCGTCGGAGGAGAATAACCGCGGGAAAGGGTGCCATAGACGAATCCCTCTCCCAGCGTATACTGCAGGCTGAGACGGGGCATCACCTGCAAATGGAAATTAATATCCTGTACCCCCAGGGCCGTATTCGGTCCGTACAGCGGCAGGTAGTGGTATTGAAAGGTGTTCGCGCTGGCGCCCGCCTGCAGCAGCAATGCAGGTGCGGGATTCCAATTTACCTGGGCATACGGATTGAATTGAAACGCCTGCAGGCGGTTGTTGGATTGCGTCGTGTCCGGGTTCCCATGGTCATTACCCCAATCGTGGATGAAAGAACGCGTGTATTGATATTCGGCGCCGAATATCACCCGCCAATTTTCGACGCGGTACAACCAGCGCGTCAGCGCATCCAGCGTCAATTCCCTTCGCTGTTCGTAGTCCGTAAGAAAAGGGTTGTCGAAGTGCGTTCCCGAAACGAGCACGCTGGTCGTATTGTACCAGTCTTTACCTGCGGCATACCGGTTCGTCAGGCCTGCGTACCAAGTCTGGGCGTAGATGCCCGCATTTTGCTGCGTAGCCCCGGGAATGGTCGTATTTGGACGATCCGCCCTGGGGTCTTTTTCCATTTCCGCGAGCGTCAACCCGCCGGGTGTCTGGTAATACAGGTCCGTGTACGACACCAACCAACTCAACCCGTCCCCCCGTGAAAGGCGCGCGCTTCCCCACTCCTGGTAGACATCCTTGTGGCTGGCGCTCTGCTCCCGGTATCCGTCCGATTGCCCGTGGCTTTGAAAGAAGCTATTCGATTTTTGAGAGAAAAGCGCATCCTCCCCCCAGCTATTGTAAGACCCACCCCTCAACTGTGCGCGAGCGTGAGTGATGGTATCGGGAATGAGGATCAAAACACCCCCCGTCCCCGCGCCGTACATGCTGCTCGCGGGTCCCTTGAGTATTTCCGCGCTGTGGAAGGCCTGCATGTCCAACACATTCAAATAAGTATTTCCACCCGCATCGGTAAGGGGCAGGTCATCCCAATACACCTTTACATTCGTGACGCCGAAGGGCGCGGCAATCACGCTTCCCCGGATGGACAAACGATAGCTGTCGGGTGACCGTTCTTCCATCCGCACGCCGGGTATGGTGTTGACTGCCGGCAACAGCGACGTGCCGGCCGTCCGGCTCAAATCCGAAGGTGAAACGTATCCAATGGACCCAGGGGTTTGCGAAAGGACGCGTCCCGATTCGAAGGCCTTTATCACCACGTCGGGCATGGGCCTCTCGGCTATCTGATCCGATAATTTTCCGACCAGCGCGGTATCCTGTGCCCGCGCCGCGTATACGCACAGCGAGCAAGCGCTACTCAATATCCACTTCCACCACATCATCGAGAGCTTTGGGATCAAGCGCGCCGGTCTGCAAAATGAGTCTCCCATCCTGAACCGCATAATTCACTTCGCCTGTAGGGAAAAGTTTCACATGCCGAACCTGGTAAGGCATGGGTATAGATAGCGTATCCGAGGGCGGTGCCAGCACGTGCACGAAAATCTGTTTCCCCTTCTGCGTCACCGCGCCCCAAGCCTGGGGCCTAACGTACCCGCCCTGTGTCCCATAGATGGTAGGTCCGTAGGTCTTCAGCCATTCCCCCATCGCCAGCAGGCGTTCGGAAAATTGCGGTTGGATGCGACCGTTAGGCAAAGGGCCGATATTGAGCAGGAGATTTCCCCCGAAGCCCGCCGCGCGGACCAGGAGGGTGATGCATTCTTTGACGGACTTGTAATGGTCGTCGGTGATATTGAAGCCCCAACTGTCGTTCATCGTCACGCAGGACTCAAGGGGCAACTTGGAAATGGGCTGAAAGTTCAGACCCGATTTGTTGTCTCCGGGCAAGTCCTGTTCGAACATCTGGAAGTCTTCACCGGGGAAGGGCGCCAAATGGTGGTTGTTGCCTACGAGGGCCGCGGGTTGCAGCCGGTGAATGAGCGCATACAACTCGTCGAGCTTCCAGTCGATTTTAGGCGTCCGGTCGGCCGCCCCTTCGGGTGCCGTCTGGTCCCAGTATCCGTCGAACCACACGCCGGCGATGGGGCCGTATTTCGTGAGGAGCTCGGTGAGCTGGTCCTTCATGAATTGCAGGTAGTGGGCATAGTCACTGGGCTGCGTGCGTCCCGTGCCTTTACCTGTGCGCCCCGTTTCGTAGGGGTAGTCGCTGCGCGACCAATCCAATAATGAATAATACACAAACAACTTAATCCCCTGACGGTGGCATTCATCCGCGAGCAAGCGAACGGCGTCTTTCCCCCAGGGTGTATTGGTAATTTTCCAGTCCGAAACTTTGGTATCCCAGTCGCTGAAGCCGTCGTGGTGGCGCGTGATCAGGGTGATGTAACGCATGCCCGCGGCTTTGGCCAGGCTGACCCAGGCGTGGGCGTCGAAATAAACGGGATCAAAAATGTGTTCGAGGCGCTGGTAATCGTCGACCTTGATGTTGCGGTTATTCATCACCCATTCCCCGTCTCCGAGGACGCTGAAGGCGCCCCAGTGGATGAACATGCCGAAGCGGGCGCTGTCGAACCACTGACGTGCTGCGAGGTTGGCGGGGGTTTGCGCCGTCACGCTCTGCCAAACGAAGAGCGCGATGAATACATATTTCAAGCGGGCTATTTTTTCAAATACATCACCTCTTTCACCAGCTTCACCGTCCGGGGCACGTCGGGCAGGTACTGGGCCACCAGGTTGGGCGCGTAGTGCATGGGGGCGTCCGCGCTGGTGATGCGGCGGATGGGCGCATCCAGGTAATCGAACCCTTCCTTTTGGATGCGGTAGGCGATCTCGGAAGAAATACTGGCCATGGGCCATTGCTCTTCCACGATGACGAGACGGTTGGTTTTCTTCACCGATTCCAGGATGGTCATCCAGTCCAGGGGACGGATCGTGCGCAGGTCGATGACCTCGGCCGAAACGCCTTCCTTGGCCAGTTCATCGGCGGCGCCCAGGGCGACCTTCATCATCTTGTTATAGGAAACGATGGTGACGTCCGATCCCGCGCGCTTCACGTCGGATTTGCCGATGGGAATCAGGTATTCTTCCTCGGGCACATCGCCCTTCTCCCCGTACATCAGTTCGCTTTCCATGAAGATCACGGGATCCGGGTCGCGGATGGCGCTCTTCAAGAGCCCCTTGGCGTCGTAAGGGTTGGAGACGGAAACGACCTTGAGGCCGGGAATATTGGCGAAATAGCTTTCGAAGGCGGTGGAGTGCTGGGCCCCCAGTTGACCGGCAGAACCGCCTGGACCCCGGAAAACGATGGGACAACCCACCTGCCCTCCGCTCATGGCCAACATTTTGGAGGCGGTATTGAGGATCTGGTCCAGGGCCAGGACGGCGAAGTTCCAGGTCATGAATTCAACAATGGGACGCAGCCCCTTCTGTGCCGCGCCGACCGCGATGGCGGTAAAGCCCAGTTCGGAAATGGGCGTATCGATCACCCTTTTGGCTCCGAACTCATCCAGCATCCCCTGGCTTACTTTATAGGCTCCATTGTATTCGGCTACTTCCTCACCCATCAGGAAAACGCTATCATCGCGGCGCATCTCCTCACTCATGGCCTCGCGCAAAGCCTCACGTAAAGCTATTTGTCTCATGGGCGCAAAAATATCAAAAATCATTGATACTTTGCGCGCCAGATGAACCTCCTTCTTTTCGGTGCGGGGAAATCCTCTGCCGGACTCATAGAATACCTGTCCCGTCAAAATCTGACCCTCACGGTCGTGGACAAGTTCGCCACCAAACCGGGCGTCCTCGTCCTGGATATCCTGACCCAAACCGACCAGCGTCGGGCCCTCATCACCCAAGCCGATGTGGTCATCTCACTGATGCCCCCCGCCCTGCATCAAGTCATCGCCGCCGATTGCCTGGAGCTGGCCAG
>CAZJDB010000004.1:0-1719 GCA_964544695.1 uncultured Chitinophagaceae bacterium
TGTACGGTACCTTCAATTTCGGCAGCGGGTATATCAAGGCCATCCGCCACGTCATTCGCCCCACCATTGGTTTCAGCTATCAACCCGATTTGAACAAAGGGTCCTGGTATAACACCCAGATCGATACGTTTTCTAACTATGGTACCCAGGTGGGCGACATCGAGCCCTTCAACAAATACGCGGGAGGCGTGTTTGCGCCTTATGGAGAAGGAAACAACGGGAGCATCAACTTCTCCCTGGACAATAACCTCGAAATGAAGGTCCGCAACAACAAGGACACCACGGGCAATACACCCTACAAGAAAGTAAAGATCATAGATGGCTTTGGCTTTACCGGCAGCTACAACCTCATAGCCGATTCTTTCAACCTCTCCGATTGGCAGATTTACGCGCGCAGCAACCTCTTCAACAAGATCAACTTTTCAGCGGGGGCCACGTTGGATCCTTACCAGATCAACGCGGTAGGGCAACGCATCAACAAATACGTGTGGAGCGACCATAGCTTCTCGGTTGGGCGTTTCATCAGCAGTTATATATCGGCCTCCACCACCTTCGAATCCAAAAAGGCCCAGGGTCAACAAAGCACGCAGGATTCCATCCTGAACCAGCGGAACCTGTCGAATCCCTCAGGCCTGGATGCGGACCAACAGGAGCTGCAGTACATCCGCAGCAACCCCGCCGAATTCGCCAACTTCGAGATCCCCTGGCACCTCAGCCTCTCTTATTCCCTGACCCTGAACCGCAGCCAGCTACCCAACTTCCAGGGTTTTACCACGACGACGACCCAATCCCTAATGTTCAACGGGGACTTCAACCTCACCCCCAACTGGAAGATCATGGCGAACGGGACTTTCAGCATTGACAACTATACTTTGCAATATTTGCAGGCATCCCTTGCCCGAAACCTCCATTGCTGGGCATTGTCCGTCAACGTGACGCCCATCGGCTATTACCGGTCCTTTTCCATTACCCTTAGCCCCAAATCGGGGATACTGCAGGATTTAAGGATCAACCGCAGCCGTTCGTACTATTCGAATTCGAGTTTTTATTAGGACTTAGGCTCGTGCCCCGCCAGCCAGGACTTGGGCGCACCCCCCGCCAGCCCCGCAGCCTTACCCACGTAGTATGCCTCCATGATTCCATGGACCTTATCCTTTAGCGCCTTATAGTCCAGCCCCTCCGGCGACACCGGCGGCAGGAAGTGCATTTCCACCGGTTTCGGCCAGAAAAAGAAAGGTTTGTTAGCGGGCAAAACCTCCCTGGTATTGAATATCAGCGCAGGGATGATGGAAACGCCCGTGTCCGCGGAAAGCCGGAAAGCTCCGTCCTGGAACTCTTTCAAGGGCCTGGTCGTTCGGTTCCTGGAACCTTCGGCATAAATGCACATGTGCATGCCCTTTGCCAGAACCCCTTTCATGGCCCGGTAGCTCTCTTTCCGGCTATCGGGATTCTTTCGGTCCACCAACACAGACCCGCGTTTATAGATGAGCCCGAATATGGGTATCCTGGACAATTCAATTTTGGCTATCGTCTTATTGGGCCCCGGGATCGCCGGGGTTGACAGCGGGATATCCAGGAAGGAATTGTGGTTCACCACCACGATATAAATTTCTCCCTTTTTGAAATTATCCTCGCCCCTGCGCCGAAACCTGCACCCCGTCAGGAAGAGAAAGGTCGGTATCCAGACCTTGGATATCCGGCGGAAGCGTTCCATCCCTT
>CAZJDB010000005.1:0-16675 GCA_964544695.1 uncultured Chitinophagaceae bacterium
TATAAATTGCTGTTCGTTACTTCAGCCATAGGTTTTTATTTTGCTTGCTTCCTTCTTGGAGGCTCGGTGGGGTACTTGCGAATGCGCCCCGCGCTGCGGGAAGCGCATTCGCAAGTACCCCACCGGCCTCCGCAGGCGTCCTACAAATTAATTATATTCCGTACCTCACCGGCCTCCGCAGGCGTCTATCAAATCAATATTATTACGCACCTCACCGCCTCCGCAGCCAACCATCAAATTATTATTATGCCCCGGCGGCCTCTGGCGTCCAACAAAATTATTGCACGACGTACCGTCCAGGCGTGATTATTGCACGACGCCCAGGCGTGCGAGGTATTTGTCTACTAGCTGCCCTTTTTCTGTTTTGGGATATTTCTCCTTTATTTCTTTATACATCTCTATGGCGTCGGTCGTCTTTCCTATGGTTTCATAGGCTAACGCGGCGCGGAAAAGGTCTTCGGAGGATGTGTAGGAATCCTTCTCATTGAGAGTGCCTGCTTTCTTATAATAATCGGCGCCCTCGTTCTTTTTGCCGCTGTCCATGTACGCATCGCCCAGCATGCGGTAAGCGCTGGACTGGACCTGCGAAGCGGAAGTGGAGAAGTCCTTCAGTTGCTTGATGGCGTTGGGGAAGTCCTGCTTGCGCAGGTAAATGGCGCCCGCGTAGTAGTGAGCCAGGTTGGCGGCGTCGGTGCCACCGTATTTGGATTCGATGCGCAGGAAACCAGGGTTGCGGGCGTCCCCGTTCAGGGCTTTATCCAGGGAGTCCATGGCGAAATAGTCCTGCGGAACGGCGATGACGTCTTCCGCCTTGAGCCGGTTGGGTTCCAGGACGAAGTATTTGTAGCTGAACCAGCCCAGGGCCAGCACGATCACCCCCGTGCTGATGTAGCTGATCGGCTTGTTGTATTTAGTCCAGAAATTTTTGGCGCGCTCAAGGGCCAATTCCGCATCAAAATCTTGCGATTCGCTCATGTCAATTTTTTTAATCTACAATAAATGGGTAACCCTCTTCAATATATATGTCCTTATACATTTCGTCGTCGGGAGGCAGGGGGGATTCCTCGGCGAACTTCACGGCTTCTTCTACTTCCTGGTGGACGCGCTCTTCGATGGCGGCCAGGTCGGCGTCGGTGGCCCATTTATTGGACTTCAAAACACCGGCAACGTGGTCGATGGGATCCTTTTCACGGTATTCCTCGACCTCTTCCTTGGTGCGGTACTTGGCGGGGTCGCTCATCGAGTGGCCGCGGTAGCGGTAGGTCTTCACCTCGACGAGGGTGGGTCCTTCCTTACCCCGCGCGCGCTTCACCGCACGGGCAATGGCTTCGTGCACGGCCTCCGGAGACATCCCGTCCACGCTGTCGGCGGGCATGTCGTAGGCGTCAGCGATCTTATAAATGTCGGTCACCTTGGAGGTGCGGGCCACCGAGGTGCCCATCGCATAGTTGTTGTTTTCGCAAATGAAGACCACGGGGAGCTTCCACAACATAGCCATGTTGAAGACCTCGTGGAGCATCCCCTGGCGGGCTGCCCCGTCCCCGAAGAAGGTCAGGGAAACGTTGTCCGTCCCCTTGTATTGCTCGGCGAAGGCCAGGCCCGCGCCGGTGCCGATCTGGGCGCCCACGATGCCGTGGCCCCCGAAAAAGTTAACATCCTTTCCGAAAAAGTGCATGCTCCCACCCTTTCCCTTGGAACAACCCGTATACTTGGCAAACAGCTCGGCCATACAACTCTTGGCTGAAACGCCCTTGGCGATGGCCAGGCCATGGTCCCGGTAGGCGGTGATGAAACTGTCCTCGGGCTTGGTGGCGGTCATACATCCCGCGGCCACCGCTTCCTGCCCGATGTAAAGGTGGCAGAAACCCCTGATTTTTTGCATCCCGTACATCTGCCCCGCCTTTTCCTCGAAACGCCGCAAAAGCAGCATCAATTCGTACCAGTACAGGTAGGTTTCCTTTGTGAATTTCGTCGCCACTGGACTTAAAATTTTGCGGGCAAAAATAAGGCTTTGACAGCAATAAACAAAAAACCAAACCCCCCGCTGACTATTTGGCAGAATCCAGCTATATTGCACGGTGCAACTGCAACAGTTGAAATTAACGCAGTACAAGAACTATTACATCGATCACTTCAATTTCGAAGAACGCGTAGTAGGTATCGCGGGCGCCAACGGGGTCGGCAAGACCAACCTGTTGGACGCGATCCACTACCTCTGCTTTACCAAAAGCTATTTTACCGCCAGCGACCAGGCCAGTGCACAACTCGGACAACAGGGTTTCCGCGTGGAGGGCATCTTCGACAAGGCCGGCGAATCCTTCAAGATCACGTGCATTTACCGGGGCCAGAACAAAAAGGAAATCTTCTGTAACGACGTGGAATACGAGAAATTCTCGCACCACATCGGCCTCTTCCCCTGCGTGATGATCGCCCCGGACGACGTGGAGTTACTCATCGGTGGCAGCGAATCGAGGCGTCGCTTTCTCGATACCCTCCTTTCCCAGATCAGCGTGCCGTACCTCCAGCAACTCATCGTGCACAACAAGCTCCTGATGCAACGGGGAAGTCTCTTGAAGCAATACCTGGAAACGCGGCGCATCGACACCTCCCTCCTGGATATCCTGGACACCCAGCTGGGGCCCCCCGCCCAGTTCATTTTCGAAGAACGCAAGCGCTTCCTGGAGACCTTTCTTCCCCAGGTCCACCGGCATTACCGCGAAATCGCCGCTGCCGACGAGGATTTGCAACTGGAATACGAAAGCCAGCTCCTGAGCACGTCCATGGCCGATGCGCTGCACCAATGCCGGTCCAGGGACCTGGCCACGGGCCGCTCCAACACGGGGATCCACAAGGACGACGTCGATTTCCGCATGCGGGGTGAACCCTTCAAACAATTCGCTTCCCAGGGTCAACGCAAGAGCCTGCTCTTCGCCCTCAAACTGGCCGAGTTCGACATCCTCCGCGAGCATAAAGGCTTTTCCCCCCTCCTCCTCCTCGATGACGTTTTCGAAAAGCTGGATGCGCCCCGCATGAACCAACTACTGAGGCAGGTTTGCGACTACGACGATGCCCAACTCTTCATCACCGACACACACCGGGAACGCCTGGACAGCGCGCTCGATACCCTGGGCGTGGACCATCAGATTATTTCCTTGTGAGGGCTGTCCCTATGTCGTATCTTTAGCCCATGGGTGAATTTTCCATGCAACAAGCCATACGTCAATTCCTGGACAAGAGCCGCCTGAAATCCGACATCCGGGTATTCCAAATCCACTCCGTATGGGAAGAAATCATGGGAAAGACCGTCTCCAGGTACACCGAGAAAATCGAGCTGGTACAGGGGACCTTATTCATCACCACCGCTATCGCGCCCCTCAAGCAGGAGCTTTCCTACCAGAAGGACCTCATTGCAGGCCGGATCAATGAAAAAATGGGTGAATTTGTCGTCAAAACCGTCGTGATCAGGTAGACCCCACCGTATGCAGATCGTTTCCGTGAATTCTTCCCGCAGCGCCGAGGCCTTTATCCGTCTCCCTCATCGGATGTACAAAAAAGATTCGAATTTTATCCCGCCGCTAGATAACGACATCCGCGCCGTCTTCGACCCTGTCTTGAACCCCTTTTTCAACCACGGCGTCTGCACGCGCTGGATTTTACTCGATGGCGACACCGTCATCGGTCGGATCGCAGCTTTTATTAATCAGGAAAAAGCGCGTCATTCGGGCGCGGGCGGCATCGGCTTCTTTGAATGCATCGACGACCAGGCGGCCGCCAACCTCCTTTTCGACACCGCACGCGAGTGGCTGCGCGAAAGGGGCATGACCGCCATGGACGGCCCCGTCAACTTCGGAGAAAACGACAAATTCTGGGGCCTGCTCGTGGAGGGATTCAAGCCCCCCAGCCTGGGCATGAACTACAACCCCCCCTATTACGTGCGCCTCTTTGAAAACTATGGCTGGTTCAAGTCCTACGACCAGCTCACCAACTTCCTGGACGCCACCGTTCCCCTTTCCGAGCGCTTCACCAAAATCTCGGGGTGGGTCATGCGGAAGCCGGGGTATACCTTCCGGCACTTCTCCGTTGCCGAGCGCGAGCGTTATTTCGAAGACTTCCTGGAAATCTACAACGACGCCTGGAGCAACTTCGACAATTTCACCCCCATGAACCTGGGCACCGTCCGCGAAACCTTCCGTCAAATGAAACCCATCATGGACGAAAAGATCATCTGGTTCGCGTATTACCAAAACGAGCCCGTCGCCTTCGTCTTGTGTCTCCCCGATGCCAACCAGATCCTCCGCCACGTGCACGGTAAAATGGGCCTATGGGGTAAGTTGAAATTCGTCTACTACCGCCGCGTCACCACCATCGACCGCCTGCGCATCATCGTCATGGGCTGCAAGAAGAAATACCAAAACCACGGCATCGAGTCCGCGCTCGTGCGCTGTCTCCAGGAGGAGGTCCTGCCCCGCAAAACCATCAAAGGCGTGGAGCTAGCCTGGGTGGGGGATTTCAATCAGAAGATGCTGGCGCTCCATGAGGCCACGGGGGCGACGACGGATAAGATCCATCGGACGTATCGGTATACTTTTTCCGCACCGTGAGCCGCGCCGCGGAATTATTCGCAATGGATTTCAAATTTGATGAAAACCTGCCAGGCGGGAAATAGACAAAGATTTTGTGGCCAGACTTATAACGTTTAATAAAATCTATAGGGGGCACAAGGTCGCTGTCACCAGAAACCAGGATGGAAATATCACAAATATCATGAACCACATCCGAAATCATCTTTGTAGCAATCTTTACATCCGTTTCCTTTTCTTCATATGTCTTATGTGAAACCCCGCAGCTGTGGCATCTCTTGGTTTTGGCCATGTATCTCCCTAATTCAAGGCTGAATTTTGGGTTAAGTTTATTAGCAGAAAAGAATAGGCTTTGCCGGTCAACTTTACCCTTATCATGGGGCTGAGCAGAAAAATAAGTTACCTCAACCAACTCTTGATGAGGCCTTATAAAGGTTTCAAAAAATCGTACAACATCCAACCAATAGTATTGCTTCCAATTTTTTGACTTTAGACCGTAATAGAAATTGAAGCCGTCCACATACACAGACACACGTTGCTTCTCCAGGCTCACAGACATAACATAGGTTAAATAAAAAACCCCTCTGCAATTGAGGGGTCAGCCATAGGTATATTTCATCCTAGGGGGGTAATACTTCAAAGGTACAACAACGGTACCTGGAATTCCAAATTTTTCTTCCTTTTTTTAAACAATAGAACCCTTTTTACCCTGAAATCGGGATGGCCTCCGGATTAAAACTAAATGGCCGTCCGTCCCCCGGCGCCCTAAGAGGAATGAATAAAATTCTGCAGGTGCTCGATCGTTTCCTGCTGGGAGGAAATCGTCTCACGAACCACGTCGTTAATAGAAATGATTCCCGCGTAGCGCCCCTGATCGAACACCGGCAGGTAGCGGATGTTCTTGTTGCTCATGAGCTGCATGCAGTCTTCGAGGGTGTGTTCGGAGGATATACGGGGCAGGTCGGTGGTCATGATGTCGCGGACGCGGGTGTCGCCTGAGGATTTGCCCAGCAGGATCACTTTGCGTGAATAGTCACGTTCGGTCATCAGGCCCAGGTATTGGTCATGATGGAGTACGACAACAGATCCGATGTTCCGGTCGGCCATCAATCTCAGGGCGTCCAGTACGGTGGCGTCCGGGTGGATGTGGACGGTGTTTCGGCCCTTGCGCGCGAATATATCCTGCACCTTCTTCATATAGCATGCGTTTCCTATCAATATACAAAACGCATGCGAGAAATGCAAGCCGCGGAGCGGCCCCGAAATGTCACGGCACGGTCACCTTATAGAAGTCCGCAAAGCCCCATTTATGAACCACGGTAGGCCCATTCATAGCGAATATGCATGGATTCGTACGGGCTGCCGTCTTGATGGCGGTTACGTCGCAGGTATAGATGGGCAATCCCAGGTGCAGGATGCTGTTGAATAGTTCGTCGGCGCGGTCGTGCTGCCCCGTCACCACGATGAAAGGGACGTGGGCCTGCGCGGCCAGGCCCGCGATCCGCACGACCTGGTTGACCCAGGGGCCCGTGGTGTGTTCGTCGAAATCTTTTCGGAATAAAATATAGTAGGGGCCGGGTTGCTCCAAAACCGGAAGTGTACTGTCCCCTCCGTTGGGGGCGCGCAGCACGAAGTCCTTGATGGGGGGCTCGTTATGGTATCCGTGGCGGACGATTTTGTCGATGCGGTCCACGAAGGTATAGCCGGCTTTAGCGGGATCGGCGGGAATTTCGGAGGCAGTGAAGGTATAGCGCACGCCCCCCTTGTCATATTCAAAGACCATGACGACGCTGTCGGGGACGGCGTCCGCGGGCATCTGCATTTGCTGGACGAGGTTATTCCCGGGTTTGAAGGGGAGGCAGTCGAGGAAGGGCAGGTGCTTCAGGACGTATCCCTGGAGCCACAGGCTGCATAGGATGGTAAGAACCAGTAACAACATGCAGGTCCAGCGCGAAAACAGGGGCTGCACAAAACGTCGGAACCCAAGAATGAACAAAATGAGCACCAACAGGATCACATCCTTGGTAAAGGTCTGGATGGGGGTCAGGGGAATGCAGTCTCCGAAGCAACCACAGGCAGTGATCTTCCCGCTGAATAAGACGTAGGAGGTGAGGAAAAGGAAGAAAAGCATCAGCAAAAGAAGGAACCAACTGACGAGGCGCATTTGCCACCCCAGCAGCAGGGCCACTCCCGCCAGGATTTCGAAGTTGATCATGGCAACCGACAGGCCCAGGGTGTACCCGGTCCAGCCGTGCCAGTTCCAGGCGTCGAAGAATTCCTGCATCTTATAGGCCAGGCCCAGGGGGTCGTTGGCCTTGATCAATCCGGAAAAGATAAACAGGACTCCTACCAGGAGGCGGGCGATCCAAACTGCTTTTTTCATGATTGGGTCAATATTAAGGCAAATATGGCATAATTGAGAATGTCCACGTACCCCGCGTCGACGCCTTCGCTGATGAGCGTGACCCCTTTGTTGGCCAGGATCTGGCGGATGCGCAGGAGTTTCATTAGGATCAGGTCCGTGAGGCCTTCCTGGCTCATGTTGCGCCAGGCTTCTCCGTAGTCGTGATTCTTGGAAAGCATCACGTCGCGGGCGATGGCCACCTGCGAATCATAAAGGCCAACCGCAAGCGAAGAAGGCAGTTCGGCAGGCTCAGATCCGCGAACAAGTTGTATCAATCCAATGACCGCATAATTGATGATCCCCAGGAATTCCCCGGGGATATCGTCCCCGACGAGGCTTACCCCCGTTTCCTGGAGCGTCCGGATGCGCATGGCCTTGATAAAAATTTGATCCACGATGGACACGGGGCGCAGGACGGTCCAGGCCGTCCCATAGTCGGTGGTTTTTGCAAGAAAAATATCCCGGGCGGTGCGCACTGTTTCGTTGTATTGATCCACCGTATCCATAGCTTTGCAGGTATGCCTTTTTTCAAAAATAACGGATATTCACTGAACTGCGGTGGCAAATTGATCGTGCTGGATACGCCCAAAGTGATGGGCATTTTGAACGTGACGGACGATTCTTTTTACAAAGGCAGCCGCGTGGACCTGCCCGCAGCCATAGACATGGCGGGGACGATGCTCGAAGCGGGCGCAACCTTCCTGGATATCGGCGGCCAAAGCACGAGGCCCGGTGCCCCCGAAGTCAGCAACGAAGCCGACCGCGTGCTCCCGGTGATAGAAGGGATAAAAAAAGCGTGGCCCGAAGCGGCCCTTTCTATAGATACTTATCATGCGCACATCGCGAAAATGGCGGTCGAAGCTGGCGCGGTCCTGGTGAACGATATCAGCGCGGGGCGGATGGATGAAAACATGCTGTCCACGGTGGCGGCGCTGAAGGTCCCTTATATTGCGATGCACATGCAGGGCACGCCGCTAACCATGCAGGCGCATCCGACATACGGCGACGTCACGCGGGAGGTAATCCAATACCTGGCGGAAGCCGCGGAAAAAGCCCGAAACGCCGGAATCAAGGACGTGCTGGTCGATCCGGGCTTTGGTTTCGGGAAAAATAAAAAGCACAACTACGCATTGCTGAAAAACCTGGATGCACTGCAAATCCTGCAAAGGCCTGTCGTGGTGGGGCTGTCGAGAAAGTCGCTGATTTACCGCACGCTGGAAGTCACCCCCGGGGAGGCCCTGAACGGCACGACGGTCCTCCATACGCTGGCGCTGACCAAAGGCGCGCACATCCTCCGCGTACACGACGTAAAGGAAGCCATGGAGGCGATCCGCCTCCTGGAAATTTATTTGGAGGCATAAGGCTGCCAATCGTAGAAGACCTCTTCCCGGTCAAGGTCCAGGTAACCCATGCGGTATCCCTCCGTCAGCATTTGCATTTTCAACTTATTGTGCTGCCGGATGATGGCCACCGTGATGCCGGCAACGATCGCCACCCCCACGACCACGCCCACGACCACCAGCGCCGAAGCCACGCTTCCCTTTCCGCCGCCACCGAAACCGCTTAAATCCAGGGAACCGCCCGCACCCCCCGCTGCCAAAGCCGCACCGGTATAATTCAGAAAATGGACTTGCCCCTTCGACAAGGGCACACGAAACGAAAAGCCCGAGGGCAGCTTATTGAGACGGGTATAATAGATCCCCTGCCAATGGATGTACAAATTGGCGCCATCGGAGAGCGCCCAGGGCAACGTGGAACGGGGGCTGTCGAGGCGATAGGACGCGGCCGCGTCCTGGCAGGTCAGCACCACAGGACCGGGATGGACGCGGTTGTCCCTGAAGTCCGCGAACGTAGCATACGTGCCGCTCACGAGGGTATCGGCGTTGAGGATGGCAAACGGGGACCGGCCGTCGACCTCCGCCAGGCTGAGCGCCGAACCGGATGCAGAGCGCCCCGCATACGCGCGTCCCGCGGCCACGAGGAAATCCCCCACCGCCCGGCGCATAAGCGAAGGCAGGTGGGAGAGATCTCCGAAGGGATACGTTTTTTGATAGGTCAACAGGTACGTATAACGGTCACTGCCCGTTTGCACATAGGCGTCGGCTGAAATAGACAGATGCTTGTGGTGAATGCTGCCATTGGGTACGCCAAATTCAAAAAGGCGAACCAACAGAAAGGCCTGGCCGCCCATGGAACCTTTGAACAAATCGGCAACGGGATAGGTATAATGCTCCGGCGGAAATTCGCGGCGCATCTTCGTATAAATCCAACCCGTGTCGGGGCGCTTGTCCAGCACCGTTATGGAACGGAAAGGCATTTGCGCAGGAACGGAAAGGGCCCATAAAAGCATAATACAGCCCCAAAGGCATCGTTTCATTCAGAGGGTTTATCTGAAAAACGACGTGGGGGGGGGTGGCGCTGGCCAAAAAAAAGGACCCGGTTGGGTCCTTAACAATAATTTAGGCATCGCTGCCGGGGCATCGCCCACCAGGGCATCGCCCACCAAGTCATCGCCCGCCGGGCATCGCGCATTAGTGCTGCACGGGAGGCTGTTGCGCCGGAGGCGGGTTCTTCTGCGCCTGCGCCTGCTGCATCGCCTTGAGGCGCGCCAGCATCGCCGGGCTCAGCTTTTGCTGGGCACCACCCCCGCGAGCCATACCGGGCTGCGCGCGCTTGATCGTATCCACGCTGGCGACGCGGATGTCGAAGATGAGGTTGGCGTTGGGCTGGATCCGGGGAGGGCTGCCGTACTTCCCGTACCCCATGGAGGAGGGAATGTAGAGGCGGGCGACCGCGCCCTGGCGCAGCATAGACACGCCGTCGGTGAAGCCTTCGATCATGCCGCCCTGCATGGGTCCGCGGGCCATGACGTCAAACAAGGTGTCTTTACGTTGCGCGGTGCTGTCCGTGTTGGAATCGAATTCCTTTCCATCGGCGAGGGCGCGACCCGTATAGAACACGCCGACCGTCTTGGTCGAATCGACCGCTGTCCCGCTTCCCGGTTCGAGGATTTCCACGAAGGTCCCCTTGGGCGCCTTCACGGCCTTGATGTTGTGGGCCGTCAGGTAGTCCTGGATGGTTTTTTCATCTATGGACTTCTGGGCGATCGCATCGATCGAATCGCGCGTGCGCATGGCAAGCATCGCTTTATCCTGGTCGGCCTGGGCCGCGGTCATGTCGGGGTAGAGCCCCAGCACGGCGAAGTGGGTTACGATGTAATTACCCTTCTTCATAAAGGGGGGCATGGGGCGCATCTTGAACAGCGAATCGGTCAACTGGCGGATGATCACGCTGTCCCCGGCCTTCACCTTCATGAAGATCGTATAGTAGGGCTCGGGAACGCGGCCCGAATCCAGGGGGGCGTATTGGGGAACCTGTCCCCGCGTGGTCCGGAGGATGGAGTCGTTATAGAGGAAGGTCAGGTCGAATTTCAGCACCTGGCCTTTAGTGGCGAAGTGACCCGTGTCGGAGGAACTGCGGATGATCTTGTACCAAAGGCCGCCCTTGTACTTGACGTACCCGGCATCTTTACAACCAAAACTGCCTGCGATCACTAAAAGCGCGACAAAAAACAAAACAACTTTTTGCATGGATGGTTATTTATACTTGTTCATTTAGTACTACACTGTTTTCCTGGAGGGCCATCTTGAACACCGCCACCGTCTGGGCCAGGGGCTCGCTGCTCCTGCCCCCCGATGCGTTCACGTGGCCGCCTCCGTTAAAGTATTTTCGGGCAAAAACGTTGGTATCGAAATCTCCCTTGCTCCGGAAAGACCACTTACGTTCCTCGTCGCGGTCGATGACGAGACCCGCCAGGCGGATGCCCTGGATCGAAAGGGGAAAGTTCACGAGGCCCTCGGTATCCCCCGTTTGAATCTCGAAGCGGAGGAGGTCGCTCTTGGGGATGGAGATCAGGGCTGCGTTGTACTCATAGAAGACCTCCATGCGGTTCAGCAGGATGTGCCCGATGAAGCGGAGGCGGTTTTCCAGGAAGTGATCGTATACCAGTTCGTGAACGCGCGAGTGCTGGAGTCCCCTATCCTTCAAATCGGCCACCATCCGGTGGACGGCTGCCGTAGTGCCGGGAAAGCGGAAGGAGCCGGTATCCGTCATGACCCCCGCGTACAGGCATTCGGCCATGGGTTCGTCGATCAGGTCCCCGTTACCCGAGCGGACGATGAAGTCATAGACCATTTCGGAAGTGGAGCTCTTGGAGGGATCGCTTATGCCGTAGGTGAATTGTTCGACCGCGGGCTCCTCGTGGTGGTCGATCAGTACCTTCACGCACGAAAGCCCCTCGATCACGGGCGCCATGCGCTTGGTCCGGATCATCACGTTGAAATCCAGGCAAAACAGCCAATCGCAGGCCGTCAAAACAGCCAGGGAGCGATCCGTCATGCTTTCAAAATCCAAAACCGCAGCGGCGCCCGGCATCCAATTCAGGAACCTCGGCCAGTTGGTGGGCGAAACGACCGTTACGTCATGGCCCAGGCTGACCAGAAAATGGTACAACCCCAGCGAAGACCCCAGGGCGTCCGCATCGGGTTTCTGGTGCATCGTGATCACGATCTTCTTCGGCTCGGACAAGGCTCCGTATAGTTCTGTAATGGGTCTCACGCCATAAAAATGGGAGCGAATATCTAATTTAAGCCGCAGAATCCCAAAAAATGTTATTTTCGCGGCCCAAAACCAGACGCGCCGAAGGCACGTCGCCAGCACTATATGAGCAACAGAACGTTCACTATGATAAAGCCGGACGCCGTGGAGCGCGGATACGCAGGCGCCATCCTGGACCAAATCCTAAAAGCGGGTTTCCAGGTCGTCGCCCTGAAGCTCACGCGCCTGAGCGCGGAGAAAGCCGGTGAATTTTATGCCGTACATAAGGCAAGGCCCTTTTACGGGGAGCTGGTGGAATTCATGAGTAGTGGGCCGATCTATGCCGCTATTTTGGAGAAAGCGGGTGCCGTGGATCAATTCCGCAAACTCATTGGCGCCACCAACCCGGCCCAGGCCGAAGAAGGGACCATACGCAAGCGCTTCGCCGAGAGCATCGGCAGGAATGCCATCCATGGGAGCGACTCCGACGAAAATGCACGCATCGAAAGCGACTTCTTCTTCTCCAGCCTGGAGCGCATATAACTCATTGAGAGACAGGCAGAGTTTTTTTGTGTATCGGGCGGAAAAAAACGTTATTTTGGCTGCATCAACCTCTGAGTATGCTCAAGCCGTTCGCCCTCCTTATCGCCTTGCTCCTCTCGGGCTTCGCCCGGGGCCAGAAAGACATTCCCTCTTACGGAAAAATTGACAAAGCGGACCTGGACATGACCAGCTGCGACTTCGACCCCGAGGCCGACGCCGAGATCCTGATCAACACGGGAGAAACTACTTTCAACGTCAGCGGGGAAATTTGGCTGGAAACCAAATACCGCTTCCGGATCAAAATCCTCAAGGACAAGGGCGTGGAATGGGCGGACGTTAAAGTCCCCTTTTACTCCCACAACCGCGTCGACCGCATCGACAACGTCAGCGCGGAAACGTATAACCTGGACGCGTCGGGCAACATCGTCAAAAGTAAACTGGAGCACGCCAATATTTACACCAAGCAGGTGAGCAAAAACTGGTCCCAGTTGTCCTTCACCCTGCCCGACGTCAAAAAGGGGAGTGTCATCGAATACGAATACACGAAGGTGTCCACCGATTTCGGGGATATAGAGCCCTGGGATTTCCAATACCCCATCCCGGTCAGGTACACCCAGTTCTACCTGTCCATACCCAGTTACTTCCAGTTCACCGCGAACAGTCACATTACCCTCCCCATAGACAGGCATGACGACGAATATGCGGCAACGTGGGCCAGGACATATACGATGAAAAATATTCCGGGGCTGAGGGACGAGCCCTACATGTCCGCGCCCAACGACTACCTGCAACGCATCACCTTCCAGTTCACGGGGTACCAGTTCCCCGGCGAAGCGCCGCATACCTTCAATACCACGTGGGCCAGCATCAACCAGGAGTTCCTGGATGACGAAGACTTCGGGGGCCAGCTCCACAAGAACGTCCCGCACACCGCGGACCTGGATGCCCTTCTGGCCAACCTAAGCGATTCCACCGCGCGCATGGCCGCCATATATGAATATGTCCGCAGGCACATCGACTGCAACGAAGAGGAAGGACTCTTTTCCCAACAAGGCATCAAAACCGCCTGGGACAAAAAAGTGGGCAGCGTCGCCGACATTAACCTATTGCTGGTAAACCTGCTGCGGGACGCCCGCCTGGATGCGCATCCCCTCCTCGTCAGCACCCGGGACCACGGGCGCGTCAATATTTTTTCCAACCAGTACGAACAGTTCAACAAGGTCATGGCCTACGTCTATGTCGGTGGGCACTACTACATCCTCAACGCCGCCGATAAATACAACCCCTACCGCCTCATCCCTTACGACGTCCAGTATACCAAAGGGTTCGTCATAGACAAGGACAATCCGGGATGGGTAACCCTGGTGGACGACAAGAGCAAGTACCGGACCGTCGTCATCATCAACGGGGACGTGGACTCCACGGGAAAACTGACTGGGAGCGCCAGCATCACCAATTTCGATTACAGCAAAAACCTGCGCTGCAAGCGCCTCAAAGAGGGCCTCGACAAGTATAAGGACACGTACTTCACCAAGGCGTACTCCAACCTTTCCGTGGACAGCCTCGAGGTGAGCGGCCAGGACAACGATTCCCTGCCGCTTAAGCAGGAGTTGGATTTCAACTATACCCTCAACGGATCCGGGCAATACCTTTTCCTCAGCCCCAACCTGTTCACGGGCCTGGAAAAAAATCCCTTCGTGGCCGAGCACCGCTTTACAGACGTCGATTTCGGTTACCGTCAATCGTATATGGTCGTGGGCACCATCTCCATCCCCGATGGCTTCACCTTCGAGACCCTGCCCAAGAACATGCGCATGATCATGCAGGACACCAGCATCGTCCTGGAGAGGCTCGCCCAGGCGGACGATGGCCGCGTGAGCTTCCGGATCGGCCTGGAGTTCAAGCGACCTGTGTATTACCTGGACGAATACGACGACTTCCGCGAGTTTTATAAAAAATTATTTGCGACGCTCAACGAGCAAATCGTGATCAAGAAAAAATCCTGACTATGAAGCGACTTCTGGGGCTAATCCTACTTGCCGGGTCCGCCCGCGCGCAACAACCCTACGACGTAAGCCTCATCCCCGATTCCCTGAAGAAGGGAGCCCACGTCGTCGTCAGGGATGACGAGGAATCATTCGTCCTGGCGTCCCCAACCAGGGCTACCTATAAATCGCATGTAGCCTATACCATATTGGACGAGCAAGGTCAGGACGCCCTGGAATGGGGCACCTACACGAATACTTTCGTTAAACTCGAAGACGCGGATATATATGTTTACGATCCGGGGGGCAACCAAATCCAGCACATCAAGCAAAAGCAAATGGTCACCGAGGGATACGGTGAAGAACTCATCGACGACGGAGCGATTACCGGCTATAGGGTCACCGCACCCAGCTATCCCATCACGGTGCAAGTGGACTATACCCTCAACTTCAAAGGGTCCGAAATCATAGTGCCCTTTTCATTGGAACATACTCAGCGATCTTTCCAGCAGGCTCAGTATACCCTCGTCACCCCTAAATCCATGACCCCCCGCTACAAGAATCGTCACCTGGACCTCCAACCCGTGATCGCGGACGTGGACAAAGATAACCGGAGTTATACCTGGAAATCGGGGCCCATCAAGGCCGTCCCTGAGGAACCCGGCGCGCCCTCGGATTACGTCCCCGAAGTGCAAATGGCGCCCACCCAATTCGAAATGGCCGGTTTTCCCGGAGACATGTCCTCCTGGCAGCATTTCGGCCAGTGGATCTATGACCTGAACAAAGCTTCCTTCGTGCTGCCGGACGCCTCCAGACAATTCTATCAACAAATGGTCAGCGGAGCAGCTTCGGACCTGGACAAAGCCCGCATCATTTACGACTACCTGCAAAAGAATTTTCGGTACGTCAGCATTCAGCTCGGAATCGGAGGTCAGCGCTCCTTTCCCGCCAACTTTACCGAAAAAAAGAAGTACGGCGATTGCAAAGCGCTCAGCACCTACATGCGCGCCTGTCTGGATGCCGTCGGCGTGAAAAGTTACACCGCCCTGATCAATGCCGGGCCTTATCAGCAACCCATCGATCCCTCCTTTCCTTGTGATGAATTCAACCATGTCATCCTCTGCATTCCCCAACCCAAAGATTCGGTTTGGCTGGAGTGCACCAGCAAATACATCGATTTCGGCGTACTGGGAGACTTCACGGAAAACCGGAACGCGCTCCTGATCACGGAAAACGGGGGCGTCCTGGCACATACCCCCGTAAGTACCCTGGAGGAAAATACCAGCATTTACAACACGAAGGTGGCGCTCTCTGATGACGGGAGCGGCAAAGCCATGGTTACCTTTTACCAACGGGGAGACGATAAGGAAGAAATCATCCGCAAATTTTATGCGGAGACGCGGGATAACCAGAAAAAATTCCTGGTCGATGACATGGATTTTCCCCAGCCCGATGACTTCACCATCACCCCTGGCCAGAAGGATTCTGCCGCCCTGAAAACGTTGATGAGCCTTACCTTTGAAAAAGTTCCGGAATTTACCGCCGGGTCCAAAATGTTTCTGAATCCCCGCCTCTACCATATCTGGCCCTATAAACTCCCCCCTTCCGAGCATCGGACCCAGGACTATTATTTTGCAAATCCTGACGTCACCGTGGACACGACGTGCTACCAACTCCCGGAAGGATACGTGGTGGACCAGCTCCCAAAAGGTGATTCGTTCTCCAACGACTATGCTTCCTATACTTCCTCCTACTGGTACGATGCCGCCCAAAAATGTGTATATTCACGAGGAGTCCTGACCCTGAACGCCCGGAGGATCCCTGCGCGGGATTATCCCCTCGTGAAAGAGTTTTTCGGGCACGTTGTGAAGGAAGAAACCGAAAAAATAGTGATCAACAAACCATGAAGCGAATAACACTCTTAACCCTTACCTTAACCGTTTCCCTTATAAGTTCCGCCCAGAAAGATGTACCCGACTTCGGCAGCGTCCCCCCCGAAGACCTGGCCATGACCGCCTGTCCGCTGGACTCCGAAGCCGAAGCCCTGGTCCTCCTCAAGACCGGGGAAACCAACTTCAACCTGGGCAATGGAGACAACGAAATGGTCACCAACTACCGGTTCAGGATAAAAATATTGAAAGACAAAGGGCTGTTCCGGGCCAACGTCATTATCCCATACTACGCCCATGACGACATCGAAGTGATCGAGGACGTACAGGGCGTCACCTTCAATCCCGAGGGCGCCACGTCCCTGGAAAAAGCCAACATTTACCGGAAGTCCCTGGAAAAAAACATCGACGAAGTCGTTTTTTCGCTCCCCAATGTTCGAAAAGGAAGCGTCATAGAATACAAGTTCACCAAGATTTCGCGGCACTTTGCCAGCATCGAGCCCTGGAATTTCCAGGAGGATATCCCCGTTCGCTTCAGCAGATACTACATCGACGTCCCGCCTTACATCGACTTCACCTACACGGTGCACTGCTCGCTGCCCATAGACGTAGAGAGTAAGAATGCCTTCAATGACGGCATCAAGGTCTTCACCATGAAGGACGTTCCGGCCCTGAAAG
>CAZJDB010000006.1:0-7043 GCA_964544695.1 uncultured Chitinophagaceae bacterium
TGCGGAAGGCGCTCGTGGGATGGCAGGACAAAGAAACCAAGCATGCGATAAAAAAGAAGAGCCTCTGCATGTACTATTAACGATCCAAACGCCATTTTTCGTATTCATCCTTGTACAGCCACTTCCACCTCCGGTGACTCCACAACCATATTTCGGGTTGCGATCGGATTTCTTCCTCCAGAAAGCGGACGAAGCGCAAGGTCAACTCGCCCTCGGGGAGGTCCAGGGGAGATTCGGCGCCCATGCTGAGCTCAGCGGTATAGTAACCACGTCGGACTTTCCGCATGGACACAAAAATTGCAGGGATGTTGTTCCGCCGGGCGCCTCGCTCAGGGCTCTTTACAAAGGGCGCGGGTCTGCCGAGAAAGTCGCACCAATAGGAGTCTTCCGGGCGCCCCGGGTTTTGATCCGCCACCAACGCAAGAATATACTGGCGGTTGCGGTAAGGGAGCATGGCACTGCGCATATCCGTAGCGGGCAGAAGGATGGTCCCGAAACGATCCCGCAGTGTGTGGAAGAGGCGATCCACGGCTCTCGCGCCAATGGGCATGTAAACAACCAGGAAGTCGGATCGGGTCTTCGAAGAAAATTCGGCGTTTGCGTATTCCCAATTGAACACGTGGCCCATGTGTACCTGGCAACTCTTGCCCTGGGCATACAGTCGCTCGATGAGACTGTAATCGCACTGGAAACGTTTGGAGAGTTGACTGCGGCTGATGGTCAGGAGCTTGATGGCTTCCAGGAAATTGTCGATGAGGTTCCGGTAAAAGCGGCGGGCAATGAGGTGAAGCTCGGCATTCGATTTTTCCGGAAAGGCGGCGCGAAGGTTGGAGAAAACGAGCCCCCTCCTGTAACGGATGACGTAATACACGAGCAGGAAGAGGACGTCCGCAATGCCGTACAGGAGCCAGAAGGGCGCCAGGGAAAGTATATAAACGAAGCCGTAGAGAAGGTAATACATCACCAAACCATGTTTTGCACGATGTCACTGTGGGTTGGGTAGTCGGTATTATAATGAAGGCCCCTGCTTTCCTTCCGGAACTGGGCACATTTTACGATCATATACCCCACGGTAATGAGGTTGCGGAGCTCCAGCAAATGGGGAGAGATGGTCGAGGTTTCGTAAAGGCGCTCGGTTTCTTCGTGGAGTAAATCCAGGCGCTTCATGGCCCTTTCCAGACGCACATTTGTCCTCACGATCCCTACATAGTCGCTCATGACCTGCTGGAGCTCCTTGAGGCTTTGGGTGATCAGGATCATTTCCCTGGGTGCCGAAGTTCCGTGGGCGTTCCAGTCGGGAATCCCTTCCTTGTAAGGAACCGAGGAAATGATCCGGATACTTTCGAGATAGCAGCGATGCGAAAAGACCATGGCCTCCAGGAGGGAGTTGCTTGCCAGGCGGTTGGCTCCGTGAAGGCCCGTGCTGGCGCACTCACCGCACGCGAAAAGGTTCGTAATGCTGGTCTGACCCCAGGCATCCGTCTTGATGCCGCCGCAACTGTAATGCGCCGCGGGAGCAACCGGGATCATATCCTTAAACACGTCTATACCGATGGACATGCATTTCTCATAAATGTTCGGGAAGTGATGCAGGAATTTTTCCCGGTCCATGTGCCGGCAATCCAGGTACACGTTTTCGGTACCCGTCCGCTTCATTTCACTGTCTATGGCCCTGGCAACGATATCTCTTGGAGCCAGATCCTTCCGTGGGTCATACTGCTCCATGAATGCTTCTCCTTTCCGGTTCCTCAATATTCCCCCGTCTCCCCTCACCGCTTCCGTGATCAGGAAAGCGCTCCCCACACCCACTTCATAAAGCGCCGTGGGATGGAACTGGATGAATTCCATATTTTCGATTCTTCCCTTGGCGCGATAGGCCATGGCAACCCCGTCACCCGTGGCAATGCGGGGATTTGTAGTAGTCCGGTAAACGCCCCCGTTGCCCCCTGTGGCGAGTAAGGTGATCCTGGAAAGGATCTTTTCGATTTCCCCCGTTCTGAGGTTCAATACGTACACGCCGTAACATTCAACATCGGGGGTTGATTTGGTTACCAGGTAACCCAAATGGTGCTGTGTGATCAGGTCAACCACGAAGCAGTGGTTGAGGATTTGTATGTTTTTACACTGGTGCACCGCGGACAATAAGGTCCTTTCGATTTCCCGTCCGGTAACGTCTTTGTGATGCAGGATGCGGAACTCGGAATGACCGCCTTCCCTACCCCGGGCATATTCCCCATCGGGTTGCTTGTCGAAGCTCGCTCCCCAGTTTATAATTTCCTGTACCCTTTCAGGCCCCTCTTTCACTACGATCTCGACGATCTCGGGATTGCACAGGCCATCCCCTGCCACGAGGGTATCCACGATGTGCTTTTCAAAGCTGTCGTTTTCCAGGTCATTGACGACGGCAACGCCTCCCTGCGCATACTTGGTATTCGTTTCATCCTCGGTGGTCTTTGTAATGACGGTAATGGTCCTGTCCGGGCAGGCGTCCGCCACTTTGAGTGCGTAGGTTAATCCGGCAATCCCCGATCCGATAACTAGAAAATCTGTCTGCATACCTTGAAGGCTGCAAAGTTAGGGTATATGTCGTATTTTGGGCGCGTTGGACATTTTCTTTACACATATCTACCAGTACATCCTCGAGGAAGACGCGGGCTCCGTATCGGTGCGCCTTGCAAAATTCCTGGGGCGCGAAGGCCGTGGCAGCATGCTCGCCGAAAACGGCTTCCGCCTGGGCCATCCCTGGACGTTGCTGACCCCGGCCTATCTCAGCGGAACTTACGATCCCATGCACCCTACACAATTGGATGCCCCGCCCAGGACGCTGATCGATGTCAGGATCAGACCCAATTTTTTTCTTGTGGTGATCACTTATGCTGCTGCCGTATTACTGGTGCTGGATATTTTGGGGATCGAACTGTTCTGGAAATCTCAATATCTGTTAAGGCTGGCCGTGGTTTCCGGAATCGGCCTCGCCGCGTTATGGGCCATTTTTTCCTTGACGAACCAACTGCGGAAGCAATTCGAATCGGCTATCCTCTCTCCACCGGACAACCCGATTGGATCCACCCCGTGATGCCCGCCGTCATGACGAACACATGGGGATAGCCCATTTTGCGCGCCCTGCGGGCTGCGTGCGTTCCCGCGCCACATAGCGGTCCCGATGAATAGAAAAGAAGGGAAGCATCCGGGTCGGTAGGCAGTTCGTATTCCGTAAAATCCCTGGGATCCAATAACCTGGCGCCTGGTATGCGATGATGGAGGAAGACGTATTCGGGGTTACTATCGAATACAAAGAAATCCGGCTGGTTGAGCCTCAACAGCACATCCAACGGAGTGAGTACGGGCAACCCATAAAAATAGGCAGCCGACAACGGCATATAGGCGTTTTTGCTTCCCTCTAAGATACGAATTCCTCCCGTTCGAAATAGCGGGCCCACTGCTGAAAATGGGGATCGGCATCGAGCCCGTAATATTCGAAAATATGCCTGGCGAAGGGGAAGGGACAAGCACTTCCGGCCACGATGATCCGGCCTTGACTCAGGGCTTCGTCCGGGTGCATGTAAAGTTGCTCGTCATCCAGTTCCGAGGCCAGGAATCCGGTCGCTTCCCCGATGGCTGCCACGCCCTTTCCGGCGCGAAGGACATCTTCGATCAACAACCCCAGGGAATCATTATGTCCGCCCTCCCACAAGGGGCCCCCCGGGAGGACCAGGAGGTCCACATCAGGCGTATCCACCTCTTCGAGGCTGAGGTCGGCCAGTACAGCCAGGTTACCCATGGAACAGACGGGTTCTTTGTCAAGGGAAAAGGTAATGACTTCCACGTTTCCGAAGCTGTGGAGCCCTGCTGTGACCAGGGCGATCTCCCAATCGGCGTATTCGTCGGTCAGGAATACGTAACAGGTTTTTCTTCGCATACACAAAGAGAATACCACCTGCTGCCAACATTATGTCAGGATGTTTCGGAAGGGAATAATTTTTTTTGAAGCCGGGAAAAAAGATTGAATATTAACTCTTTAACCGAATCGGGGGATTCTACTTCGGCCCTGTCCGCGAAGGAAAACAGCCAGGTGGCCATGTGGTCGGGGTGCCCCGTCATGAAGGTCATTCTTATCTTCTCGCCATCGTGTTCCTGGGAAACGTAGCCATAGTAATATTTCTGCTCCCCCAGGTACCTGATCGCGGCCTTGTCGAAAAGGACCTTGACCTCCATCACCTCCCTGTTTTGTTGGACCATCCGTTTCAGGTATTCCTGGAGGGTAGGGTACTGGTCCTTGCAAAAGGATTCCTGCAAAATCTCCAGATCCAGGATCCTGTTCAGCTTGAAATCCCGGAAGTCTTTCCGGAGGCGACACCAGGCGAAGCAATGCCAGGCCGATCCGTAGTAACAAAGGCCAAAGGGCTCGATGTCCCTGTGCGTTTTGGATTCTTCTTCACGGTAAGGCGTTTGATAGGTTACGCGGACCACCCTACCCGCCACGATGGCTTTCTGCAGTTCTCCCAATTGCCGGTTAAAGCCTGCCGGCTCAAGGGTCAGTCGTGAGGTAGCCACGACTACGTTGTCCGAGAGTTGCTCTATGTGCTCCCTGTCCGGCGCCCTGAGTACCGATTTGATCTTAAACAACGCGTTTTCTATCTGTTTCCGGGTCAGCTCATCGGTAAATTTTTCGGTCAACTTGACCCCCATCAGCAGGGCTGCGGCTTCTTCCTGTGTAAACATCACTGGAGGCAAGCGGTAACCTTCCATGATGCTGTAACCGATGCCTGCTTCTCCGATCACCGGAACCCCGGACTCCTCCAGGGCCTTTACATCCCGGTAAACGCTTCTCAGGCTGATCCCGAACCGATCGGCTATTTCCTGGCCCGTCACCCGCTTTTTACTTTGCAGGTGGACCAGTATGGCGTGCAGGCGGTCGATGCGGTTCATCAATAATCAATCGTGAAAGCGAAATTTTCGGGCTTATCGAACAATTCCGTAAGCGTATGTTCGAAGGTAATGGTCTTCTTATCGTCCGAAATGTGCGAGGCGCTGCTTTGCACATTCTTCACGGGCCTTGGCAGGTGGATAACGGTATTGTATGTACCGGCACCCAGTACGGAACCCATGGCCAGCACCTGGGTCATGTTGGGGTCATTCATGAGGCTGTCGAACAGGGGCTTGTTCACGGTGCGAACGATGTGCCCGTCCGACCAATGCGTTTTCAGGATCTGGCCCGCCAGGTCCGCTCCACCCATTTGAGGAGCCGGAGAGGAATCGGAGCTGTCCTTTTTACCCAACATCTGCAGCAAAGATCCCAGGCCGCCCGTTTTTCCGCCCATTTGGTTCTGCAGCGTCTCCAGTTCGGAGATGTTGTTGAAGGGCGCCGTGATCACGGCCTTGAAGAGGCTGCTGTCCGCCTTCAGGATGATGTGCATGGTCATCCGGTCGACGACCTTCCTGACCTCTGGACTCAGGCTGGATACAGTGTCCATCGCACCTTTGAAAGAAATGGTGGTATCCATCCGTTCGTTGTTGAGGGCGGAGGTATCCGCACCCTGGGTGGACCCCATTTCTTTTGCCAGTTGCAACAGTTTGCTCAGGTCCATGTTCACCGTATAGACGCCACTCCCGGAAGGGGTGATGGTTACGTCTTCCTCGATTTCATAGCAACCGCTGAACACCAGGAGGGAGGCAAGGCCCAGGAGAGCAAAAATGAATTTACGCATAAGTATGATTTTGCACCGGATCCACCCAGGCACCATTTTCCCGGATGAGATCGATCAGTTCTTCGACCGCGGTCGCGCTGTCTACGTTTCTTTTGACAATATCTTTTCCTTTGTACAAGGTAACCTTTCCCACCCCGCTACCTACATATCCGAAATCCGCATCGGCCATTTCCCCTGGTCCGTTGACGATGCATCCCATGATGGCGATCTTTACACCCTTGAGGTGATGAGTGACCGACCTGATTTTCGCAGTGGTTTCCTGCAGGTCGAACAGGGTTCTGCCACAACTGGGACAGGAAATGTACTCTGTTTTGCTGATCCGCGTGCGCGTCGACTGCAGGATGGAAAACGCAGTACTGTTCACGAGCCCCTCCAATCCGCGATCCGCCAGATAATTCCTGCCGGAAACGCGTCCTCCTCCGCGAGATGCAACCCTCAGAAACAGACCGTCCCCGAACCCGTCCAGGAGGGGCGCCCCCGTTTCGGTGGCGAAATGAATGAGGTGCTCATCCGCCGTCTGTCCGGGGCTGGTGCAGGACAGGATAACCGGTTGCTCGTTCCCGCTTTCCTGCAGGAATACCAGCATGCGGCGTACGGCCGGCATGGCGTGTGGATTGGCGGAGCCGAGGCAAAGTACCAGATCGGGGTCGTTGGGGATTTCAGGCATGGGCTGCCCGTCGTAACAAGGGATGTACAAGAACTTCGACTCATCCATAACCCTCAACGTACCCGGCAACGCGAACGCGGGGGTGTATCCCCCCGTATAAATGTAATCAGCCGCCGTATCCGCAATAGTCCATTTATCGGTCACCTCATCGTAGGCATACCCGATCGCCTCCAGGTCGGCCGGCGCGAGGTCGGGGATGTGACTCATATCCGCCACTACGACCGGAACCTGGCCTCCTCCGATGTTTGAAACGGCCCGGCTAATACGCCGGGTATAATGGAAAGGATCGTACGTTAGCACTCCTACCGGGGGAATGGCGGGTTGGGCGACGCGGCCCACATATCGTTTTACAATGTCCCTGCAAACGGGAATCTCCAGTTCCGGGTCTTCCGTAAGGCTTACCCGGATGGTATCTCCAAGACCGTCCTCCAGGAGGGCGCCTATACCAACGGCTGACTTGATCCTTCCGTCTTCGCCGTCTCCGGCCTCGGTGACACCCAGGTGCAGGGGATAGCACGCTCCGAACTCTTCGTCCATCTGGCGGACGAGAAGGCGGTAAGCCTGGACCATCACCTGTGGATTGCTCGCCTTCATACTCAGCACGATCTGGTGATATTGCTCTTCCCTGGCGATCCTTAGGAATTCCATGGCGCTTTCCACCATACCCA
>CAZJDB010000007.1:0-15076 GCA_964544695.1 uncultured Chitinophagaceae bacterium
ACCTCAGCAAGGTAAATATGGCCGAGCTCGCCGAATCCAAAGCGACTTTCGTTTTCGGCCAGATGAACGAACCCCCCGGAGCCCGCGCCCGGGTTGCCCTCAGCGGTCTGACCATCGCTGAATATTATCGTGACGGCGACGGAAAAGGCCAGGGACGCGACATCCTGTTCTTCGTAGATAATATCTTCCGTTTCACCCAGGCCGGTTCGGAAGTATCGGCCCTGCTGGGTCGGATGCCCTCCGCCGTTGGCTATCAACCCACCCTCGCAACGGAAATGGGATTGATGCAGGAAAGGATCACCTCCACCAAGAATGGCTCCATCACCTCCGTACAGGCGGTTTACGTTCCTGCGGATGACTTGACGGACCCCGCGCCTGCCACTACTTTCGCGCACCTGGATGCTACCACGGTATTGGATCGTAAGATCGCCGACCTTGGCATTTATCCGGCCGTGGATCCCTTGCAGTCGACTTCCCGAATTTTGAGCCCGATGATCGTAGGAGATGCGCACTATGCCTGCGCCAACCGCGTCAAGCAAACCTTGCAACGCTATAAAGAACTCCAGGATATTATCGCCATTCTCGGTCTCGACGAACTCAGCGAAGAAGACAAGCTGACCGTATCCCGCGCCCGTCGCGTACAGCGCTTCCTCAGCCAGCCTTTTTTCGTGGCTGAGCAGTTTACGGGATTGAAGGGAGTGCTGGTTCCCATCGAGGAAACCATCCGCGGCTTCAACATGATCATGGATGGAGAAGTGGATGAGTATCCCGAAGCGGCATTCAACCTGGTTGGATCCATCGATGATGCCATTGAAAAAGGTAAAAAATTGATGGCGGCCGCTCAAGGATAAGTCTATGCAACTCGACATACTTACTCCCGAAAAAAAGATCTACAGCGGTGAAGTGTACGGCGTACAACTTCCCGGCGTCACGGGCCTCTTCGAAATACTCGAAAAGCACGCCCCCATGGTTGCAGCCCTCAAGGAGGGAAGGGTGAAGGTCTTGAAGGATAAGCAGAATACCCTGGCTTCCTTCGACATCCATGGAGGATTCGTAGAGATGCTGAACAATCGCGCAACGGTGCTCGCCGAAGGCGCGGATATCATCGAAGACTAGACGTTGGCGCCCCAGGCGCGTTTAATTCAGTTGGGGATCGATCGGGAAATTGGTTATTACTTCGTAATCTTTCCCCAGGAGGCGAACGGCTTCCTTCCAGGTTTCCTCGAGAGGGTCGTGAAAAACGATGCCCCTTTTTCCAAGAGCCGTGAGCCAACTTTTACCTTTCAGCTCGTCGTCCAACTGTCCCCCGCTCCAGCCACTGTAACCGATGTAGAAGCGGATATGCGTAGGGCTGATCTGACCTCCCCTGAGCAGGCTAAGTGTCAATTCGAAATCGCCTCCCCAGGAAACGCCATCACTCAGTTTCCGGCTGCCGGGAATCATATCCGGATATAGGTGAAGGAAGTGTAGGGTGTCCACCTGCACCGGTCCCCCGAAGAATATAGGTAACCGGAGGCCCGCGGCTTCAGGGATAAGGTCCTCCAGGGTGTACTCCAGTTGCTTGTTGATCACGAAGCCCAGACTTCCGCTGTCCTGGTGCTCGCATAACAGGATCACGGTGCGGGTGAAATTCGGATCTTTCAAGAAGGGGTCAGCGATCAGTAAGATTCCGGGTGCCGGGTTTTCCATATTGCGTTTGCGCGCCTGCGGCGCGTCTGTGTACGTTAAGATAAGACTTTAACGTCGAAAATCCGCTTGTTGTGCTTCAGAACTGTATTTTTGAAGCATGAAGCGAACGTTGCCGGTCATCATTACCTTAATCACCATTTCCTTGCTGGGGATCATTTATGTACAATTCAAATGGATACAAAATGCGGCTCTGGTAAGGGAAGAACAACTCAAGGAAAATGTATATGCCGCCATGGACGAGGTGAGTACCCAATTGGTGGAACAAAGGACGGCGCCGGATCCCCTCAAGGTCCCCCTCATGCCGGGGATGAATTTGCCCGGAGACGACTTCTACAGCCACTTTTCGGTCATCAAGCGCTTTACTACCTATGTCATCCAGGAGAAGTTAAAAAAAGCCTTCGCCGCCAGGGGCCTGGACAATACCCACTTCGAGTTTGCCGTCCTGGCCAATGTATCCGGGAACCTTTTTGCCAATTTTCACGACCTGGAATCGGATAATTTCAGGAACCTCCTCACCGATTCGGTGCACAACCTCGTTTTCAAATTCGCGTTGATTCCCCCCGCCGAAAGGATGTGGGATGCCTTCAGCGCCGACGAATTCCTGGTGGTCGTGTTGCCTAACTATAAGTCATTCGTTATCAGATCAATAGGATGGATGATCGTGTGCGCTATCTTCTTTACGCTGACCATCATTGCGGCCTTTTCCCTCACGGTGAGCTCTGCGCTCCGGCAGAAAAAACTGAGTGAGATCAAGGGTGATTTCATCAATAACATGACGCACGAATTCAAGACCCCTTTGGCCACGATTTCCCTGGCGGTGGATGCCCTGAAGAACGAGCGTGTGCTCCAGGACCGCCAGAAGCTGGACTACTTTTCCACCATCATCAAGGAAGAAAACCGGCGCATGAATAAGCAGGTGGAAACCATCCTGCAGGCCGCCCAACTGGATACACAGGAAGTCCAGCTCAACCGCAAGACCCTCCACGTTCACGACCTCCTGAACGCCGCTATCGACAACCTCCGTCTACAGGTAGAACAAAAGGGAGGTGTCCTATCTACCCAATTTCAGGCCGGCCGTGACCAGGTGTCGGCCGACGAGGTGCATTTCGTCAACCTGCTGAGCAATATCCTGGATAACGCGGTAAAATACTCCGGGCAAAACCTTCAAATCCGCGTCACCACGAAGAATGTGGGGAAAACGATCCGTGTCGTCCTCGAAGACAATGGGATCGGCATGAGCCGGGAAACCATCAACCGGATCTTTGAAAGGTTCTATCGCGCCCATACCGGAAACCTGCACAATGTGAAAGGATTCGGCCTGGGCATGAGCTACGTCAAATCCATGGTGGACGCCCACAACGGTAAGATCCGAGTGGACAGCACGCTCGGGAAGGGAAGCACTTTTACACTCGATTTCCCCCTGGCAGCCTAGGTTCTGCACCCCTTTTCCACGCTCCATTCACCTTTTTGGCTGGCTTTTCCCCAAATGCCGGCCCGGTGCCCTTTTGAGGCCAGCCGCGGTGTGGATAAAATTCTGGAATCATTTTTGGAGCAGAAAGTGGGAAAAAATGTTATTTTGTGGAGAATCAAGTAAATGCTGGGCTTTTTAGGTGAATATGAAGCAACATTGGACGCCAAGGGGCGCTTCCTGCTGCCGGCTGGTTTCAAGAAACAACTGCCGGAGGAGGAAGGTGTGCCCTTTGTCATCAACCGGGGCTTCGAAAAATGCCTGACCCTTTACCCCAAACAAAGCTGGGACCCCATTTTCGAACGCATCAGTCGTCTCAACGACTTCGACCAAAAGGTCCGTGAGTTCCGGAGGTATTTTTTGAACGGGGCCACTTACCTGGAGGCGGATTCGGCCGGAAGGCTGCTGATCCCCAAAAACCTGGTGACCTACGCAGGCCTGGAGCGGGACATCGTCCTGGTGTCGGCGTTGAACAAGATCGAGATATGGGATAAAGCAGCATATCAACAGTTCTTTGATACGTATTCGGCGGAATCTTTCAGCGACCTGGCGCAGAAGGTAATGGGAGGTCTCGGGGATGCCTGAGTACCACGTTCCCGTGCTTCTCGCCGAAGTCCTGGAAGGCCTGCAGATCAAAACGGATGGAGTTTATGTAGACAGCACTTTCGGGGGAGGCGGCCACAGCCGGGCTCTTCTGGAGCGCCTGGGTCCGGGTGGGAGGCTGATCGCCTTTGACCAGGACCCCGACGCGGCCATGAATGTTCCCCCGGATCCGCGCCTGTTGCTCATTCCTCAAAATTTCCGGCACCTGTCCCGGTTTTTGCGCCTGCACGGGGTGGGCACGGTGGATGGAATAATGGGGGACCTGGGGGTATCGAGCCACCAGTTCGACACGGGCTCGAGGGGTTTTTCCACTCGCTTTGAAGGGCCCCTGGATATGCGGATGGATCCGAGGCAGTCCCTAACGGCGGCGGGTATCCTCGAAAAATACGGAGAGGTCGAACTCCACAAGCTCCTGGAGCGCTATGGGGAGGTCACCAACGCAAAGACCCTGGCCAGGAAGATTGTGGCCGCGAGGCAGGTGATGCCACTGGACACCGTGCAGGGATTCATGCAGGCCGTGGAGGGTGTGGTGAAGGGAAATCCCAAAAAGTATTTCGCCCAGGTTTTCCAGGCATTGCGCATCGGCGTCAATGATGAGTTGGGTGCGCTGAAGGAATGGCTTGAGCAGATTCCCGAGGTGTTGAAACCCGGAGGCAGGGCGGCCGTCATCACGTTTCATTCCCTGGAAGATCGTCTGGTTAAGGTCTATTTCCGGGATGGCACGTTCGAGGAAGTGGAAGAGCATCCCTTCGAGAACCGCCGCACCGCACCACCACTGTCGGTCGTCACCCGGAAACCGGTCCTGCCGTCTGAAGAAGAGTTAAAACGCAACCCCCGTGCCCGCAGCGCCAAGCTGAGGGTGGCGGAAAAAAAATAAATCATGGCTGAAAAAAGGACAGGGGCGACTGCGGTCCGCCGGAACTGGAAGCGCCTCCTAGGTTATCAATGGCTCGTGGAAAACATGGTGTACATCCTGTTCCTGGCGGCCCTTGCCATCGTCTACATATACAACGGTCACTACGCCGACCAGGTGAGCCGGAAAATCAGCCGGACCTCGGGGGAAATGAAGGAGCTTGAATACGAGTATAAAACGGTCAATGGAGAAATCCTGCTGAAGAGTAAAGAAAGCGAAGTGGTGAAGGCGGTGGCGCCCCTTGGATTAAAGCCTTTGGTGCAGCCGCCGACAATGGTAAAATGATGGAAATAAAGCGCGACATACTATGGCGGGTGTACCTGAGCTATCTCGGTATCGTCGTGCTGGGCCTGATCATCCTGGGGCGCGCATTTTACATTCAGCACGTAGAAGGGTCCCATTGGAGGAGCCTTTCAGATAGCCTTCACCAGCGGTACGTGGAGGTAGATGCGGAGCGGGGAACGATTTACGACGACGATGGCAACATGCTGAGCACCTCCATCCCTTACTTCGATTTGTACGTCGATTTCGGAGCGCCGGCTAAGGACAAGGACGGGTTGTACTTCCGGGAATCCCTGGATTCCCTTTCGATCTGCCTGGCGCATATGTTTGGAGACCACGGCGCCGCCTGGTACAAAAATGAACTGGAACACGGATACAATACCAAAAAGAGCTATTACCTCTTGAAACGCAACCTCACCTTCGAGCAATGCCAAACCATGCGCACCTTCCCCCTGGTCAGACTGGGCAGGAACAGGAGCGGTTTCATCGAGGAAGTGCACGAAAAGCGCCTCACGCCCTATCAACTGCTGGCCAACCGCACCATAGGCCTCGCAAGGGCGAACGTGCCCAACGTTGGCCTGGAAGCGACTTATGACAGCGTGTTGAAGGGTACGACGGGGAAGCGTTTGGTGCGCTACATCGCCGGAGGGGTAATGGTGCCCGTGGAAGGGGCGGAAATCGAATCGGAAAACGGAAAGGATGTGGTAACTACGGTCGACGTGACCATACAAGATATAGCGGAAAATGCCCTGCTGAAGATGATGCAGGAGAATGAAGCCGTGACGGGCACCTGTATCGTCATGGAAGTGAAGACGGGAAAGATTAAAGCGATGGCCAACCTGGGCCTTCAGAAGGATGGTACCTATTGGGAAGATTACAACTATGCCATTACGGCTACAGAGCCCGGTTCCACCTTCAAGCTGGCCACCCTGATGTCCCTCCTGGAAGACCACCGGGTTACCCTGAGCGATCACGTGAACCGCGAGGGGGGCGCCTGGACGGTGAACGGCAGGACGGTGCACGATGCGGAACACGTAGACAAATCCGATGTAACGGTTAAAGAAGCTTTTGAAGCCAGCTCCAACGTGGGCATGGCCAAACTCACGTACCAAGCCTATGAAAGAAATCCGTATCCCTTTTTGAATCATCTCAGGAACTGGAGGATGGATTCGGTGACGGGGATCGACTTGTCAGGGGAAAGCCACCCGGTGGTAAAGTCGCCCCGTAACCGCAGTTGGTCTGCCACGACGCTGCCCTGGATGGCCTTCGGCTACGAAGTCCTGGTCAGCCCCCTCCAGACCTTGACATTATATAATGCCTTGGCCAACCAGGGTACCATGATGAAACCTTACCTGGTGGATCAGATCCGGGAAAACGGACGCGTGGTGAAACAATTCGGACCGGTGGTCCTTCGCGACAAGATTTGCAGCGACGCCACCCTGGCGCAATTGAAGCAGTGCCTGATGGGTGTCGTCACCGATTCCGAAGGCACGGGCAAGTCCCTGCACAGCTCCCTTTACGCCTTTGCAGGGAAAACGGGAACGGCCCTGGTGGCAGTGAAGGGAAGGGGATACCAGGACCATATTTATCAGTCCTCGTTCGCTGGATTTTTTCCGGCAGACAATCCGGTGTATTCGTGCATAGTCGTAATCCGCAACAAACCCCATGCACCCATGTACCTGGGAGCAAAAGTGGCAGGGCCGGTATTCAGGGAAGTCTCCGATCGGCTGTACGCATTGTACACGCATGGGCAGGGGGCGCCGGTAACGCCGGACAGTAATTTGATAGCCTGCTCGGGTAGCGCGGCACAGTTGGAACCCGTGCTGAGCGTCCTGGACGCGAAACCGAGGGGCTGGACTTTCATAGCGACGGACACGGGATCGGCGGCGCAGGTCCCTTCCCTGCATGGCCTGGGATTGAAAGATGCTTTGTATTTACTGGAAAATAAAGGACTCAAGGTATCCATCCAGGGGCGCGGAAAGGTGATCGCGCAATCCGTACCTCCGGGGGAAAATATTAAAAAAGGACAAACGATTTATCTGCAGTTGGGATGACGACGCTTCAGGACATATTGTATAAGGCGGGAATCCTGAGTATCCATGGAGACATCCGGGTACCCGTACGTGCACTGGCCATCGATTCCAGGAAGGTTGGCCCGGGAGGTTGCTTCATTGCGGTCCCGGGGACCCAATCCGACGGACATCGCTTCATTCCCATGGCCCTGGAGAAAGGCGCCACGTCGGTGGTTTGCGAAACGATGCCCGAGACCCTGGCGGACGGAGTCACCTATGTCCGCGTTCGCGATAGCGCCGAAGCCGTTGGCCAACTGGCGCATCAATTTTTCGGGGAACCCTCGTCCAAGCTCCGCCTGGTAGGCGTAACGGGGACCAACGGGAAAACGACCGTAGCCACCCTTTTATACAAATTGTTCAGTGGACTGGGTCACCCCAGCGGCCTTTTATCTACCGTTCAAAACCAAATCGGACCCCGGGTAGTGGCTGCCACGCATACGACCCCCGATCCCATTGAACTGAATGCCCTCCTGGCGGAGATGGTGACCGAGGGATGCACCCATGCCTTCATGGAGGTGAGCTCCCACGCCATCCACCAAAAACGCATTAGCGGGCTGGTCTTTGCGGGGGGCATCTTCACAAACATCACCCACGACCACCTGGACTATCACAAGACCTTCGAGGAGTATATCCGGGTCAAAAAATCCTTCTTCGACCATCTCCCCTCGGGCGCTTTTGCGATCAGCAACCTGGACGACAAAAGGGGTATGGTGATGCTGCAGAATACCCCCGCGCGCAAGTTGTATTACAGCCTCAGGACCCTCGCCGATATTAAGGGGAAGATCCTGGAAAACGAATTGACGGGACTCCTGATGCTCGTGGATGATACCGAAGTCCATTTCCGCCTGATCGGGGAATTCAACGCCTATAACCTGCTTGCGGTATATGGGGCGGCGATGGCCCTGGGGGAAGAGAAAGCAAAGGCCCTCAGGGTACTCAGCAACCTGACGGGCGCCGAGGGGCGCTTCGATTATCTGCTTTCGCCCAAAGAAAGGATCATGGGCATCGTGGACTATGCGCATACCCCCGACGCTTTGCTGAATGTACTGGGTACCCTGGAAAAGCTCCGGAAATCAGGGGAGCAGATCATCACCGTCGTGGGTTGCGGGGGAGACCGGGACAAAACCAAACGACCCATCATGGGCGCCGTCTCCTGTGAGCACAGTGATAAGGCCATCTTCACTTCAGACAATCCCAGGAGCGAAGACCCCATGGAGATTTTGAGGGAGATGGAATCCGGTTTGGGCAGCGCGTTGAAGCGTAAATACCTGGTAGTGCCCGACCGGGCCGAGGCTATCAAGACCGCCATTTCTTTGGCCCGTCCCGGGGATATCCTGCTGGTCGCGGGGAAGGGTCACGAGAAATACCAGGAGATCAAGGGGATCAAATACCCCTTCGACGACAAGGCCGTATTGAAAGAGTTATTCGCATTATTAGAAAAATAGTATGCTGTACCAACTATTCGATTGGTTACGATCCACCGGGGTCAAAATGCCGGGAGGGACCCTCTACCAGTACATCACCTTCCGGGTGCTCCTGGCGGTGATCCTGTCCCTGGTCGTCACCATGGTGTTCGGGAAAAGCCTGATCAACCTCCTATTGAAAAAACAGGTGGGGGAATCGGTTCGGGAGTTGGGTTTGGCAGGTGAGCAGCAAAAGAAGGGAACGCCCACCATGGGGGGGATCATCATCATCCTCGCTATCATAGTACCCACCTTGCTGCTGGCGGATTTGCACAAGGCCTATATCCACCTGATGATCTTTGCGACGCTGTGGCTGGGCTTTGTGGGGTTCGTGGATGACTACCTTAAACTCAGGGCAAAGCGCATCGCCAGGGAACAGGGCATTCCCTATAAGAAAGGAGACAAGGACGGACTGGCGGGTTGGTTCAAAGTGCTCGGTCAGGTGGTCCTGGGTGTTTCGGTGGCGGCTACCCTGTTGTTCAACAACAATACCCGCGTGTACCGCGAATTCGTGGGGGAGAAAGCGCCGACCGACACTACCATAGTAAAAAAATTACCTTTCAACGGTAAAGAACGCGTTTTCGTGGAGGCCAAGGAACCGATCACGACCATCCCCTTCGTAAAGACGCATGAGTTCAACTACGCGCGGTTGCTGCCGCCCTTTCTCAGACCCTACAGTTGGCTTCTCTATATGATCATCGTGGTGTTCATCGTCATCGCGGTTTCGAACGGCGCCAACCTGACGGACGGGCTCGACGGTCTGGCCACCGGGACGAGCGCGGTGATCGGGGTCTGCCTGGGCATCTTCGCCTATTCCAGCGGGAACATCCTCCTGGCCGATTACCTCAATGTCATGTACATCCCCAACCTCGGGGAGTTGTCTATATTCATCGGGGCCCTGATCGGGGCCTGTGTCGGGTTCCTCTGGTACAATGCCTACCCCGCCCAGGTATTCATGGGTGACACGGGCAGCCTGATGCTGGGCGGGATCATCGCCGCCCTGGCCATCATCGTGCGCAAGGAACTCCTGATCCCCATCTTTTGCGGGGTGTTCCTGGTGGAGAGCCTCAGCGTCGTGTTGCAGGTGGCTTATTTCAAGTATACAAAGAAAAAATACGGAGAAGGGCGGCGCATCTTCCGGATGAGCCCCCTCCATCACCATTATCAAAAGAAGGGATACCACGAAGCCAAGATCGTCACGCGCTTTTGGATCATCACGATCCTGTGCGTGGCCTTTGCCATCGTGACTTTAAAAATACGTTGATGTCGACAAAGTTCATCATACTGGGTGCAGCGGAAAGCGGAGTAGGCGCGGCCATACTTGCCAAACGGCAGGGGTATGATGTCTTTGTGTCGGACGCGGGCACGATCAAGGAGCACTATAAAGAAGAGCTGGAGGAACACGGCATCCGGTATGAGGAAGGCCGCCATTCGGAGGAAAAGGTCATGGGCGCCGACGAGATCATGAAGAGCCCCGGCATACCCGAGAAAAATGAAATGGTGAAGCGGGTTCGGGCCGCCGGCATTCCGGTAATCAGCGAAATCGAACTGGCCTACCGCTTCCGGGGAGACAGCAAGATCATCGCCATTACCGGCAGCAACGGGAAAAGCACCACCACCGCCCTGACCTGGCACATTTGTAAAACGGCGGGACTGGATGCCGCCCTGGTGGGCAACATCGGGATCAGTTTCGCCAAACAGGTCGCCCTGGATCCCAAGGCCCTGTACGTCGCGGAGATCAGCAGCTTCCAGTTGGACGACATCAAAACGTTCAGGCCGGACATCGGCGTCCTGTTGAACATCACCGAGGACCACCTGGACCGTTACGAGTATAAATTCGAGAACTATATCCGATCCAAATTCAAAATCATTCAAAACCAGGAAGCGGAAGATTTCTTCATCTACTGCGTGGACGACCCCGTAACCATGAAATACCTGAAGCAGTACCACATTCCATCTAACCCATTACCTTTTAGCATGAACCAGGAAGTGAACAAGGGTGCTTTCATCAAGAATCATGAAATGACCATCCGGACGGGAGACGACCCTCTCGTCATGAGCGTGGACGATTTCACGATCAAGGGAAAGCACAACCAATACAACACGATGGCGGCGGGTGTGGCTGCCGCTACCATGGGCATCCGGAAGGACAAGATCCGGGAAGCCGTGACCACCTTTCAGAGCCTGGAACATCGGATGGAATTCGTCGCCAATATCCGTGGCGTGGAGTTCATCAACGACTCCAAAGCCACCAACGTGAACTCCACGTGGTACGCCCTGGAAAGCATGACCAAACCGACCGTACTCATCCTGGGCGGGGTGGACAAGGGAAACGATTATTCGCTTTTGTTTGAAGGGGTCCGGGACCGCGTCAAGGCGATCGTTTGCCTCGGCCTGGACAATTCCAAAATACACGAGGCCCTGGAAGACAAGGTGCCCGTGATGGTGGATACGGCCAGCGCCGCGGAGGCGGTGGAAGCATCCTTCCGCCTGGCCACCAAGGGAGACGTGGTGCTCTTATCCCCGGCTTGCGCCAGTTTCGACCTGTTCCGGAATTATGAAGACCGGGGCGTGCAATTCAAGGAGGCCGTGAAGAAATTATAAAGGACGCGCCGAAGGCGCGTCGTCCGAAGGACCATCATTAGCGAAGTTTGCGCGGAAGCGCTAATTTGGTCAGTTTAGCGCTTCCGCGCAAACACATTAAATGAATGGGATTCTAAATAGAACCAAAGGGGACCAGGTGATCTGGACGATGGTGGTCTTACTAGCCGTCACCAGCCTGCTGGTGGTCTACAGCGCGACGGGCTCGCTCGCGTACAAGATGTACAAAGGGCGGACCGAGGTATACCTGTTCAAACAGTTCGCCTTTATCGCCCTGGGCATCCTCATTATATATATAGCCCACCGCGTGAATTATATCCTCTATTCGCGCGTGGCGCTCATCCTCTATCTCCTGTCCATACCCCTGTTGATCTATACCCTGTTTTTCGGAACCAACCTGAACGATGCCAACCGCTGGATACGCCTCCCCGTGATCAACATGACCTTCCAGACCTCGGACATGGCCAAACTGGCCCTGTTCATGTACGTGTCGCGTCAACTCAGCCGGAAGCAGGCTGTGATCAAGGAATTCAGAAAGGGCTTCCTGCCGGTGATCTTTCCCATCGCGCTGACGTGCCTCCTGATCGCACCGGCCAACCTGTCCACGGCGCTCCTTACCGGCGCGACGGGGCTGCTTCTTTGTTTTATTGGGCGCGTACGCTTGTTGCATATACTGGGGACCATCGCCGTAGCAGCGCTGCCGGTAGCCGTCCTCGTTTTGATTGCCGTGACATCCCCTCACAACAATACCCACAGTGCCGCACCGACATCCGGCGCCGTGGCCAAACTGAAATCCAAGGGCCGGATCGGCACCTGGATCGGCCGCATCCAAGACTTCGTCTACGCGAAAAAAGACGACGCACCCTACCAAATCCAACAGGCGAAAATCGCCATCGCCAAAGGCGGATGGGTCGGCGTGGGTCCGGGCAATAGTACCCAACGGAATTTTTTACCCCATCCTTACAGTGATTTCATATATGCCATCATCATAGAAGAATACGGCATGGTTGGTGGGGCTCTGATTATTTTTATCTACTTGGTTTTCCTGATCCGCTGTATCCGCCTTTTCAGGAAATGTCCCTATGCCTTCGGGGCCTTCCTGGCCCTGGGGCTCAGCTTTACCCTGGTCATCCAGGCCATGGCCAACATGGCGGTCACCGTGAATTTATTCCCGGTGACGGGGGTAACCCTTCCCCTCGTCAGCATGGGAGGAAGCAGCTTTTTATTTACCTGCCTCGCGATCGGGATCATCCTGAGCGTGGGACGCAATGTGGAGCAACTGGAAGGAGGGACCCATGAGTCGTAAGGTCATCATAGCAGGTGGTGGCACGGGCGGGCACATCTTCCCGGCGATTGCCATTGGGCAGGCCCTCCAGCGCCTGGACGACCGCATCGAATTGCTGTTCGTGGGCGCCAAAGGCAAAATGGAAATGACGACCATCCCCCAGGCGGGCTTCCCCATCGTGGGACTCGACATTGCGGGTTTCAACCGGAGCGCGCCGTGGAAGAATGTGGGGCTGCCGTGGAAACTCGTGAAGAGCGCTTTCCAGGCAGGCGGTTTGCTTAGGCGGCACAAACCTTCCGTCGTGGTTGGGGTGGGCGGATATGCCAGCTTCCCCATGCTCAGGGCCGCCCAGAAAAAGGGCATACCGACCCTGATCCAGGAACAAAATTCATTTGCAGGCAAGAGCAATCAAATCCTGGCCCGCGACGCCCGCACCATTTGCACGGGCTACGAGGGAATGGAAAAATTCTTCCCTGCGGACAAGATCGTCTACACGGGGAACCCGGTGCGTCCTCTGATCACGCAGAGCCACGCGAGCCGGGAAGATGGAATTCGCTTTTTTCAGTTGGACCCCGCGCGTCCCACCGTACTGGCCTTCGGAGGCAGCCTGGGGGCCCGGAGTATCAACGCGGCCATCGGCGCGGGCCTGGATCTCCTGAAGGACCAGGGCCTACAACTCATCTGGCAAACGGGAAAGGGCAACCCCGCGCCCCAGGGCAGGCACGGGGTATGGGCCCAGGAATTCATCACCCATATGGAGATGGCCTATGCCGCCGCCGACGTGGTGGTTGCCCGGGCAGGAGCCCTGACGATCGCAGAATTGTGTGTGGCGGCCAAACCCGTGATCTTCGTTCCCTACCCTCACGCAGCGGAGGACCACCAAACGGTGAATGCCATGAGCCTGGTGCGTCGCGACGCTGGGCTGCTCGTGCCCGACAAGGACGCGCGCGGAGAACTGGTGACCAGGCTTCTGCAGTTGGCCAGGGACCCCGCTTTGCAACAAAAGTTAAAAACCAATATAGCCCGACTGGCCATCTGGGACGCAGACGAACGGATTGCCCGGGAAATACTAAAACTGATGCCTTGACAGCGCTCGACGACATACAGAACATATTTTTCATCGGTATAGGCGGCATAGGGATGAGCGCCCTGGCCAGGTATTTCCATAGCCGGGGAGTAGACGTCAGCGGATATGACAAGACACGCAGTCCCCTGACGGCAGCCCTGGAGTCGGAAGGCATCCCCGTATATTTTGAAGACAACGCCGCTGTGGCAGACCCCGCTGCCGATTGGGTCATCTATACGCCTGCCATCCCAGCGGATAGCGTCCTGCTTGGATATTACCGAAAGGGGGGGTATCCCTTGCTGAAACGCAGCGACGTCCTCCAGCAAATCACGGCCGATTCCTACAATATTTGTGTCTCCGGGACGCACGGCAAAACCACGATTACGACCCTGATCGCCCATATTTTAAGGCATAGCGGGTATGGAGGGAGTGCTTTCCTGGGTGGCATTTCTGTCAACTATGATACCAATTACTGGAGCAGCGACCTCTCGGGCCGCGGCCTTCCGGGCAGTGGGCGACCCCCTGCTGCCACCGAACGGAACGTCTGCGTGGTGGAGGCCGATGAATACGATCGTTCCTTCCTGAAGCTCAGCCCGGACATCGCCGTGATCACGGCCATGGATCCCGACCACCTGGATATCTATGGCACGGTAGGAGCCATGGAGGAAGCTTTCATTGCTTTTGCGGGGCGCGTGAAACCCGGAGGCTGGCTGCTGGGCAAATACGGACTGACCCGGACCCGGGATTTGGCCATGGCCCTGGCGGACGACAGCGGCCGCTACCGGACTTATCACCTCACCGATGCGCAGGCCGATGTGCACGCCATCCGCCTCCAGGCCCTGGATGGGACTTATTTCTTTGATGTGCGGCTTCCCGACGCCACCCTGGAAGATTTCACCCTCCACATCGGAGGGCTCTACAATGTCGAAAATGCCCTGGCGGCGATCGCTGTGGCTTATTCCCTGGGCATACGGGCCGGTGCGATCCGTTCCGCAGTGTCCGATTTTCAGGGTGTCCGCCGTCGCTTCGAATACATCATCAGGACTCCCGATTTGGTATTGGTCGACGATTACGCGCACCATCCCGAGGAGCTACGGGCCCTCATCTGCGGGGCGCGCGATTTGTTCCCGGGCAGGACCTGTCTGGTCGTCTTCCAGCCACACCTGTATACCCGGACCCGGGACCTGGCGGCCGAATTCGCCGCCAGCCTGGATTTGGCGGACGAGGTGATCCTGATGCCGATTTATCCGGCCCGGGAGTTGCCCATCCAGGGTGTGACCAGCGAACTCATCCTGAACCGCATGAAGAATCCGCGCAAACGGATCATGACCCGGGAAGAATTACTCAACTGGGCCTCGACCCCCCAGCGAGGTCCCTTGTTGGTTTTGATGGCCGGGGCCGGTGACATCGATTCCCTCGTCCGTCCACTGGCCGAAAAACTTAAAAAAAGCGCTTGACCAAGCAGACACGATATAACCGCATCCGCAAATTCGCGATCCTCCTGGCCTGGTTGGTGGTTGGGGCGGGCTGCATCACGCTGCTGGTGGCGGCCATCCAACGCGAAAACCGGGCCCTGTGCAAGGGCGTCCGGATCGTCATCGCGGGTAACGGGAGGCGTATGGTGGACAGCGTTG
>CAZJDB010000008.1:0-12143 GCA_964544695.1 uncultured Chitinophagaceae bacterium
AGGTCGAAGCTGTGTAGTGTCGTCATTAATTGAATTTAGGGAATATAAAGGGCCTGAGATCCCTTGAAGCGGAGCTAGATAAGATAGGATAATCAGAGCCCCTATAGATAAGGCAATAACAAAGACCTTCATGGTTAATGAGGTATGCAGGTTGAAGAATATGTAATTAGGGAAGGATTACAGACGAGTCAATACTAGATAAAATATTCCTAAAAAGGTAACTACTTGTAAACTTTTTTCGACATGAAGCGTATAAAATAATCCTTTCGACAAAATTAAAAAGGGTGAAAACACCCTTTTTAATTTAAATATTTTTACTTATGACGTGCCATTGTATTGGTACATTTAAATTGCATTCACTTCCCAATACAAAAAGTGAAGATCCCCATTAGTCGTGGGTTTGCGGGGAATTAGTGACAGATTAGTGAACAACTTTGGCCCGTTTTAGCGGACTATTTGCCACGCTTACTAATCAGCCGCCAAAAAAGGCACTGACCACCTCTTAAATTTGAATTTTTATTCTCTGCCTTAACAGATTTGAAATTAAATCTTCCCTAGGAAAATAGGTGGCCAATTTGCGACGGCCTGAGGTGGTCAATTTGATCAGCGTATGCACTTCTTTATCGTGGAGGAAGAATTGGTAGTTCGGAATAATATTGGGGTCATTTATCTAATACCTTATCCATTTGAGTATTGAATATAAAATCCTGAATTTTCCACTTATCGCTCGGCTTGTAAAAGGTTAGCCTAAAAAATAAAGGAAGGCGATCATGTTTTACAATATAGGTAAGAATAACGAAATCCTTTCCAACATTCTTGCTGGAAATCAATTCATATCCCGTATACTTCCCGAAAGAAGGGGAAAACTCAGTAAACTGGTCTTTTATATTCTCTATTCCCTTTGTCTTCTCACTGGAATAATTGTTTGTGGAAAATAAATAATCCACTGCTTGGCTAGGGCCAAGATTTTTGTAGGCAACAAAGAAGCTATCCGCAATTTGCTCTGGACTGTTCTGCGCACTAAGCGATGTGGTACTAAACAATAAAATACATAATGATAAAAATGGTATTTGTAACATGCTTGTTCCTTTATATTTTATTTCGGTATCGAATGGAAGTTGACCTGGGTTAACTTATTTAATAAAAAGTGAAATAAGGAATCATTTTTGAACCAATCCGATCCGACATTCAAAACCCATCCGAAATGTTCATTATTGCAGGCATCAAGATGAATTTTTTGCCCACTTTTAAAAATTGTAATTTGAATTATATCCGAATAGGGCTTAGGATTAGACATTAAAATAAGAGAATCTTTCTTAATTAATCTTCCAATTATGTCCAGGTTAACTGAATCCTCAATTTTGGAAGTTTTCGCACTATCTCTAATTTGTCCAACCACCAGCGTAAACTCAACCTTATTCAGTTTATCATTATTATAAAGGATTTCATTTATTTTCTTTGAATAAATATTATCGCAAATAATTCCTGCAATAAGGACAATTATAAGGATTGAACCGAACAAGAACACAATCCGGCTTTTTGTAGTTGCAAACATAAATAAATCAAGATATTTTAATTATTTATTATAAGGAATTGACAAATCATTCATTAAGGCTGCGTTACTAAATGTCAACTGACCTCCCACCTCAAATTTTGAAAAGCCAAATCCCCCCAAGGTGCCCCAATATAATTCTTTGCTATCATTCATAGCACCAAAAAGGTCGGGGTTTATATCATCATATGCACGAATGTAAGTAAGAGAAAGCCATCCAATACCCCCCGAAACTGCAGTAGACCATCCTTCAAACGTTCGTCTGCTAAGTGGCTTCTTTGAATTTTCATTTACATCCATTGCACCTACCATGAAACCAAATCCGACATTAACACCAACGTTATAATCAAAAGCTCTGTAAAAATAGAGCCCTTGATCAATGCCACTATTTATCGATACCACATCCAGTGCTACCCCAATACCACCTCCAAAAGTACAATCCAATGACACTTGGGCCATATAAGCGTCTGGACCCGTAAACTCTGAAAAATCTAGCTTGATAGGTGAGAAATCATTTCCGACCTCGAGGTCAGTGTTAAATACTCTTGCAACGGGGGCATTTTTTATTCGCAGGATTTCTTTTGTCGTGTATGTGCCATTTTTGTCTTTGACCCTGCCATTAATGACAATATTTTTTTCATCCTTTTTCCCATCATTACCATTGTCACCGTTGGAGGCATTTTGATTCGGGACCTTTGGATCCTGGTCTGAGTTGGAATCATCATTTTGGACACGGAAAGCCTTCACAAAGGCATTTATTTCTCCTGGATCACTTGTCGATTCATCTCCATTGGAATCTGTTGTCCACATGCCATTGGGATCAACATATCTGATTGGATTGTTCTTTGTGTAATTATATGGACTCCACTCACTATATTTATTACTCGCCAAATCTATTACACTCCACCTTCCAATTTGCTCATCATACATCCTGGCGCCATAATCATACCACTCCAATCCGGATCCATCCATAAACTCCTTATCCTGTTGTTCTTTCCCGTTATAGTGATACTTATTGTACTTCCCAAAGCTGAGAGCCTGCGAGCTAATTCCGGCCATGGTCAACCCAAACGGATAGTAATGCTCCTCTTCCGTCAATGGCCCATGTACCTGCGTCACCTGAAGGTTATCGAAGTACACCGTTGTCAAAGAATCTGCATTGCTCACATAAATATACACAAATCCACTCCTGGGCGCAATGATCCCCGTCTGAGTCATGACATTCACCGTTCCGCTATTAGCAGTCACCTGCTCAGACCCACTCCCCGAGGAAACAAACCGGAACTGGTCGTCGAAGAATATCCAGTTCAAATAGGCTTTGGGGTTCGATGGGTTGGGCACAGTCTGGGCATTGATGAAGTTCTGCGCATCGGGTTGTAATAAGGTAGTTGTCGGAAGGGTGGTAATCACCCCCTCCGGTCCCGCCGCAGAAGCCGCCGTGAGTCCTGCCGATAAGGCCGATACCAGGTTTGCCACGGGTAGGGGTAGCTTGCTGGCAGGGTTGCTCCCCTGGTTGTACCAGCTACTTACCTTGAAGTCCAGTGTGTCCTGAGACATCACCCTCAGGGTGATGGAGGGTCCTATGTGTATGGAACTGGTAGCTCCCGCTCCCCCTACCGAGGCTACATAATTATTGGGGTTCGTGGTATTGTCCGTAGGATATCCCGAGATGGAGCTGATCGCCATCCGCGTCTGATCCAGGTTGGCATAATACGTATTCTCCAATGCTGAGTCTCCCACTTCCATGGTCGCCATGGGGTAGGCATCCGTTCTTTGCTCCTCCGTCAGCACCATCCGGGTATCTCCCAGGTGGTCCTTGAGGAAGTAATCATAGAGGAGGGTGTCTATCCTTACCTGACCGCTGGGATTGGTGTATGACCGTATTCTCCCCTCCTCTTGTCCGAAGAACTGAAGGACATTGTTTTGATATACAAAGCTCCCGATATAGTCCGTATTGGTATAGGTCGTTTGCTGCCCGTCCGCGGAATCGGGCTGTTCCATCACCCGCTTTTCCAGTTTGTCCCCTGCGGCATCATAGATGTAGGTAATTGTCCCCTTGGACCCTGACGTGGGATTTACCGCCACCTGGAAAGGCAGATTCAGGTGATCATAGGTAATCCAGTTGATCCCCTTGTTGTTCTGCCAAAGCAGGTTCCCATTGACATCATAGGTATAGTTATTCGATCCTGTCCCGTTATGAAAGTCCCCCAGGTTGTCATTGCCTAGAACTGAATCCGTCACCGACTGCAACTGGTTTGTTGGGCCTGTGCTGTAGCTATAGCTCAGATTGTCGATGATTTGGCTCGAATCGACCAACAGCCCCTTCTGGTACATGTTCAGGATATTGCCATTGTCGTCGTATGCCGTACCGTAGGTCTTTCCATCTCCCAGCCACGCCGAAAAGTCTATATGCAGGCTGGCGTCACTATTATTCGGGTCACTCTTTGCCCAGGTGGTACTGAAGAGTTGGTTGAAGTCGGCATACAGCAATCGGTTGGCCCGGTCGTAGGCATACCCATAAGCCCGTTGTTCTCCATTGCCCCCACTCCGCCAGCGGATACCTGAGATGTTCCCGTTGAAGGCAGTGGAGTCAAAACCCCAGTCATAGGATATATCCATCCCCCACCAGGTCCCTCCTCCGGAGATGCCTAAAGTGGGGTTGGCATAACCCCGATTTATCCCCTTAAGCCAACCCCTGATATTGTAGTCAAAAGCCTGGGTCTCCATGGGGATGGTCGGCTCGGTCGCGTTACGTTGACCAACCAGTTTGGTTTTGATCTGCCCCAGGCGGGTATAAGCGATTTGGGTAATCGTCCTAATGGTAACCGGGTTGTCGTTTACCTCTTTAGTCTTATTGGTAAGTCTGCCTCTAGCGTCAAAGTTCGAATTGGTCTTGACTCTGATCCAGGCCGAGGCCTGGGGGTTCCCGTGTGCCATGTAGCTGCACACTTCCTTGGCGGTAAAGTCGTAACGCTGTGTCAGTGTATCGCCACCTCCCTTGTAATTATCGCTTTCGGTCTGGATTACACGGCCCACATCATCATAAAAGGAAGCCGATTCCAACCATCCCCCCAGGGCGAGATTTGCTGAATCTTCCAGGACCCGGACCCTGAAGCCAGTTGGAAGACCGCAAACCTTAATACTTGCCGAATTGGGTAGGGTATCCGCATAAGCATTGGTACCGTAATCCAACTGACTCTTATGACCTGTACTATATGTTTTTGAAGTCCCCCATGTATAGTTATCATAAAAATGCTCGGTCAGTGGGATGAAGGTTACTCCCGATGGAAGAGGGTTCCCCATGACGGAAGTTGAAGAGACCGAGGATGCAGGAAACCCGGCTAATAGAGTGGCCCTGAAATTTGCTCCTGCTTCTGAAGTGAATCCGGGGCCAAAAAATATAGATGTCGTCGCGTGATATGCCGTGTCCCCTATTTGACGGGTGGTGACGGAAAGGTTTGGCACTATCCCCGTAACATTTTTGATGGTGTCCGTCCGGGTACTGCCCGTAGGATTCACGGTCACACTATCCACATGGGCCTGGAGCTGAGATTGGGTACCAGAATAATACATCATTCCCGTCATTATAGGCCGGTCTAAGGAATCGAATAAGGTGGTCAACCATTCCGCCTTTGTCTCCATATTCCCATCCTGAGCAAAAACGGGATTGTCTCTTTTATCATAGACCAACCAGTTCCAACCTGCACCCGGCACCTTTTTGCCCAGCATCCGTTTGCGATAATCATATTCATAACGAAAACACAGTCCATCCAATATCGGTAGGCTCATTGACCATGAGGCATTAATCAATTGGTCTACGGCTTTTGGGGGGATCACCACGCGGAGTTGGTTGAAGTCGTCATAGACATACATAGTCACTAACCAGCCCGTATAAGCGCCTGAAGTCATATTAGCGACCTGAACCTTTTTTTCCACGACCTGACCATCCAGGTCCTTGTATTCGATGACCTCGCTCCCTCGCTCATCTGTTGTTATTGTCTTTGTCAAAGTACCCGGGGAATAATTTGCTGCTGTCACGGGTATGTTACTCCCATCGGCGGGTGAATTGAGCGTGATGGTCCAAATAGGTACCTTGTCCGTTGTATCGTTAGTAAGATATTGGGTACTTGCCCCCACATTGTTTCCCGTCCAGCTATTACCAGGTGCAGTAACTTTTAGGGGGCGCCCCAAGGGGGAAGGTTCAAACTGGACCTGCCCGTAGAACACTTGCTCACCCTTATATCCCGGAACGTCCGAGGGATAGGTCTTGGTGAAAAAATTGTTTTGATCGGTAAATGGATTGGGTTGAAAAAGGCCGGTATTGGTGGTTTCTTCATAGGGCATGAATTGATATTGTTCCCTCCCGAAGGTATCATATACCTGTGTGGTCACCAGGTCATTTCCCATTCCTGACATCTGCCACGCAACAGACTCAATTGGCCTTCCCAACCCATCGTAGTAAGTCGTCGAATGTTGAGCTTGGGAAGTGCTGGTTGCGGCCTGGACAGCCGAGTCCGTGGCATAGGGTTGCATCGCCGTCTGGGTTATCACATAGTTGGATAAGGTATTCCCACTATATCCGGACGGTGAATACAGGCTTACAGTGGGCGAGGGTACCTGAGTAAGGGTACCCGGAGAGATGGCCTGGGGATGGCTTTGGGCCAGGGCAAGACCCGGCATTATAATAACGACCGACGCCAGGTATATTGCACGAGGACTAAGCATTTCAATGATGTTTCTAGTGTTGAATTGAGATCTTTAGGCGGTCGATCTCCTCTTGCTGGACTTTGAGTTGCTCCTGCATCTGTCGAAGCAGGGCTTCTTGTAGCGCTAGGGCCTTTTCTTGGCGAGCCAATGTAACTTGCTGTTCACTGATTTTCTGGTCTGACTCCACGGAATAAAGCGTAAGCTCTTCGATTTTCTGAAGCAACTTCGTAGTGAATGCACCCAGCTCGACCCCATCCTTTTGCATTTGAGCAGCGGAAGCGACGTTAGGAAGATGGTGGTTTGCCTTTACATAACTGCCAAGGGTGCCCAAAGGCTGAAGCCGGTAAGCCGAATCAAATACGAAATCCGCCCCGGTGGTATTCACGGTGACGCCCGTAGCTCGGATACCCCCGTTAACATCTAAACGATAGGCAGTATTGACCTGAGTGGATTCACCGATGAGCACATTAGAAACGCCATTTCCTTCAATGATCACATTATTCCCCACGGGGTTTAGGAATAAGGGTAGACTATTAAAAGATTGCAGCATAGAGCCCGAACTGGAGCTCCCTATTCCCAGATCGGCTCCATCCTGCGCCACAGTTATAGCGTAAGTATTTGGATTACTTGAAGTAAAAGTATTGGTTTGGACGACCTCTAATTTATTGGCTGGATTGGTAATTCCTATACCCACATTTCCACCCAGTGGGTTTATGGTTAAGTTGGCGGCAGTGGAAGTGCCATAATCTTGGGCTTGTATTCCTGTTATATATTGAGATGGAGTATAAATTGCCAGTTGAGAGCTGCCTGAAGTGTTCGAGTTCTGAAATACAGCAATATTCGAGCCCGTTCCTGCATATCGGTTAGTTACCGAGAAAACACCATTGGAACTTCCTCCCGAAGTGGAATAATTCGCCGAATCGCTTACGGCTAATTTATTTCCAGGCGTCACGCCGATGCCTACATAATTTGCTGAATTGGTCGTATACACAGTATTCCCGCTGCTACTCCATTGCGCCATCAGATAAGGACTAAGGGAGATAAACAGCAGAAAAGAAATTGCTTTTTTCATTGCTTACATGTTTGATGAGGTAATTCTTATTGTCCCGTATAATGATATTGGAAAGTCTTTACAACATTCCCGTATTGATCTTTGATATCTATCAATCTGCCCAGGACGTCATAATCGAAATAAGTCGTCCTGCCCGCCGGATCGGTCTTAGAGGTGATCCCCACCAAAGGATCATATGTCGCCGTTGTCACCAGGGCCCTGGTGCCTGCGAGGCCAGTCCGTATCTGGTTTAGCTGATTTTGCATTGTCACTTGATTAGTTGAAATATTATCCAAAACCGATTGATTTACAAAACCTGCTACCGTAGAAGGGGTTGAACCCACCACTTCCGCAACTACAAATTGGTGGTTATAGCCCCATAGGTAGCAATGGTTTACATCATTCGCCTTGGCCTGGGAAATCATCTTCATCTTATTATCGTATGTGATGGTTAGCTCGCCGTGGTAACTGGAGTCTGGATTATTGAGGAAGCCGGTCTTCAGCATCGGTGCAGTCAACTCTGTTTCCTCGATACCGGTTTGTTTAGCTACCTTTTGTCCGTTGGCATTGGTGAGTAAGGAATAGTCATTGCGTGTCGCGGACACCAGAGAGTCGCTTCCAGTGCTTTTCAGGATGCTCACATATTTTTCAATCACCGGGCTGAATATATTATTGGCCTGCATCCAATAGACTCCGTCATGCCAGTATTCGTCATCGGCAACCTCGGCGGAATCCAGGCTGCTAATATAATTGGACCAAAGAGTATTGACGGTATTGAAGCTGCTCTGGGAATTCGTGGCGAAGTTACCTTGGCAATTGTAGGAATTCAGGACGTTCTGGAACTGGGTTTCATAGTTGGCATAAGGCTGATAGGGCTGCAGGGCAATAATCATGTTATCATATTGACTGTTATATATAGAATCGCAGTAATTGAGCCCATTGTAAAAATCCGTAGTAATGCCAGCCCTCGTTAGGGCATTAAGTACCGGGTAGTCCAGGGAATATTTCAACTGGGTGGTAACCTGTTGTCCTTTGCTATTGTAGGTGATGATTCGGGTAGGGAAGATATGGCTGGGGTTGTCGTAGTAATAATCTGTCACCTGGGAGATGGGGTTCTGGCCGTTTTGGTCCCAGGTACTGTCCACGGTGGATTGAAGACTTTTATACCCCATTGGAATGGTATTATGGGTAGCTCCATAAACATTGGTAAGGCCTGTAACGGGTTGAGTGGGGTCGGGAGTGGGGACCATCTGGCACTCAAAACAGCCCCCCGTTGTAGGCATGACCTGTTGTACCACAGTTGAAGTAAAAGTCTGGAAGGTAAGCTGTGGTATAAAAGTATAGTTGCTTACCGCTTTTTTCAGCGGCACATAAGAGTTACCCAGGTTGTAAGGGTTGCCTGCAAATGCATAATCCGTTTTCTGAACAAGGAATACCGAAGGATCCCCCTGGGTCACATATGAATTATAAACATAGTCCGTTTTCCCGTTGGTACCGGAAGCGACGTCGATTTCTTCGGCATTTGTATAATAAAACTGATCGTTGATCAGGTCACTGACGGAAGGATTGATAGATGCTTGTAAAGTAAGTATTGTGTTATTCGCGGGAGGTTCTGTGGGGCAACTTCCAATCCTTGTTGGTGAACATAAGTCTCCGCGCTGGGTGATACTACTGGATTTCGCGCCTATTGTCGTACCGGCTACAATGCCGCCATTATAGGAATAATATTTGTTTAATACAGATGAAGAATGTATGCCATCATAGGATGAAACTTGTTTGATGCATATTCCCGGGCCTGGCGATAAAGTATTGGTAGTAACCTGTGGGTCAGTGACATAGATGATCTGACTGGTTATCGCAGTGTAGCTGTAATCACATGTAATGGTCATAGTATATACCCCGGGGAGGAGATAGACACTGTCACTAGCGCCTCCGTTGGTAAATACATTCGAGGGTGGAGCATATACCTGGCGACCTCCCACTCCAAATGAATCGATGACCGCCATTGGGTCTCCGCTGGTGGCATCACCCGTTTCCCAATAGTAGAGATGGACCATTTGGGCTGCGAAAAGAGTAAATGGAATATTATAGGTTTGCGGCCCTGTATTCGTATTGCCCTGATAATTCAAAACGTGGTTAACGGTATCCGTTACGGCAGGCTCCGTAGTCACGTAATAAGAACCTTGCTGGTTTGGTCCATAAATCAAGGTATCATAGCCTCCGGTAGGATATATAATCTTGGAAAGGGTGTTGTGGACCGCATAGGCAAAATTGGGGGTCCGGTTTGAACCGGAATAACTGCTGATGCCTGGAACGCCGTTGGGTACGTCCGTAGGAGTAAACAGTGTTGTATTATAAGAAACTCCGTTATAATATCCGTAGTAATCTATCGATTTATTATTCCAACCTGGTACCGTATAGACATTCGTATCGGGGCTCGTGTACTGGAAAAAATATTTCTGGGTCAGGGAGTCTACGGAAGAGTCTGAATCCGTCGGAAATGAAGTCTTATCCACTTCTGTCAGGGTCAGCTTCCCAGCCACATAGTTCTGATAAAGTTTGAATGTTTCGTTCAATACACTACTAGAGCCAACGATCGTAACCTGGCTCAGGGGATACATGGAATCGCTTTCAATGAGCACATCCGTTCTTGGTGTACTTCCCAATCCAAAAAGAACAGTTGCATTTTTGGAGGAAATGGAGGACAATTCGAGCGCTTGGATATAGTCTCCATTGCTGGAAATTTCATTATAGCTTGTACTTAACGCACTAGTAGTCGAGTTATAAGTAACTGTTAATATATCGGATACATTGGGGGGTTGCGTATACGTATATTGCGTATATGCGTAATTGATCGTATCAGCCAGGTCGGCACTCACGATCATAGACAGGAACCAAGCGGAGGCATGATCCGGAATATATTCCCCGAATGCGGTGGTTTGTTTATGGTGGCTTTGTTCCGCCTGGTTAAAAATATATTGGTCCCCCTTTTCATTGGTAATGAGGAACCCATCATTTTGGCCCAAAGTTTTAATTTGAATTTGCTGGTAGGGAAACATATACGCTTGACCTTGCAACATGATGAACTTCCCACTTAGCCCTGGAGCCGTAAACACATACAAATCGGGCTCCCCGTCCGCTTCCCCCAGGCCCATGGTTTGAAGGAATGCCTGGGACCCGGACAAGTAATTGATATTTGTGTAATTGTCGTAATCATTTCCTGTGGTATTGGGGTCCATATGATCGACCCGACTCTTGACATGGCGTATAACACAGCCCCCGCCTTGTACACTCCACCCCTGCCCTACATCCGAAGCCACCTCGGCCGGCTTGAACCCACTGGAATTATAACTAAGTGAAACGGGAATGTCCAGGCCCGGGGTCTTAAGGTCATAAATCGGGATACTGATCTGGGGCAACCCGCTTGACAGGTTGACTGGAAGGAGGGTATATTTAGTCATGGCCTCCGCCTCGGGGGATTGGGGCAGAATATCCGGGTTGAACTGGGCACTGGAAAGGAGTGTGGTTCCATCAAAAAATACCTCATGCTTAAATGGGAATAAAGTAGATATTCGGCCCTCAAGGGGTAAATATTGCGCAGAAACACTGAGGCTTAGGGGGCCAAAAAAGATTGAAAATAAGACGGAGGAAAACGTGAGGCCTTTACCCTTTTTTAACATTGGATAGGTCATTTGTTATTTAGAAATTATACCCAAACCTGAATTTGATCATCTGTCCCTGTGGGATCTCCTGCTTATATAGTGCATCAAAGAGAATTTGGACATTCCCTTGCAACTTGGAGTTGATCTTATACTTCCGCTCCAACCCAATCAACGCGCTCTTCTGCCAGGCCACATTCCGTAAAACGGCTATGTTGCTGAACTGCGTCATATAATTCTCCTCGACCCCCCCCACCACGTAATACGTCTTCTTGATCTTCCAATCCATCGAAGACCGGAACCCGATCCCCTGATTGGAAAACTGGATATGGTCCCAGCCCGTCCCCATCCCCGCCAGGTAAGCCAATCCTACCCCGATCGTACTTTTATCATTGATCTTGTACCCCAGGGACAGAGCCACGTTGGCAGTAGCCGGGAAGCTATAGGTGGATTGGGCAAACTGCACATTGGCTCCATATTCGAGGCGCTTCAAAAAGGTCTTTGTTTTCTGTGTGTTGGGTTGGAAACCAGGAGGCAGGTCCATGTCGCTCCCTCCCCCGCCCGATCCGTATTTGGTAATCTGGTTCTGAAGGCTGTTCAACTGCCCCTGGGCTACCTGCATTTGTTGTTGGGCGGCCTGCGTCGCGGCCTGTCCCCCGGGGGCAAGTTGTTGCTGGATAAACCCCTGGACCTGACTGCGTGTTTGCAGGTTCCCCAGGTTCAAAGGAAGAACCCCCGGAGCGGTGCCTCCTCCCCCGGGCGGCGCCGCAAAGAGACCCGCCAAAAAGGAATTCCGGCTCAGGAACTGCTGATAAGCCGGAACCTTATTCAAAACAGCCTGCCCGGTAGCGATCATCTTATCCGGGTCCTTCAGTTCGTCCTTGTAGGCCTGTATCTGTGCCCGGTAGTAATAGGCCTCCTCCTTGTACTGGTTGAAAGTATTGGTAATGCTGGGGGGCAGGTTGGTATATTGGTTCAAAAGATTACCAAGCTCCTGCCGCCTTTGCTGGATATATTGATCGATCAGGGCCGACTGATTGAGGTTCCCCTGAAGCTGGGTGAGTTGGGAAGTATTAGAGTTGAGAAAAGACAACGAAGTTTTCATGGTATCAAGGCTGGGTACATAGTTGGTCGGTGCGGGGACATTTACACCACCAACACGGCTCAGCCAAGC
>CAZJDB010000009.1:0-28136 GCA_964544695.1 uncultured Chitinophagaceae bacterium
CAGAGCCGCCGCTTCTTTTTCCCGATCTCGTAATCCATTTTCCCGATTGAGCCGCCCCCCCGAAACTGTCGGGGATACCTTTGGAGCCCAATGAGAAAAACAACCCTGATTATACTTGCCGGATTCGTCCTCGTGACAGCTTGCTCCAAGCTCCTGCCCTCCATGATCAACCCCGAGGATTCGGTCTGCGGGCCTGTTTCCCTATCGAACGCCCAAACGGTTGTTTTTTCTGCCGGTAACGACGAATTTTTCGCCAACCGCACAGCGGCTACGGGTCTGGGGCCCTATTTCGTAGCCACCGGGTGCGGCAGTTGCCATTCCAGCGATAACCGGGGCCATCCCTTTACCGTACTTACCCGGTTCGGCCAGGCCGACACGACGGGCAATACCTTCCTGGCCGAAGGCGGCCCCCAGCTGGGGACCTTCTGCCTGCCTTCCTACACCCCCGAACAAATTCCGGCTGGCGCTACCAGCACCAGACTGATTGCCCCCATCACGGCAGGGGTAGGTTTTCTGGAAGCCGTCCCCGATTCTGAAATTTTGGCGATGGCCGCCGCCAACCTAAACAATCCAGATGGAGTGAGGGGCCATCCGAATTACAATACCATCCCGGATTATCAAACGACCCTCCTTGCCGGGGCCATCCCCAGGGCCGACGGTAAATACATTTGCCGCTTCGGCAGGAAAGGAGCGACGTACAGCCTCCTGGAACAAACGGCTATCGCCTACAACCACGACATGGGCATTACCTCCACCTATATGCCGAATAATCCCTACAATTACCAGGATCAAACGGGCCCCTCTCCCGCAGGGCCACCCGAGGTGGACAACACGACGCTTGCCTCCACGGTATTTTACGTCACCTGCCTGGCGCCCCCCACGCAGCGCAATCCCAACGATTCCGTGGTGATGTACGGCAACCGGTTATTCATCAATATCGGCTGCGAAACCTGCCACAAACAAACGCTGACTACAGGATACTCTCCCGTCGATGCACTTGCCTATCAAACGTTCAACCCCTTTACCGACCTGCTTGTACATGATATGGGGCCGGGATTGGACGACCACTACACCGAAGGCACGGCCAAAACGTCGGAATGGCGGACGACTCCCCTATGGGGCCTGGGTCTCGCCCCGAATGTGCAGGGCGGAAATACGTACCTCCTCCACGACGGAAGGGCCCGTAGCATCGAGGAAGCCATCACCATGCACGGTGGAGAGGCGGCCGTCAGTGCCGGCAGGTTCTCCAATCTTTCCAGTACCGACCGGAATGCCTTATTGACCTTCCTGAAATCGCTCTAGTGGAAAGAAAGGAATTCATACGGACCTGCGGGATGGCTTGTGTGGGGGGTGGGATGCTGATGGCACTACTGGAAGCCTGTGGAAGCACCAAACAGGTGGAAGGCACAATCAGCCAGGCCGACCTCATCGTTCCGGTATCCAGCTTTGCCAAAGGCAACGGTGGATTCAAAAAATACGTCGTGGTGCAGCACGAAAAGCTCAAATACCCCATCTGCGTCTATCGCTTCAACGACAAGGACTATTCGGCCTTGCTGATGCGCTGCACCCACCAGGGCACCGAATTGCAGGTATTCGGGGACAAGCTGGAATGCCCCGCGCACGGCAGCGGGTTCAGCAACCGGGGCGTAGTGCAAAATGGCCCTGCCGACACCAACCTGCGAACTTTTCCAATCGTCCTTCATCAAGATCAACTTTACATCTCACTTCGATGAACAAATTCACCATATCACTGCTGCTTTCACTAGGGCTCCACACGGCCACCGCCCAATCGATCGACAGCACTCTTCTGAAACCACCCACCCTGGCCATGGACGCTATCTATGACCGCCCCTTCCTGAAGCTGGGTAAATTGCCCGTCTCCATAGGTGGCTATGTGGAATCGGACTGGCAATACGTATCCACCTCGGGCATTTCGGTGGGTAATCAATTCCAGTTTCGGAGGTTCAGTCTTTTCGTGGCTTCCTCCATCACCAAGCGCATCAAGTTCCTTTCGGAAATCGAATACGAGAACGACCCGGGCGGAGACCCCGACGGGGCAACGGGAGGTCAGTTTGAAATAGAATACGCTGCGTTGGATATTGAATTCCATCCCTTGCTTAACCTCAGGGGCGGCATGATCGTCAATCCGATCGGCGCTTTCAATCAAAACCATGACGGACCCAAGTGGGAGTTCACCGATCGGCCTATCGCCATGACCCAAATGCTTCCGGATACCTGGAGCACCACGGGGTTCGGGTTATATGGAAAGGAATACGTGAATCACTGGATGTTCGGTTACGAGTTTTATCTGACGGGGGGCTTCAACGATTCCATCATCGACAACGCCGAGGGGAAGACTTTTTTACCCGCTGCCAAAAGCGACCCTACGCGTTTTACCAAAAGCGCCAGTGGCGAACCTTTGTATACTGGAAAAATTTCCCTTGCCCATGACAAGATCGGAGAGATCGGTGTTTCTTATATGGGTGGCGTATACAATACCTGGGAAATCGAAGGAGCGCCCATAGACAGCAAAAGAACCATGAGCGTCTTCGACGTGAATTTTAATACTTCCATACCTCATGCGCATACCACCATTACGGGCGAATGGGCATGGGTATACGTGCAAATCCCTCCCGATTACACACCTGAATATGCCGGCAAACAGCACGGAGGCTTCGTGGACGTGGTGCAGCCCATCATCCGGGGAAAGATCCTGGGGTGGAATAATGCCTCGCTGAATCTCGCGGTGAGAGGCGAATACGTGGACTGGAACGTAGGGAAATTCGCGGCTACCGGCACGCGCATGTATAACGACCTTTGGAGCATCATGCCCGCCATCAGCTTCAGGCCCACCCCACAGACGGTTCTTCGATTCAATTATCGCCACCAGGTTGCCCGGGATATTACCGGTAGCACCATTGGCGCAACCATCGGGCCAACCGGCGGATTCAGCGTGGGGCTGTCGACCTACTTCTAGCTCCACGCCTTTCGTAGGAACCGCAACCAGTTCCCGTGGATGACGTTTTCGATATCCAAAGAGGAATACCCCCGCCGCGACAACAGCGAAGGCAACTTCCCCAAATCCGCAATCGTGTCCAGATCGGAAGGACACTGCTCTTTCCCGAATGCCCCGTCCAAATCGGACCCGATCCCGATATGCAAAGCATTTCCCGCGATCTGGCAGATGTGATCCATATGATCGACCACCGTCTCGAGGGAGCACAAAGAAGGTGAAGAAACCCCCCGCACCCACCCCGGCACCAGCATCCAGGCATCGAACGCGGCGCCGATGACGGCCCCGTGCGCAATCAAGGCCTTGATCATGTCGTCGCTGAACTGCCGGTTATGGTCCACCAAAGCCCTGCAATTATTGTGGCTGGCCCATATGGGACCGTCATAGATATCCATGGCATCCCAAAAGGCATCGTCGCAAAGGTGCGTGGCATCGAGAATCATTCCGACCCCGGACATTTCCCGCAACAGCGAGCGACCAAGGACAGACAGGCCCCCCGATGCATCCGTTCCATTGGCATACCGTCCCGGCCCATAGTGCGCGGGCCCGATGGCGCGTAACCCATAAGAATAAGCCCTGGAAACGTAATCCACGGAAACCAACGAATCCGCCCCCTCAAGACTGAGAATATATCCAACAGGCGACGAAGGTCCCCAAGTGGCAATGTGTCGTTCCAACGAAGCCAGATCACGAATCTGAACCATTTCCCCTGCCTCCTCCATGGCTCTATACCAGGCCAACTGCCCCTGCGTTTGAGCCCACGCCTGCTCGGGTGAGTGCCAACCCGGCAAGGGGTTTGAAGGCGATACATAGCGCGCAATCTGGGTAGCCACCACCAATCCGACCGACCCCGCGCGCAACGCGGGCAGCGACACCGTACCCATACCCCTATCCGGCTTATCGGATAAACCCGCCTCGCGAGCCCGTAATGAGGAGACGGGCAACCGCAAGTCCCGGTTCCACTCCATGGCGTTCATGCTTAGATCAAGATGTGCGTCTATTGTAAACATCAGTACATCCCCACTTGTCCTTGTACCAGTGCGAAAATCTTATGCGAATCGAAACCCACCCCTTTTTTGAAGACCCATTGAATCTTGCGGATGGCCGAAATGTCGGAGGAAACGTCCCCGTCGATGACCAGGATGTCCGCCTGTTTGCCCACGGCGATAGACCCAATCGAGCGCGACATCCCCATTGCCATCGCCCCATTGAGCGTAGCGATCCTAACGGCCTGAATAGGCGTGAATCCTTCTTGGCAAAGGAGCTCTATTGCCCGCCAACTCCCGTATCCCGCCAGGGTACTCCCGTTACCCGTGGGATCGGTCCCCACCGTCAACAGGCCGCCCGCATCCGCAAACATTTTTTCCATGACCATATCCTTGACCAACGTTCTGGTAAGACCGGGGCTTTTTCTTTTTCCCGAGTGATTCACGAACAGATCCCGCGTATCCGGCGACATGGCCGCCAGTACTTCGGGATGAGGTAATGTATCCAGGGTGGACATCCCCTCCAGCACCGCAAGCGTCGAGGTCAGGACCACATGATGATCGATTATGAAACGTATAAGGGAAGCAACAGCAGGACTGTCCGGCGTCACCGCGGCAAGTGGATCACCGGAGGCCGGACAGGCATCCACCTTTTTCCCCGGAATGAAATCGGTCGACGCAAAGAATCCATGCTCCAGCTGGTCGATCCCCATACCCACAGCCTCCCGGTATGTAATGGAACACAAGTGCCCCGTGATCTTGAGTCCCCGCGCGTGCACCGCGTCGATGGCCGCCTTCAGCGTGGCGCGGTTCAGGACGTTGTAGGCCTTGAAGGAGGTGCAGCCCTGATCAGCCCAAAAGTTGACGAAGGCAACGGCTTCCGCAGGGCCCGATAACTCGTGCATCTGCGGTGCGAAGGCCCCACGCCCTTCCAGGTAGGGCGCCGTGACGTCCATTGAAGGCCCCAATATCTTTCCTGCATCTATATCCCGCTTCAAATTCAAATCCGAATAAGGCTCCACGCTCCCCGCGGTGCGGATGGTGGTAGCCCCGCAAGCCAGGTACAGTTTCGGAAAAGTGAAAGGTAGTTGCTTGTACTGTATGTAAATCGGATTGTAGGCGATGTCCGGATAATACATATGCTCGTGCATCAGCACGAACCCGGGCAATAGTGTCTTTCCGGTACAATCGATGACCGTGGCACTATCCGGCACCGGACCTCCGACGGAAACAATAACCCCGTTCCGCACCACCACCGTAGCATCCGAAACGAACCGAAGGTTTTCTACATCTGCCAGGCGCGCGTGCGTAAAAGCAATGACGGGTGCATCATAAGCAATAAAGGTTTTAACCTGGGCCGAACCCAAAAAGGCCCGTAACGCAAACAAAACAAGCGTGAATTTTCTCATGCGCCCAAGATAGCAAATCCGGACGGCTCCTGTCGCAAAAGCGTACAAGGAAACCGTATAAAACGAATGCAACACGGTATAAATCAATTAGTAACCAATTTGGCAAGGTCTGTGTTGCCGAAAAGGGATGCTCCTAAACTACCTCACTGTCGCCTTCAGAAGTCTCCGCAAAAACCGGGGATTCTCCCTCATCAATATCGTCGGCCTCGCCCTCGGCATGGCCTGTAGCCTGCTCATCTTCCTATGGGTCAGGGATGAATACAGTGTGGATGCGTTTCATAAAAACGTAAAAAATCTCTACCTCCTCTACGAAACCCAGTACGTCGACGGGAAACCCGACGGGGGATACTACACGCCGGGTCTGCTGGCTGCCGAATTGAAGAGGAAGATTCCCGAAGTGGAAATGGCAACCATGTTCGACGATGGAGCTAATTCTACCTTCGCGGCAGGCGATAAAATCATCAAAGAGACGGGCGGCTCTGCAAGCGAGGACTTTTTCAAAATGTTTTCCTACAAGCTGATCGATGGGAAAGAAGAAACCGCATTAAAAGACCCCAGCAGCATCGCCATCAGTAAAAATATGGCCGACGCCTTTTTTGGCAGCCCGGAAGCGGCCATGGGTAAAACCCTGCGATACCAGAACGAAAAGGACTTCAAGGTGAGTGCGGTCTATGAGGACATGCCGGCACAGTCTTCCACCCATCAGGAATACATGCTGACCTGGGCGCAGGCCCTGGAGGAAGGGACGTGGATGAAGGACTGGGGGAATAACGGCCCGAGAACCATCATACAACTCCGCGCTGACGCAAACCCCACACAAGTCCGAAGGAAAATCTTCCGCTTCCTGGACGCCTATAACAAGGAACAAAGTGCAAACTTCCAGATACGCCTGCACATGCAGCCTTACGGTGAAACGTACCTGAATTCGCACTTCAGGGACGGCGCCCCCGACGGCGGCCGGATCGAATACGTCCATTTGTTCAGTCTGGTGGCGGTCTTCATCCTCCTCATCGCCTGCATCAATTTTATGAACCTTTCCACGGCACGCTCTATGAAACGCGCCAAGGAAATCGGCGTACGCAAAGTGATGGGCGCACCCCGCAAAGACCTGATCCGCCAATTCCTTGGGGAAGCCCTGCTCCTGGCCATCCTCTCTTCCATCGTGGCCCTGGTGATCATAACCGCCGTACTCCCCGCTTTCAACACCCTTACAGGCAAGGAAATCGCCCTCCCCTATGCGCAACCCGATTTCTGGGCGCTGTGGGCCTCACTCGTAGCGATCACCGGCCTCATCAGCGGCAGCTATCCTGCCTTATACCTTTCCTCTTTCAATCCCATAAATGTCCTTAAAGGCGGAAAAAACAAAACGAGCGGGAGCGCGATTTGGTTCAGAAAAGGATTGGTCGTCTTTCAATTCGCGGCTTCCATCCTCCTGATCATATCCACCATGCTCATATCGAGGCAGATCAATTATGTACAAAAAGCCAACCTGGGCTATGAAAGGCAAAACGTCTTGTACGTTCCCCAGGTAGGAGAACTGCATAAATCGCAACCCTTTCAAAGCTTCATAAACGAAGCGCAAACCCTCCCGGGTGTTCGTGCAGTGAGCGCCATGGGTGCGGATGGCACAACCGATATTGAAAACAGCACGGGTGGCGTGCAATGGACGGGAAAAGATCCCAACAGCTCCCCCATGTTCACGCAATTGCCCGTAGCCTATGACTTTGCGAAAACACTCAAGCTCAGCTTTGCCCAAGGCAGGGATTTCGACAGGGCCTATCCCACGGACTCGGTGGGTTTCATCCTCAACGAAGCGGCCCTGAAAATCGTCGGTTACAAGAACCCCATCGGTCAGCCCCTTACCTTCTGGGGAATAAAAGGCCGCATCATCGGCATCGTCCGCGATTTTCATTATACATCCCTACATGAGCCCATCCTGCCCATGGTCATCCGCCTGGGTAAACCCGAAGCCACACGCAGCATCCTGGTCAGCATACAACCCGGCGAAGCGGAAACCGCACTGAAGAGCCTCGGGCAGTTATACAAAGCCGTCAACCCGGCATTCCCGTTCACCTATCGTTTCCTGGAAGCCGATTACGAAGCCTTGTATAAGAGCGACGAGGTGGTGAATAAGTTGTCCACCCTTTTCGCCCTGCTGGCGATAGTCACCTCGTGCCTGGGACTCCTGGGCCTGTCGATGTTCACGGTGGAAGAACGCACCAAGGAAATCGGGATAAGGAAGGTATTGGGCGCGGGAGTGGCCAACCTGGTCGCCAACCTCAGCACGGGATTCGTCGCCCTGATCTGCATCGCTTTCGTCATCGCAGCCCCTCTATCCTGGTGGGCAATGAATCGCTGGCTGGCGCAATATGCTTATCAAACGGATACGCCCTGGTGGATTTTCGCCTTATCGGGCATCCTGGCCATCGCCATCGGCCTGGCGACGATCTGTTTCCACACCGTAAAAGCCGCCCTGGCCAACCCGATCAAGAGCCTGAGGGCGGAATAGCAGACATTCCGTAACTTAGGTTCATGCTGACGAACTACTTCAAACTCGCCTGGAGAAACATCCGTCGCGACGCCTTTTATTCTTTCCTGCACCTGTTCGGCCTTTCCCTGGCCATTGCGTGTTCGTTGATCCTGTTTCTGTTCATCCGCTACCACGTACGCTTCGAGACTTACCACCCGGAGGCAAAAAACATTTACCGGGTCGTTACCGAGCTGGACCTGGCCGACGGGGTCGTCAAATACGACAGGGGCGCTCCCCTCGGCATGGCGCCGGTTCTTCAGGCAAAGGACGTAGCGACGATCTTAGGCCCCTACCGCAAAGGGTCTCTGACGATAACCGTGGGCACGAAGCGTTTTTCCGAAAACCAAAACGTTGCATTCACGGACCGGCATTGGTTCTCCATCTTCGACTACCATTGGATCGCGGGCGATCCGCAAACCGCCCTGGAAAAACCGAATACCGCTGTATTGACCCGGGCGCAGGCCAATAAGTTTTTTGGAAAAGCGGATCCCATAGGACAAACCTTCGTTCTCGAAAACAATCACCCCATCATGGTCACAGGGGTTCTGGATGATTTACCGGACAACACGGATAACCGTTCGGACATCTTCCTTTCCCTCACAACCTATCCCGAAATCTATCCCGATATCTACCAACCCATGCAAACCAGTTGGGGCTGGATTTCTTCCGAGAACGGCATTTGGCTGAAGGCACCCGGTGGAACAGATCTGCTGAACCGGCAAATCGCTGCCCTGACCAGGGAGCACTTCGGCGACAACGCCAGGTATTACAAATTCCGCCTCATCCCGCTAAACGAGTTGCACTACGACACGCATTACGGAGCAGGTGTACAAAAATCCCTGCTCTGGACCCTTGGCCTCATCGGGGGCTTCATCTTGTTAATCGCCTGCGTGAACTTCATCAACCTGGCCACGGCCCAGCATCACCGCAGGGCCAGGGAAATCGGCACGCGCAAATTGCTGGGAAGCACCGCCCGGGCCATCTATATCCAATTCTTAGCGGAAGCGGCTTGCCTCATCGCCTGTGCGGTGTTGCTGGGGCTGGGAGAAGCGGCGCTTTCCTTACCCATCTTAAATCCCTGGTTGCAAACGAACCTGGCGATCACGGCAAGCCCCGACGTGTGGTCGATGACCGCTGCCTTGGCTATCGTCCTCACACTGGGCGCGGGGACCTACCCGTCCTGGCTGGCGAGCCGCTTTACAACGGTCGAAACCCTCAAAAGCAAATCGGGGACCGGCAGCAAATCAAACATTCGCAAAGGCCTCATCCTCGTTCAAAACCTCGTTGCCCAGTCCCTGATCATCGCCACCCTGGTCATCGCCCTTCAAATGAATTTCGTCCGAAAAGCGGATCTGGGTTTCAACCAAAGTGCGGTGGTCATGGTTCCCCTGCCCAAAGGCACGGTCGACCTGGCTTACCTGCGCGGGCAACTGGCAAACTACGAGGTCAGCTTTTGCTATCGCGCGCCCGACAACGACATCGTCCGGGCAGGGTCCGTCAAAATCGACAACCGTGATTGGGCGCCGTTTGTAGCTCAGGACATCCCGGCGGACGACCAATTCGTACCCACGTTCGGACTCCATTTGATCGCCGGAAGGAACCTAACCCCCAGCGATACCGTCCGCGAAATCCTGATCAATGAAACCTTGGTTCACCGTTTTGGATTCGCTGGTCCCGAAAGCATCATCGGCCATCGCATGGTCGCCGGGGATTTCAACGATCATCCGGGCACCATCGTGGGAGTTGTCAAGGATTTCCACGTACAATCTTTGCACAATGCCATAGAACCCCTGCTGATCACTACCTCCCGCGTGAACTACCTGAATGCGGCCATCCGGATCCCCACCGGGGAAAGCCTATCCGAAATCGGAAAAATCTGGCAATCGACTTTTCCCGGTCAGGTCTTCCAGTACCATTTCGTGGATGCCCGGATTGCGCTATTTTATGCCCGGGAAGACCTGTTCGGTAAGTTGATCCGTGGCTTTGCCGGGATCGCCATCCTCATCAGCGGGCTGGGCCTGTTGGGCCTCATTTCCTTGCTGACCGTACAGCGGACCAGGGAAATAGGGATCCGGAAAGTGATCGGCGCTTCCACGCGCAGCATTACCTTGCTTTTGACCAGCGATTTCCTGAAACTGGTCGCCCTTTCCGCGCTGATCGCCTCTCCCCTGGCTGACTGGCTCATGAGCCGTTGGCTCCAGGGCTTTGCGTATCGCATTTCCATTCCCTGGTGGCTGTTCGTGGTGGCGGCCGTCGGCAACCTTACGCTGTCCTTGCTGGCGGTTGCTTACCATTCCGTCAGGGCAGCCCGCGCCAATCCCATTGATAGCCTGAGAAACGAATGATATGACCATCGAAACCCTCCAGCGTGATCCCCAAATCATCCAAGCCCTGGCCCAGCTCCTCGTCGACACCGTAGCAGCCCGGGGCTCCATCGGATTCATGCACCCCGTCAACATGGATACCGCCAAGGCCTTTTGGAAATCCGCCATGGATGCCGCCACCAGGGACGAACGCGTGATCCTTGGTGCAGTCGAAGACAAAACCCTGATCGGGACCGTGACCTTGATCCTGAATTGCCCTCCCAATCAACCCCACCGGGCCGAGATCGCTAAAATGATGACGCGCCTGGATCGCAGGGGACAGGGCGTGGGCAAGGCCCTCGTCCAGGCCGCCGAGGACATCGCGGCCGCAAGGGGCCGCACCCTCATCAACCTCGACACCGCCGAGGAAGAAGGTGCAGCGGGCTTTTATGAAAGCCTCGGCTATCAAAAAGTAGGCATCATCCCCGACTATGCGCTGAAACCGTATGGTGGCCTGACGGGGACCGTTATTTATTGGAAGCGGCTTTGATTCTTTTTTTGATGTCCTCATCCTCCGGATAATTCGCCGCATTCAAGCTCAAAAAAGCCATTGCCCTGTTCTTCATTCCATTCCGTTCCATTCCCTGGGCAAGCTGGTTGACAAAATCCTTTGGCGGCATCACGAGGTAGCCCATGCGTTCCGAAATAATGGCGAAATGATTTTTCAGAGAAAGGATAGCATCGGCGTCGCTTATTCCCCCGCTGAAAAGCTGCGATTCCTGGGGATAATAGTAGTAATCAAAAATAAACCTCAACCCCTCATATTCGGTGATGAGGGGAACCAAGCCATGATTGTCGTCAGGATGATAGGCGTAACTCCATCGTAGGCCATCCTGACCGTTCCGCCTCAGGATATCGGTCAATTGCAGGATGGATCGGATGTGTATGGTTGCTTCCGTGGTATCCCGCCGGACCCTGGAGGTATCCAGGTCGGTGGGCATAGTATTGGCAATCCCAAGGTATAGCGTACGCCCCTTGAAGCGATCCGGAATAAACGCCGTATCGCATTCCTTCAGCAAATGCTGCTTGTCCCACCACATGCTGGGATCGATGGCGATATACGCATTGAACAGCGAAGTATGGTGCACGAGGGTGTTCATCACCATAAGGCCACCCAGTGAATGACCGATCAACATCCGGTAGGGCGCTGTAGGGTAATGCGCATCGATATAAGGGATCAATTCTTTTTCCAGGAAGGAAGTAAAGGCCTCTCCCCCGCCGGACAAGCTGTCTTTCCCGCGTGTTGGCGTCAGGTCGCGCATTCGTACGGTATTGGGAATGCCTACCACGATCATAGGCGGACACGCCGTATTCCCGTTACTCTCGCTGATCTGATCGATCATGCCCGTAACAGAAGAAAAATGGGCGTCCCCATCCAGCAGGTAGACGACCGGGTAGTGGCGACTCAGATCATTGTCCGGGACGTGCACAAAAAACTTCCGGTCCTCTCCCAGGATGTTAGAATGGAGGTGCTCCGTTTTTCCGATATCAATATCCCCGGAGTCGGGATGTTTACAACTGCAAAGGAACACTACGATGAGGCCGACGAGGTATTTCATGGTAGTAAATATAGTATCTTCATCCACATGAAAGCAGCCGTTTTATACCAATTCGGAACACCTCCCCGCTACGATGATTTCCCGGACCCCGTTCCGGCCGATGGTACGCAACTCCTGATCAACGTAAAAGCCGCAGCCGTTAAGAACCTGGACAAAGGCCGGGCCAGCGGCCTCCACTACGCCCGTCATGAAAAGTTACCCGACGTTGTAGGCATCGACGGCGTAGGCACGCTCAGCGATGGCCAAAGGGTCTATGCCCCTGGAATAACAGGCATGATCGCGGAAAAGGCGCTGATCGAAGCCGACAGGTATGTCCCTGTTCCCGATGCCCTCGACGATATAATGGCTGCCGCACTTCCCAATGCCGTACTGGGCTCGGCCATGGCCCTGAAGTTCAGGGCGGGCCTGCAACAGGGGAATACGGTGCTGGTAAACGGAGCGACGGGGGTTACCGGCCAGGTGGCCGTGCAAATCGCCCGCCACTTCGGAGCGGCCCGCGTGATTGCCACAGGGCGCAACCCCGGAGGGCTGAAGCGGCTGAAAGAACTCGGCGTGGACGAAGTGATCTCCCTTGAAGAAGACATCACCGCCAGAATCCGCGAAATCCATAAGAATACCCCCATCGACGTCGTGATCGACTACCTCTGGGGGCCCCCCGCTGAAAAGATCCTGGATGCCGTCAAAGGGGGCGGCCTGCACCGCTTTACCAGCCGGTTGCGCTACGTAACGGTGGGAGCCATGGCGGGAGAAAGCATCAGCCTGCCTTCCTCCATCCTAAGGAGCTCCGCCATCGAAATCCTGGGCTCCGGCATTGGGAGCATATCCAAGGAAGACATGCGAAAACTGCAAACCCAAATCCTTCCCGAAATGTTCCAACTCGCCGCGGAAGGCAAGCTGAAAATAGCAACCCAAACCGCGGACCTCAAAGATATCGAGACGGCCTGGAATGCAAAGATTCCAAGCGGCGAACGCCTCGTCATCCGGACAGTATAGTATATCATAACCGGACACCCGACAAAAGCCCCAATACACAAGGAGCTCAAACACAATAATTTACCGAACCGGCATCTTTTTGGAGCGCGAAAAGTATGCTGCGCAACTACTTCAAACTCGCCCTCCGCAACCTGCAAAGGAACAAGGTCCACGGATCCATCAACATCATTGGCCTGGCCCTGGGCATGGCCATCGCCCTGGTCATAGGCCTGTGGATCAAGGACGAACTGTCCTTCGACCATTACCACACCAACCACCGGCGCCTCGCCGAAGTGCTGCTGCTGCAAACGAACAAGGAGCACGCCTATGCAGGGCCTACGTGTGCCACGCCGCTGGGCAAAGCGCTGAGTAGCGGGTACCGGGACGCCTTCGAGCACGTGGCCATGGTCTCCTGGACCTTCCCGGTCATTACGGCGTATGGGGACAAGCATTTTTCAGATACCATGATGTATGCCCAGGCTGAGTTTCCCGGGATGTTCACCTACCATATGATCCGTGGACGCGTTGACGCGCTCAAGGATCCCAGTACCATCCTGATTGCGCATTCACTCGCCACTGCCCTTTTCGGCAATAACGACCCCATTGGCAAGTCAGTAAAACTGGACAATTTCCTGGATCTCCAGGTCGGCGGTGTATATGAAGATTTACCACTCAATACGACGTTTGCAGGCACCAAAGCCTTGTTGCCCTGGGAAAATAAAACAAATGGGCTTAAGGATGTCACGGATTGGGACGATCACGGCATGCGCATTTTCGTGCAACTGCGCGACAAAATCAGCCTCGCCCAAACGAATGCCCGTATCCGGGACATCCCCAAACCTTTTATCAAACAATGGCTGGAGCAATGTATGCTTCAGCCCCTGGATAAACTCCACTTCGCCTCCGAAATTATCGACGGGAAAGCCCAGGGCGGAGGCATCCAGATCGTCTGGCTGATGGGGGTCATCGGTGCCTTCGTCCTGTTGCTGGCCTGCATCAATTTTATGAACCTGTCCACGGCACGCAGCGAGCGCCGGGCTAAGGAGGTGGGAATTCGTAAAACCATAGGCACCCTGCGCAGCCAACTGATCGGACAGTTCCTCGTCGAATCCATCCTGACGGCCTTCATGGCAGGCCTGATCGCTCTCCTTCTGGTGCAATTAACGTTACCCTTTTTCGATAACCTGGCGGGCAAGGCCATGGGTGTACCGTATTCGGAACCCGTCTTCTGGGCCTGTTTCATTGGCTTCACCTTATTGACCGGGCTTTTGGCGGGCAGCTACCCTGTATTCTACCTTTCCGCTTTCAAGCCCATCAAAGTATTGAAAGGCCTCTCCCGCGCCGGACGCGGTGCCATCCTGCCCCGCGAAATCCTGGTGGTCCTTCAGTTTACGGTTTCTCTTACCCTGATCATCGGCACCGTTATCGTCTTCAGGCAAATCCAAACTGCCAGGGACCGGCCTATGGGCTTCCAGCAAACAGGGCTGGTCACTGTGGGCATCAATACAGAGGAGTTGTTCAAGAATTACGACGCGTTGCGCAACGACCTGTTGCAAACGGGGTTGTTCGATAACATCGCACAGTCCTCCCAATCCACTATCAATTTCAACAACAACAACTCCTTGATCTGGCCGGGCATGGACTCCAGCCAGTTGTCCATCTTCTTCCGGAATGTTACGGTTACCCCCGAATTCGGGCCGACCATCCGGTGGAACATCGCGCAGGGCCGAAACTTCTCCAGGGCCTTCCCCACCGATTCGGATGCCATGATCATCAATGAGACGGCAGCGAAAATTATGGGAAAGCCCCATCCATTGGGCCTGATGGTTAAATTCTGGGACCGCCCCTTTCGCATCATCGGGGTGGTGAAAGATATGTTTACGAATGACCCCTACCGGGCCGTGGAGCCTGCGCTCTTCATAGAGCGGGGCGGTACGGGAACGATCACCCTGCGCATCAAAGACGGCGCGCCCCTGCAAAGTGCCATGACGAGCATGGCGGCCGCTTTCAAACGATACAACCCCTCCAGCCCCTTTATGTATCAATTCAATGATACGCAGTTCGCCCTGAAATTCGAGTCCGAAGAGCGTCTGGGCAAGCTCGCCGGAATTTTTGCCGGGCTGGCCATTTTCATTTCCTGCCTGGGATTGTTCGCCCTGGCCTCTTTCATGGCCGAACAACGCACCAAGGAAATAGGGATCCGCAAAGTCCTGGGCGCCGGAATGCTGAACCTTTGGAGCCTGCTTTCGCGCGATTTCATCAAACTCAGCACCATTTCACTGTTCCTGGCCATTCCTCTCGCCTATTATGGAATGCACGCGTGGCTGCAGAATTATGATGTCCGGACGACCCTGCCGTGGTGGATATTTGCCGGAGCCGGGTTAGGCATGGTGTTGTTGACGCTGGCGACGGTCAGTTTTCAGTCCCTGAGTGCGGCACGCCGGAATCCCGTCAGGAGTTTGAGGATGGAATGATTGAGTCCGTGAGGATTCTGAACGCCGACCTGCGCCCCAGCCCCGCGTGATTCGCCAGGGCCCACCATGTGAGGGTGAGGTTTTCCAGGAGGGGCAACGCGTCGTCTCCCCCCAGGTCATAGCAGTTCGCAAAGCCCATATCCAGGCTTAACCGCAAAGCGACTACCTTGGCTTTGGTACTGTCTCCCGCGGTAAAGGAATCCGCCTGGATGCCACAAAACTTCGGATTGGCCAAATCTTCGGAGCCGATTGTATTGAAACATTTGGCCACGTCGGGATTCCCGCTGAGTACCTTCAGTGCCTCCACCCCATTTGCGTAGCCAGGCAGCGTTTTCCCAAAAGCATTGCTGGTGTCGATGATAGCCCGCCCATCGGTATTTTTCAACTGTTCCCCCACCTGCGTCACCGCAGTGAAGGGCACCGACACAATTATAACGTCTCCTTGCTGAGCCATCTCTGGAATATTGCTCCGGTTGGCGATTTGGATCTGGTGGCCGGCTCTGCTCAAGCCAGCCGCCAGGGCGCCTCCGATTTTTCCGGCGCCGACGATGGTGATTTTCATAAATCCAATTTAATGATAAATTTGCTTAAGTTGCCGGAAATGAGCACGTCCCTGGACGATATTACCATTTATTATAATGGCACAGCCATCAAGGACGCTCCGGAAGATTGGGATTTCCGGAGAACGGTCAATTTCGTCTGCGATTTCTACCACCAGATGCTCTTCGGTTATAAACCCCCCAAAGCATCGCGTATTTGCATCCACGTGGGGGGCGAAAAGAAATACACCGAGCCCACCTATTTCGGGTCCATCGTGATGGCTTCGGGGACCCTGGACGAACATAAATACCTTCGCCTCGGGAAGCTCGATCAATGGCGGTACATCCTGGACATCGTCCACGGTATCTGCCTGGAACTTTGCCTCCTCTTCAACTGGGAAACGGCACCTTTCGAGGAGGCCTACCACCAGGTCATCGACCGCCAATTCGTTTTCCAGATCGCCTATCCGTTCAAGCGCTCCAGGGACAAGGTCACCCAGGCCCGGATCGTCGTGGACAAGACGATGTACACCTCGATCTTATCCGTTGAATGGATCCGGGACGGGATCACCAAAAAGGTGCAACTGCTCAACAAACGTAATTGGTTTTGGACCGACAGCGTATATGAGCTGGCCAAAAACGCCCGCTGGCTCGATGCTTCCACCTTCGGCGTCGCTTCCAAAGTTTCATCCAGATTCGGGTACTATTCGATCGAGGACGACGTGATCATCGGGGATCTCCACTTCGAGGAAATGGATAATTAAAAAATATGGAAGTTCACCACCACCATCCGGGAGGGCATCCACGAACGGCACCAGGCTGAAAGGTTCGCAACCTCCCTGCTCAAAGACCTGGAGTCCGATACGGCCTCGCTCGCCCCCTTTATAACCTACTGCCGGACCACCGCCGCCAATGCCGATATCCTCATGCAACTGCTCACGGCATCGGATCCTCAAAAAATACCCTCGGGTAAACTATATTGGTACGGCTTATTCGGAGGCGCATACCGGGCCTTTACCTCCAATAATGCCACCTTCGAGCAAATGAAAAACGCAGGCGCCCTCTCCTACCTGGACAAAGGGGTAGCCGAAGACCTCGCCCGATACGACATGCTGTACCGCCAAATGCAGGCCTGGGAAGAAAAGACCAGGGAAATCTTTACCCAGGTCCGAGTCAGCAGGGCCAGGGCCTCCTGGATCAGGCTAATAAAGTGATCGCCGAACTCAAAGATGTGTACGACCTATAGCGCCCCCAACTGTTTCAAATACTTCTCCGAATTCGCCTTCGTCGCCTCCGGCGGATTCAAACTCAGCGACTTCTTGAAATTGATAATCGCGTTTTTCTTATCCCCCTTCAAGGCATATGCCTCTCCGAGGCTGTCGAACACATTGGCGCTCTCGGGATGGCGTTGCGTATTCAGGATGAATATCGCTATGGCATCGTCCTGCTGGTTTTGCTGCAGGAGCTGGTACCCGTAGTTATTGACCTCGTTCTCGGAACCTACCTTCAGCGCATCCTGCATCACCGCAGAAGCGTCGCCCGGTTTACCCATGGCCTTCAGCAGCTGCGATTTGATGGAAAGGTCCGTGAAATTGGAATTCTGGTTGATCGCCTGGTTCACCCAAACCAGGGCAGTGTCATAAGATTTCACCGTCAGGGCATAATTGGCGGCGCTGGCATATCCTGTCCAGTTGAACCCCGTTTGGCCCTTGAGTTGCTGGGCGGCATTGGCCATGACGATGTTTTTGGTGTCGAATTCGATAGACACCGGAAACTGCAACTTTTCCCAACTCAGCACCAAATCCGCCGAATGATCCGTCACGTTCTGGAAGTCATACGTGAGTTGTTCCACAAAAGGACCTGGCTTCAACGTAATGTTCTCCCGCATTTCGTCCTGCTTTGGGTCGTACCAGAAGCTGCCCCAGGACCGGCTTTCCTTGGACAGGACGACAACTCCGGTGTTAATATCGGCGTTGATGACGAAGAAAAGACCATATCGGCCCGCAGGGACCTGGTGACCCTGGATCGTCGCGGGATCGCTCAATTGCAGGACCGTATTTTCATTTGCTCCGGCCCTCCAGGGCGCGTCGTTTCCGGCGCCGAACCCTTGTTTGTTCCAACCATAGGGAACGAGCGTTCCCCAAACGGGCCTTCCCTTTACAGAAGGGCGGCTGTAGTTAACCGTGACCGTGGATATCCCGATGGTTTGGGAGGCCTCCCCCGCGGGGCTGGGTCGGGGAAGGTTGACCGTTTGGCAAAAGACCGGCCCACCCGATAGCGCGAGCCCGATCAAAATAGCAGAAAATTTACGCATGGCTTTCTTTTTAGTTAATATACTAAGCCATTGCATCCTGCGGGTATCATTTTTTACGGGCGGTAATGCATTTTATGAAAATTATCCAGCGCCACTTTCAACCGTTTCTACTCTTACTTCAACGCCTATTGCAGTAATTCATGCAGCTTCTGATCCAATGCTTCCCCAAGCAAGTTCTTAGCCACGATCACCCCATTGGGATCCAGCAACAAGTTGGTGGGGATCTCCTGGATGTCGTAAAGCTTCGCTACCGCATTGTTCCAGAACTGGAGGTCGGATACATTGGTCCAGTAGAGGCTGTCCATATGAATGGCGTTGATCCATGCCTCTTTATCCCCGGGTCGGTCCAGGGAAATGCTCAGGATAGTGAACGGCTTGTCCTTGTATTTGTGGAAAGCGGCCACCACATTCGGGTTTTCCGTGCGGCAGGGAACGCACCAACTGGCCCAAAAATCCAGGAGGACGTACCTGCCCCTGAATGCTTGTAAAGAAACCGGGATACCGGCTGTGTCGTTTTGGGTAAAGTCCAAAGCCGTTTTGCCGATCCCCGTAAGGTTGTTTACCCGAATGCTGTTCGCCAACCGTTTGGCAGGGGCATTGTTCCGGGCTTCCGGCGTAAGTTGGTTCAACAGTGCTTCTTGCTTGGACAAGGGCTCCCGTCCCAGGTTGAAAGTAATGAGCAGTGCACTCACCGGGGACCCGGTATGTTGTAATATCCATTGCGTCGTCAGGGCCTTTTCCACCGAATCCATCCGTTGCAGCTCGGGTCCCAGGGCCGCCAGGCCCGCCGAGTCTTTTTTGGCAGACAGGTCGTTGGCCTTTTTATACAAGTCCTCGCTACCGGCCAATGCAGGGCTACCCTCGATAAAGGAATGATACGCGTTATAGTCCGTAATGGCCTGCCCCCCTGTCGTGACCACTTTTGCGAACTGGGGTCCGGGACCCGAGAGCGAAACATTCCCTTTGTCCAGGTACAGCAGTTTCAGGGTCTCTGATGACCATTTTTTCCCAAGGAGAAGGATATACTGATCCCCCTGCCCTTCGGGAACGGTCACCGTTAGTGTAAACCCTCCGGCTTTAGACTGGACGGAGTCCTTCAGCACATCGTCTATATAGGGGTAACAATATACCCAGGTTCCGGCAGGCAGGCCTGCTATGTGCGCATGGATGGTGACCTTATTCTGGGAATGGGAGCCCAGCACGCACGCGATCGCGCTGAAAAACAACGTGACTTTTTTCATTTGCGAAGATTATTTAGGCCGACCGTCCGCGTCCAGTTCCACGATCGTAATCCCCGGTCGCGACAAGCCCGGCAATATCCTTTCCTTGTCACCGACAACCAACACGGCCATACGGCTGGGGTCCAGCCATGTTTTCGCCAGGTCGTCGACCTGTGAAGCGGTCAGGCCGGCCAGGATATGATGCTGATCCGTAACAAAGCCGGGGGACAGGTTATAGGTCTGGATGCGCTCCAGGAACAGTGCCTTTTGAACATCGGTCTCGTACCGCAGCGCTTCGCTTTGTCCATACGAACTTTTGATAAAAGCTAGTTCCGAAGGCTTGACTCCGTTTGCGGAATAGTCCGCAAGGATACTCATCGTTTCGGCCAGGGCGCTGTCCGTGCTGCTGGCCCGAACCCCGGTTGCAAAACTGAAAATGCCTCCGTATTGGTCTGAACTGAATTGGGAGCTTGCCCCATACGTCCAGCCCTTTTCTTCCCTCAAATCCAGGTTCAACCGGCCTTCAAAGCCTCCGCCCAGTGGGATATTCGTCAACAACAGGCGGAAGTAGGTACCCGTCGCATCATAGTTCAGCTTCGTGACGTAACCGACCCGGAGTTCCGACTGGGCGGCCCTGGGCACGTCGACGATGTACAAGGTATTGGGCTGAAAAACCCCCGTGCTGCTGTCGGCCCCGGGAGGCGTGATGTCCTTTTTTGGCCACGCCTCCAGAAATGCCAGACCCTTGCGAATATCTGCTTGGGAGATGTCCCCTGTTACCGTAACCGAAGTCAACCCGGGTGCAAAATAATTAGTATAAAATCCCTGTACATCCGCCAGGGTGATGTTCGGAATAGTCTTCTCCGTACCGATCAGCCCTATATTCCGGACATTGCCCGTGCCGTACAGTATCTTATTGAAAACATTGGTCGCCACGGTGGCAGGTTGCGTTTTGGCAATCTGGAAACTCTGCAGCGTCATCTTCCGGATCCTTTCCAGGGCATCACTGGTAAAGCGGGGATGCAGCAGGCGTTCCTGGAGGAGTGCCAGGGTCGCGGGCAAGTGCTCCACCAGGGAGTTCATGGTAAAAATCGTCTCGTCCGGCGTGCCGGTGACCGAGATATTGCTGCCCAATTTTTCCAGTTCGGCATTGAATTGCTCGGCCGTATAATGCTCCGTCTCGTCGTTCAGCATTTGGGCCGTGATACCCGCAAGGCCCGCCTTGCTCGTATCGAGCGCCGCCCATAACCCACCACCCTTGATCCGCAAACGCACCGAAACCCTGGGGATTTCATTGCTATAGGTCCCGATCATTTGGATGCCGTTAGACGTCGTCGCCTTCCAGAATGCAGGCACTTTGATGACGGGATCAGGGCCCGCGGGCGGCTCTACGCTGCGGTCGAAGTTATCCGTGGCCTTGTGATACATGAGACCCGCGTAGCCATAATCGGGCGCCTTGTATTGCGTCGTATCCACGGTATAATTGTCCGGCGCAACAGGCTGATACGACCCGCTCTTGGGCAACACGCTCAGGATTACGGCGCCTCTACCCTTGATGTATTGGTTATAGACGCGCATCACATCCTCCCTGGTGACCTTGCGGATGTCCTGAAGCTCCTGTATCGTTTTCGCGGGATCCCCGGTGAAGGTCTGAGCCGCCGCCAATGCGGAGACCTTTCCAGAAATACTGCCCAGGGAATTGATATACCTTTCCTCGCTGGTCCCCTTGAAGCGGGCCAGGTCATCATCCGTCACCCCGCGTTGCTCGAATTCGGCCAGGGTCGAATCTACCATGGCCTTCATGGCCCCGAGCGTCGACCCGGGGTAAGGAACGATCTGTATCACGATCGATCCAGCCAGTTCGGCACTCTGCGAGCGCATGCTCGCCTGGGCAGCTTTACGCGTTTTGGTAAAATTCTTATAGAACAAAGACCCCCTGCCAACGCCTATGATGAAGGCAAGGGCGTCGAGGGCTGCCTGGTCCTTGTCGTAGAGCTTCGCCCCCGGATACTGAATGTTCAACATCGGCAGGCGGGCGTAATTGTCGGTGTAAGAAATATACCGGTCCCCGCTCAGAACGGGCGCGGGCACGATCGTTGGGGTCACTTCCGGGCAACGGGGAATGCTTCCGAAATACTTCTGTACCCAGGCCAGGGTTTGTTTCGCATCGATGTCTCCCCCAATGGTAAGGGTAGCGTTATTGGGCCCGTACCAGCGTAGGAAGAATTGCTTCAGGTCGTTCACATCCACCCGGTTCAGGTCCTCGATGTATCCTATCGTCAGCCAGGAATAGGGATGCCCGTAAGGGTATAAGGCCTGGCTGGCATATTGTGACACCAATCCATAGGGTCGGTTATCATAATTTTGACCCCTTTCATTCTTAACGGTGGAACGCTGGATTTCGAACTTCGGCTGCGTGACCGCATCCATCAGGAAACCCATCCGGTCCGACTCCAACCACAACATCCTTTCCAACTGGTTGCTTGGCACCGTTTCAAAATAGTTGGTCCGGTCCGAATTGGTGGAACCATTCAGGTTCCCTCCCACCGAGCTGATCTTTTTGAAATGTTCCCCGCTGGCGACGTGATCCGATCCCTCGAACATCATGTGCTCGTAGAAGTGGGCAAACCCCGATTTACCAATTTCCTCGCGGGCGGAACCCACGTGATACGTCACGTCCACGTGGACGATCGGGGTCGAATGGTCCTCGGTCAATATGACCGTCAGTCCATTATCCAGTACATACTTTTGAAATGGGATGACAACCTCGTCTCCCTTTTTTTCGACTTTTTGAACGAGTTTGGGTTGAGCGAAGGCGTTAAGGCTACAAAACACCGTCAGCAAGCAGGTTAACTTTCTCATGTTTCGAATCTACAAAAAATTACCGCTTCTTTTCCGATACCATTTTAAGAATCGTTTTCCCATGAATCACCTGCCGAGGGTCCTTTATCTTGGATAAGGCGACAACGTGCGCCTCCTGAACCAATTTCGTAATGTATCCTTTTGGAAACGTCTTCTTGTCCTTTACCAAAACATATCGGTACTGGGTGCCATTGCCCAAAAGGATTCCATCCGGGTCGCCGAGCGAGCTTCCCCAGTAAAAACCGAAATGGATATTTTGATTGGTTCTGTAGATCGCGATGGTGCAAATAGCATGTGTCTGCCTGTCCGTAAGGGACCAACCGATAGCCACCGCATTATAATTGTCGTAAATCAACTCATTGGCGTCGGGACACCAACCCCAGGCAAGCCCCCGCAGCCACAGGACCAGGTCGATGGTTTCTTTGGAGAAGGGTTTTACAACTTTAAGGAAATCGGTAGTCTGGTCTTTACTCATGGAGAAAGGCGCTTGTACAGGGAATATACGTGACATCCCGCACAAAACCGAACGAAAGCCTCCAACGCGGCAAAGAGCAAAAGCACCGCGGAAAGTATCTCCGCTCCCAGCCTGATACCCAGCAGGGACAATACAACAATGGCGAAGGAAAATATACATCCCACCAGGGCCGCAAAACGTTTCGGCGCCCGATCGACGGGCTTAAACGACACCGGGAACGCCTTGATCAGGAAACCACTGAATAAATTCAAAAGGCTATATTTTCCATAATTGAGCGACCTAAGCCCAAAATCGACGATCAAAAACGCAGGGATGATAACGGACCCCGTCAGGAACCAAAGCAGTACAAGAACCACCACCTTTTCATTCAGCCCTGAGACTATTCACGGGGTTGGCCGTGGCCGCCCTGATCGCCTGGAAACTCACCGTCAGCACCGTAATGACCAACGCCCCAATACCGGCCACCGCAAATATCCACCAGGAAATCTCCATCCTGTAGGAAAATTGTTCCAGCCACTGGTGGAGGAACCACCAGGCTATAGGAGTGGAAATCAGGCAGGAAAGGCAGATCAACAGGACAAAATCCTGTGACAGCAACTTCCAAAGATTGAATACCGTAGCCCCCAGCACTTTCCGAATGCCGATCTCGCGAGTTCGTTGCTCCGCGACAAAGGAAGCCAGCCCGAACAGCCCCAGGCAGGAAATGATTATGGCCAGGATGGTAAAGAAGGCCGCCAGTTGACCTATGCGTATCTCTTCATGGAACTTGGCGTCGTATTCCAGGTCCACGAATTTGAAGTCGAAGGGCTCCGAGGGATTGTATTTCGCGAATACCGGAGCGAGGCGCGCCAATGCCTCCTGGGCGCCCATCCGGGGATTGATCCGGATCGTCAGGTAAGACATGCTGTAAGGCGCCACATAAAACAAGGCAGGGACCGGCGTTTCATAGGGGGATTCCATGACCATATCCTTTACGACTCCAATAACCGTAAACTGGTATCCCTGCCAGATAATCGTTTTTCCAATGGGATCCCTGAAACCCATATACCTGAGCGAAGCCTCATTCAGGACCATCTTCAGGGCATTCGCACTGTCGGACCCCTGCCTGAAATCCTCTCCCTGAATATACTTTAGTCCAACCGTTTTCCCGTATTCAGGAGACACCCCTTTCATGGCGAAATCGGGATCGCCGGGTATTGACTGCTTGTGATCGCTCCAGGTAAGACCCCCGTTAAAGGGCCAGGAAGCCGTTACGGGACTGACGGATTGGGCAACGTCGATGATGGCGCCCGTCCCCCGCAGGTCGGCTCGGAAGGCTTGAAAGTGCTGATAAATATCCTTGGTATGCGTCTGTACCATCACCAATCCACCCTGGTCATACCCCACAGGACGGTTCCGCGCATATTGGACCTGGCGGAAGACGATCATGGTTCCGATGATCATAACGATGGAAACCGTAAACTGTAGCACCACCAGGATTTTCCGCGGCAAAGCATTGGACGCCAGTTTGCCCTTCAAGACCTTAACAGGCAGGAAGGAGGACAGATACAAGGCCGGATAACTACCCGCTATCAGCCCCGTCAGCAGGGTGAACCCCATGCAAGCGACCCACCAAAGGGGACTCGACCAGGGAATGGTCACCTTCGCATCCGACAATTCGCTGAATACGGGCAATGATAATTGGACCAGGCCCAACGCTATGATCAGTCCGAAGGCTGCTACCAGCAAAGATTCCGTAAAGAACTGCCCGATCAATTGGCTGCGCGGGGAACCCATAGTTTTGCGGATACCGACCTCTTTGGCCCGGCGTTCGCTGCGCGCCGTGCTCAGGTTCATGAAATTGATGCACGCCAGCAACAGCACGAATATGCCGATAAGTCCGAACAGCCGGACATAGCGGATCCTCCCCCTATCCTCATCCCTGAAGCCGGAATACAAGTGCCAGCGGCTCATGGGGTGCAGGAACAATTCCATGGAATTAATATTGTGGTGGTGTGCGTCATAAAAGGGATCGTTATCCGCTTTCACCCTTTTAATTTTTGCGGAGGCCTTGTCCAGATCCACATTGTCGGCCAGTTGCACGAAGGTTTGCCAGTTATTGTCCCCCCAACTGTGGCGGTTGCGTTTGGTTTCGCCATCGACGGTAACGTACAGGTCCCAGGGCGCCAAAAAGGCAACATCCCTGAATGAGCTGTTATAGGGGAAGTCGGGGTAAACCCCCGTCACCTTAACCAGGATCGTATCGTCCAGGTGAAGTAGGTTGCCCACGGGTTCAGCTCTGCCAAACAGAGCCTTTGCCAGGGAAGCCGACAGTAAAATGGAGTGCGGGTCTTGCAGCCCGGAGGGAATGGGTATGGAAAACATTTCCAGACCCGCAGGTTCAATAAAATTACCCTTGTTAATGACCTTTTTCTCCCCAAAGTCCAGGACGTGCTCCCGGGTCATGGAGGAAAGCACCACACGCTTGTAGTCACTACCGAATTTTGCCCGTAACTCGTCCGCAACGGGTGAAGGGAGTTGCGTTTGGGCGCCCTGGTGGTCAGGATACAATTCCCAGACCTGGGCTATGCGAGGGTAATTCGCGAACTGCCGGTCGAAAGAAAATTCAGCCCGGATCCAGCAGGCGATCAACATGGCCACCGCCATACCGACGGACAGGCCGCCGATATTGATCATAGAAGACAGCCTGTTTTTCAGGAGGCTGCGCCAGGAAGTTTTGAGATATACGCGTAGCATAATACGAATACTAAAGAAAAGGTAAAAGGTTACAGCCATAATGCCCGGCAGCCAGGCATCATCGCAGATGAAAGCCGTCAATGAACTCCATAAAAGGTTTCAGATAGGTTTCCCCGATGGGAACCTTGACGTTTCCCACGAAAACCTCGTTTTCCTTGACACTGGCAATCGCGCTCTTGGAAATAATATAAGAATTATGGACCCGGATGAACTTATCCGCAGGCAATTGCGCTTCAAGCGTTTTCATCCGCTGAAGACTTACTATCTTTTGATTGGAAAAAGTGTGGATGGCTACATAGTTCTTGAGGCCTTCGATAAAAAGAATATCTGTGAACATAATCTTGACAAACCGCGTTCCTTCTTTCACGAAGATAAATTCAGCTCCCGCGGTGCGGCCTTCCAGTCGTTGTTCCACCTTACCCACGGCCTTGAGAAAACGCTCGAAAGTGATGGGTTTCTTCAGATAGTCGACAACATCCAATTCATAACTCTCCAGGGCAAACTCGGAATAAGCCGTCGTTATGACGACGAGAGGCCGTTTTTCCAAGACCCTGAGCAAGGACAGGCCCGTCATTTCCGGCATCCGGATATCCAGGAAGAGCAGGTCGACGGGAGTCGTTTTGAGCGACTCCAGGGCCTGGAGCGGGCCCGGGCTGGCGGCCACCAACTGCAATACAGGGAGTTTAGCTACATACAACTGCAGGAGACTGCTGGCCATGGGTTCGTCTTCGATAATATGACAGCGTATCAGCATGGTTCCTCGATCGTCAGGGTTACAAAAAATGAATCCACCCTATCCTCGATCTCGAGCTGGTATCGTCCCGGGTAACTCAGGTCCAATCTCCGTTTCACATTCTTCAGCCCAATGCCTTCTTCCGACATCGTCATAACCTTCTGTTTACTGTTTCCGATCCGGTACACCAATCGGCTATCATCCACCTCCAATCGTGCCTTTATCCAACATCGGTCACTCCCGTTTCCGGCCCCGTGTTTAAAAGCATTTTCCAGGAACGTGATCAATATCAGGGGTGTGATCAGAATATCCGTCCGGCCCGTCACTTCGAAATCGAGCGGAACTCCCTCCTTCAGGCGCAAGCGTTCCAGCCCGATATAGTGCTGCATATATTCGATCTCACGCGCAAGTTCGACCTTATCATGGTTGGAATCGTAGATCATGTACCGCATTACTTCGGACAGCTTGGATATGACCAGGGGGGCAATATCCGATTTTATGGTGGCCAGGTAATAGAGGTTATTCAGGGTATTGAAGAAGAAGTGGGGATTCACCTGGGCTTTTAAGAAATTCAGCTCCGCACTTAATTTTTCAGTTTCCAACTCTCTGCGCCGGGAATCGAGTTCCAGCCAATCCGAAGCAAATCGAAGCAATCCAACGAACAGGACGATCAGCAGGTCGCTGATGATGATCTGAACGATGAGCTGCGTCTCCCTGATGGTGGCCCCGAACGCCCAATTTTCTACCTCACGGCGCAAGAGGGTCATAGCCGCGAAAGTAAGCGTGAAGGCCGCAATGAATTGCCCCATTTTCTTCCTGATCAGCAATACCGGTATAAAATAGAAGTAGTTCAGGTAGGATGGAATAAATACGTACAGCACACTGATCAGGGCTGAGGCCAGAACCCGTCCCCAATGGATCCGGGGACCGGGTTGATAAGAGCTGATATGATAGATGACAAAGGAAACGTACACCGCCCAAAAGGCGGCATGGAACAGGATCTCCCGGTTTCTGTACTTTGGAATCGACATGCCGTAAACAAGATACTCCATTTCCCCCGCTCACCCTTTCCTATCCGTCAAGTATTCTACCCGATCCGTCCAAAAGCAACGATAGCGGACCCTCCTTTCCGTTATTTTTCCTTCAAACGTCCGTATGGGTAAAACATTCGTTGCCATTTTCTGCACAGTTCTGATTGCGCGCGCCGCGGCGCAAACAACAACAGTCTTCGTGAAAGACTCCCTTACCCGGGCCCCTGTGCCCTTTGCCACCCTCAGGTTGCGCTACAGCGATAGCACCGAAAAGGAGACCATTTCAGACGACAAGGGCAAGTTCACTTTCAGAAAAGTTCCCAAAGGAGGCATGACACTCACGGTGACCTCCGTCGGCTATAACACGCAAACCATTGTCCTCCCTGAAGACGGCAAACCCGATACCCTTTTCCTGGGGCCCCGTACCGAAATGCTGAAAGAAGTCATCGTCGACAGCAAGAAATACCTGATCGAAGAGCGGATAGACCGGACGATCTACAATGTGGATAGGGACAAAACGCTCAGCGGCGGGGATGCTGTCGACGCAATGAGGCGAGTGCCCCTGCTGTCTGTGGACATAGACGGAAATGTTACCCTCAGGGGTAGCCCGAACTTCAAAGTATTGATCAATAACAAGCCCTCCACGATTACGGCCGATAACCTCGCGGATGCCTTGAAGCAAATTTCAGCGGACCAGATCAAATCGATCGAAGTGATCACCTCCCCCTCGGCAAAATACGACGCGGAAGGATCGGCCGGCATTATCAATATCGTTTTGAAAAAGAATGAGCTTCGGGGAGTCCTTTTAAATTCGGACATGGCGCTGGGGACCCGGGCTTCCTTCCTCGGCCTGGACGGCAGCTACAATAACCGGAAGATGGGCTTTTCCGTTGGCGGTTTTGGACGAGCAACCTATCATG
>CAZJDB010000010.1:0-6835 GCA_964544695.1 uncultured Chitinophagaceae bacterium
CCTGGCCGATGACATTGCTGACCATCGTGTTGGTGGTCGACGCAAAGGCCCAGGAAAAGACACCGAAGATTCCGATGATGTTTCGCAGTGTATTGGATACCGCCAGATCAAGGGTGCCGTGGTGTTCGATGAGGGTATAAAAATAAAGCCAACTGAACAAGCTCAGGGAATATTGCAGGACCAGGGGAAGCGATTTTTTGAATATCACCCGGGTGAGTTGTGCGTCGAAACCAAGGTGGCGGCGTAAAAAGAATCGGCGGTCCAGGCCTTTGAGACGGATGCAGGCGAGGATGACGATCATTCCGGTACACTCTGCCGCAATAGATGCATAGGCCGCCCCGTTAAAGCCCAGGGCGGGAAGGCCGAAGTGTCCGTAGATAAGACTAAAGTCCAGAAATACATTCACCAGGGTCTCCGAGAGGGTGCCGTATATGAGGAAGCGACTGTGATTGGTGCCCACCAGGAAGGCATTGCTCATTTGATAGATGAACAGGAAGGGGAGGCCCCAAATCCGGATGACGAGGAACCCCAGAGCCTCTTTGCGGATCTCCTCGGAGTGGAGAAAGGTACCCATCAGGTATGGTGTCAGTAGGTAGGTAAGAAAAATCCCAGCCCCGGCAAAGCACAGCGCCAGCCTCAGCCCTTGCATATAGGTCCTGCCGATGGCGTCCACATTATTTTCGCCGGCCCTGCGGGAGATGATGGACTGGAGGCCGTTATTGAGTCCGTTTCCGACCACGGCCACCACCAGGTAATATACCCCGGTGATACCCGCCGTTCCCAACTCGCGTTCACCCAATCCGCCGAGGAAAATGTTGTTGGTAATGAAATTGATTTGCGGAATGAACAGGGCAAGACTGATGGGAAGGGCAATGGACAAAACCTGCCTGTTGGTGATGTGCAGCCTTAGATCGGGTCCATTCATATTGTGTTGGCGACGCGCCTGCGGCGTGTCAATTGTCGCCAATTTACCCTATTATTGCATATCACGTTGGAACCCATCATTGTCATATTGCCCCCATTGGTGGAAACGTTGCCCACGGGCGAACATCAGTTGATGCTCCAGATCGGCGAACAGGAGCTATACCTGAGCATCCTCCACAAACGCGAACAATTGGTCCTGGCGCACCTGGCGGTACATCATCATAATGATTGGCAGGAAAGCAGTTGGACCCAGGTTTGGAAAATGCTGGAAGATAAATATCCCTGGCTGATGAAGACATGGAACAAGGTGTTCGTGTTTTATCAACATGGAGATTCGACCCTGATCCCCGCAACGTGGTTCCAGACCTGGTACAAGGAAAAGATCATGGAAAGCCTGTTCGGCTTGCAGTACGAGGCAATGGTCTTCAGCGACCTGATCCCCGAAGCCTCCATATACAACCTTTACCAGGTCCCCCGCTGGCTGCACGGACGCGTCCTGAGGCATTTCAAGACGGGAGAGTGCTGGCACCAGCGTACCCCCGAATTGAGGGAACTGTTTCAGCGGAAGGTGGAAGAATGTATCCGGATCGTATTTTATCCCAACCGATTCTTTATCACCCTATTCGTGGGTGGGACGTTGAAATTGGGACAGACATATAATTACGCTTCCCCCGAGGACGTGACTTACCAGCTCCTGCAGTTGGCGTACAATTTCGAGTTGAATGTAGAGACCATTCCCGTGCAACTCCAGGGTATGATCGACCGCAGCTCGGGTGTGTACCGGGAAGTTGAAAAGTATTTCAAGGAAGTCTCCTGCGATACCTCCTCGGATACCTGGCACCTGTCTCCCTATTTCCGTGAATATCCTGCCCACTATTTTACTTCCGTCTTAACAGCGGCGGCATGCGTATAATCAGCGGGGAACTGGGTGGTAGAAAAATCGACCCGCCCGGCAAAATGCCCCACACCCGTCCCACGACGGATATCGCCAAAGGAGGACTATTCAACATCCTCCAGCACCAATTGGACTTTGGCAACCTGAAGACCCTGGACTTGTTCGGCGGCACGGGGGCCATTAGTTTGGAATTGGCTTCACGGGGGGTAACGGATTTGACGATTGTGGAAAAGGACCCTTCCATGGCATCCTTTATTTCCGCGACGGCCGCGCAACTGGGTATTTCGGGGCTCAAGGTGGTTCGGATGGACGTGTTTGCTTTTTTGCGGGGGGCTCCCGGAACATTCGATTTTGTTTTTGCCGGGCCGCCCTATGCCCTGGGGAATATTGACGACCTGCCGGGGCTGGTATTGCCCTTGCTGAATGCTGGTGGATTATTCGTCCTGGAGCACACCCCCAGGAACAGTTATAAAGGCTTTGATGGTTACGCGCAGGAACGATCCTACGGAACGACCGTGTTTACCTTTTTCATTAACCGCACCTGAGACCATGGCCATTCCCATTTTTGTAACTGGTATTGGAACGGGGGTCGGGAAGACCCTGGCGTCCGCAATTCTTGTCGAGGCTTTGCAGGCGGATTATTGGAAGCCCGTGCAAACGGGCGTGAGCGTGCGCGGGGCGGCACCCGCGGCAAACGGCCCGGGCGGCAGTTTTGCCCATGGGAACAATCCCGACGGGTCGGCGGCGGGGGACCCCGAAGATGACTCAGCCGAGGTTGGGTCCCTGCTGTCCAATCCGGTGAGCCGGGTCCACCCCGAAGTTTATCGACTCACACTGCCGGCCTCGCCACACATCGCGGCCAAGGCGGAACACGTCGACATCGACGTAGACGTCATCACGGCGCGCTTCCACGAGCTGCGAACGGACAATCCCTTTGTGGTGGTGGAGGGGGCGGGGGGGCTTCTTGTTCCCCTGAATAATCGGGAATTCATGGCCGATCTGGCCCAGCGCCTGGAGGCGAGAGTGGTCCTGGTGAGCCGGAATTACCTGGGTAGTATCAATCATTCCTTGCTGTCGGCGCGGTTCTGCCGGGCGGTCCATATGGATGTGCGGGGCTGGATTTTCAACGATCACTTTGGGAATTACGAGGAGGAAATCGTTCACTGGAGCGGCTATAAAACCCTGGGACGGATTCCGCCCACGGAACACCCGGATGCGCATTTCGTGCAAATCCAGGCGGCGCTGTGGAAGGAATCGTTACGGAATGCACTGGAGCGCGCGGGTCATGCGCGGTCGGGCTTATGACCAAGCAACAAACACGGGACGAATTCATGCAGCGTCGCCTGGCTTTGCCAGAGGCTGATAAACAGGCGCTTACGCTTCAAGTGTTGGAACGGTTCCAGGAAATTCACTTTCCGGCGTTACGAACCGTGCATGTATACAGGCCGATTGCCTCGAAGAAGGAGGTGGATACACTTCCCTTCGTGCGCCATCTGGAGGCCCTTTTTCCTGGACTTATCCTGGTTGTGCCACGTATTAGCGGGGCGGGCTCACTGGAACATATTACCTGGGATGCGGAAACTTTGTTTGCTCCCAATGCATGGGATATCCCTGAGCCGCTTGAGGGGGTGGCCGTTCGACCGGACCAAATTGATTTGGTGTTGGTTCCTTTGGTGGCGTTCGATAGCTCGGGTTATAGGGTAGGGTATGGAAAGGGCTTTTATGACCGCTTTCTCGCCACCTGCCGTCCGGATTGCCTTAGGGTGGGTCTCAGTTTGTTCGAGGCAGTGGACGTGTTGGAAGACAGGGCCGAATTTGACGTACCTTTGTCTATTGGAGTGACACCGACGACCTTGTATGAATTTGTATAACCTGACCTTCCAGTCCTTTCGTTTTTTGCTGACGCCTTTTGCGTTTCTTTATGGAACGGCGGTCCGAACCAGGAACTGGTTGTATGACCGGAAAATCCTCAAAAGCACTTCCTTCAACCTCCCCGTCATTTGTATCGGGAACCTTTCGGTAGGCGGAACGGGGAAATCCCCCATGACCGAATACCTTATCCGCCTTTTAAAGGACCAATACCGCGTCGCGACCCTGAGCCGGGGATACAAGCGTAAAACCAGGGGCTATCTCCTGGCGGGACCGCGGAGCACCGCCCTGGACATTGGAGACGAACCTATGCTTTTCCACCTGAAGTTCCCCAAGGTGGCGGTGACGGTGGGAGAGGAAAGGTTAGTCGCCATCCCCCAGTTGCTCCAGGATCGGCCCGATACCCAGGTCATCATCATGGACGATGCCTTCCAGCATCGTCGCATTTTGGCTGGACTAAATATTTTATTAACCGACTTCAACAATCTGTATACCAGAGATTTTTACCTCCCTACAGGAGACCTGCGCGACTCCCGGAGTTCGGCCCGGAGGGCACAAATGATCGTGGTCACAAAATGCCCCGCTGGTTTATCGGAGGCTTCCCGGGGAGCATTGTTGCGCGAAATTCATCCGAGGAACGGACAGCAGGTGTTTTTTGCTTCCCTGGAATACGGGGCGCCTTACCATATTCTCCATAACAACCCTTATACGTTGGAGAAGGATATGGAGGTGTTGCTGGTCTGCGGGATTGCCAATCCGAAGCCCCTCAAGTCGTACCTGGAAGTAGAAACGGCCTCCTACGAAGTCATGCCTTTCAACGACCATCATATATTCACTATTGACGATTTAAATGCTATACGTCAACGTTTTACGCATATGGAAGCGGAAAAGAAAATCATCCTGACGACGGAAAAGGACGGGGTTCGCCTATTGAAGTTCCATCAGGAACTGGGTAATCTTCCTTTGTATGTCTTACCCGTTCGGCACCATCTTCTTTTTGGGGAAGGGGAGGTCTTTAACCGCGCTATTTGTAAATTCATTACTCAATTCTAATTAAATGGCTACTAAGAAAAACACCTATACCTCTTTGACCGGCACCCTGGACATCGCCCGCTCGGGCATTGGTTACGTTATCGTAGAGGGGCAACCCAAAGACATCCTGGTCCGACCCAGCGATTTCAATAATGCTTTCAACGGGGATACGGTCCGGGTCCAGGTGAGCCCCGCCAAGGGAAATGGACGCATCGAGGGCAGGGTCATCGAAGTACTCCAACGCAAACAAACCGAATTCATAGGCCGCCTGGAGGGATCCTTCTTCGTTGCGGACGGCCAAAAGTCAATACCCGACTTCTACATTTCCTCCGAGAAAAGGTCCGGTGCCGTGGCCGGCGACCGGGTAGTGGTCAAGATGACTTCCTGGAACAAGGGCGAAAGAAAGCCTCAGGGAGAGGTGGTCGCCCGGTTGGATCCTTCAGATTCTAACGATATGGCAATGAAGGAGATATTGCTGGAGAAGGGATTTCCACTTGAATTCGAGGATGACGTTTTGGAGGCTGCAGAGCGCTTGCCGGAGGGCATGTCGGTTGGCTCGCGGCGGGACTTCCGCCCGGTACTGACCTTTACGATCGACCCGGTAGACGCAAAAGACTTTGATGATGCGCTTTCTTTCCGTCGTATTAAAAAGGACCTGTTCGAGGTAGGCGTTCACATTGCTGACGTGAGTCATTTCGTGGAACCCGATACCGAGCTGGATAAGTCGGCCTACGAGCGGGCCACCTCGGTGTACCTGCCGGACCGGGTCCTGCCCATGCTCCCCGAGCGGATTTCCAATGAGTTGTGTTCCCTTAGACCGCACGAGGACAAGTATACTTTTTCGGCGGTCTTTCAGATTTCGGCTAAGGGGGAGATCAAGGACACCTGGTTGGGGCGCACGCTGATCCATTCGGATCATCGCTTCACCTATGAGGATGTCCAGGAAGTTATTGAAGCAAAAGAAGGGGTATATGCAGAAGAAGTCTTGTGTCTCAATAAATTAGCCCAGCAATTCCGTAAGGGGCGCCTGGAGCATGGGGCGATCAATTTTTCCTCGGTGGAGGTCCGCTTTATCCTGGACGATAAGGGCAAACCCGTGGGGATTGTGGTTAAAGAAAGTAAGCAGGCGCACCAGCTTATTGAGGAATTCATGCTTCTCGCCAATAAGGCGGTGGCGGAATATGTTTCCCGCATTAAAGTTCACGGCAATTCGGTTCCTTTTCCTTACCGGGTGCACGATACCCCGGATGAGGACAAGCTGAAACCCTTTGCGGAGTTCGCCAAGAAGTACGGGCATACTTTCGATATGTCGAGTCCCGACCGGATTGCAGCATCGTTTAACCAAATGCTCAAGGACGTCCAGGGGCGACCCGAGCAACACGTCCTGGAGCAGTTGGGTATACGCACAATGGCCAAGGCCATTTATTCCACGGACGATATTGGGCACTACGGGCTGGGCTTCGAGCACTATTGTCACTTCACCTCCCCGATCCGGCGCTACCCGGATGTCATGGCGCACCGGATCCTGGACCGATGTTTAGCGGGGCATCCACCACTGGATAAGAAAATGGAGGCCAAGTGCCGCCACACTTCCGAGCGGGAGCGGGCGGCTATGGAGGCGGAAAGGGCGGCCAATAAGTACAAGCAGGTCGAGTATATGCGCCAGTTTCTAGGAGAAACCTTTGATGGGGTTATTTCCGGGGTCGCCAGTTTCGGGTTTTTCGTGGAGTTGGTGGATACTAAGTGCGAGGGGCTGGTTTCGCTGAATTCTTTGTTGGACTTTGATGAGTTCATTCATATAGAAGCTGATTATTCGCTGGTCGGACGCCGGAGCGGCCGGGCCTTTCGGATGGGGGACAAGGTGCGCGTGCGCGTGGTGGCGGCTAATCTGGAGAAGCGCCAGCTCGATTATGAATGGGCGCCTACGGAACAGGAGGCGTTGGATACGCCTAAGGTGCCGCGGCGCGCAGGCGCGGGACGAGGGCCCGGCGGGCCTGGTGGCCGAGGTTCCGGTGCGGGTCGCGGGCCTGGCGGGCGGGGTCCTGGCGGGGGCCGCGGGACCGGGCATGGCGGGGGCCGGGGGCCAAGCGGGCCCAGTTCTGGCGGGGGCGGTGG
>CAZJDB010000011.1:0-6469 GCA_964544695.1 uncultured Chitinophagaceae bacterium
GGGGGCAGCAACAAAGGGTGGCCATCGCCCGGGCCCTGATCAACAGTCCCTCCATCATCATGGGAGATGAACCGACGGGGAACCTCGATTCCACCAATTCGGGGATCGTATTCGATATTTTACGTCAGCTTTCGCGGGAGAAAGGACAAACTATTATAACGGTTACGCACGATGACGATTTCGCGCACCAAAGCGACCGGATTATCGAGTTGAGTGACGGACACGTTATTTCCCAATGATGGGAAGTGCGTAGAAGAACAGGGCGCCCCCTTTTTTTCCATTTTCCGCCCAGATGCGTCCGAACATTCGGTCCACGAAGTCTTTACAGATCATCAACGCCACCCCTGCGCCCTTCTCCTTTTCGCTGTCGTAGCTCAGCTCCTTTTTGGCGGAGAATAATTGAGGTAATTTGCCGGGGTTGATGCCTTTACCCTCGTCCTGGATGCAGACGATCACTTCCTTGGCGGTCATTTGGGCGGATACGGTGATGGTGCTGCCGTCCGGTGTGAATTTTATGGCGTTGTGGATGAGGTTCCGGTTGATGAACTGCAGCAGTTCCTTGTCCGCATGGATGCAAATAGTTTCGGAAACGGCATTCACCAAGGCGATGTGCCTCGTTTCCCCGGTGGGCAGGAAGGGGCGCATGGCTTCTTCCACCAAGCCTTTCAGGGATTGCGGCACGGGTTCATAGCTGAACCCGGACAACTGCTTCTTGATCCATTGAAGGATGTTCTCGAAGATATCGATGGCCGCATCCGATGAATTTTCTATGGATTGGACGAGCTGCATGGTTTCCTCCTGGGAGAGCGATTCGGGGCTCTTCAACAGCATGGCCAGGCTCTTGGCGGTATTGATGGGTTGGCGGAAATCGTGAGCCAGGAGGGAAACCAGGCGATTGTTGAATTCGTGTTTCAACTGCAGTTGGGTATTCCGCTCACTGACGGCGTTGTTGAGGGCTTCCAGGGTTACCGCGTGCTTTTGCTTGAGGCGGTAGAGTTGGAAGAGGACGAGGCCGATCGCGGCGACGGACATGGAGAAGATACTCAGGATGAGGATGATCAGCTTCCGGTTTTCGGCCCTGTCTTTGGCGTTTTCAAGCTCCTTGGTGGCCACGGCGAAATCGATGTAGTTAACGCCCGAGATGTTATTATCGTCCTCCTCTTCCTTATAGATGGTTAACAGTTTCTGGGCATAGGGCAGCGCGTGGGTGATATCTCCCTTTGCATGGTAATAATCATACAACTGGCGGCAAAGGGACTTGGTATACGTATTGAACTTTTGGTTTTCGGCCAACTGAAGCTCCTCGTTATAATAGGCCAGGGCGGTATCCGGCTGGTCCTTGAGGAAGTAGTCCCCCAGGGAGTGCAGGATATCCATGACCTCGTAGTTGGCGCCTTCGGCCAGGGCCCTGGAGCTCGCTTCCTTCAGCAACGCAAGGCCAATGGAAGGCTTGTTATCCGTCAGGTCGATCATCCCCTCCGTTTGTGTCACCATGATCTGGGTGCCGCTATCGTGATAGCGGATGGCGATGCCCCTGGCTTTTTCGAGGAGAGGTTTGATAGAATCTTTGGGGATGGAGTCAAGGTAAAGGGACAGGTAATTCAGCAGGACGAGGGACATGATGGAGTCCTTTTTCAAATTACTCCCTAAATCGATCGCCTGCCAGAAGTAATTTTGGGCTTTATCGCTCTGCCCTTTTTCCTGAAATACCAGCGCGATGTTGTTTTCAACCTGTACGATATTGGAGGAGTCCTTGATTTGACGGTACAGGTCAAGGGCGTTGTTATAGTAACGGAACGCCAGCGAAGGGTCGTTCCCCAAATCGTAGACGATACCCAGGTTATTCAGGGCATCGGCCTTTCCCCGGGTGTATTGTTTCCTTTCGGCTATGGCCCAAGCCTGCTGGGCATAGTCCTTGCATGAATCGATGTTGACCTGGTAATAAAGAATGGAAAGCCGGTTCAGGGCGTCTATGTAGCGGAGGCTGTCATTGATGCGGGGAAGATTCTGCCGGATATCCTTGATTTCCTGGGACCGGGCGCAGACCGGTGCTAGGGACAGGATAAGGATTATGCGCAAAAAATGCTTCATAGTTGTGATCAAGAGGCAAAACCACCCCCCAATGTATTGAATTTTCGGGACTTTTCGCATTATATTTCACAACTGGGCTCGATTTTTTGATAACTGGGAGGGCTATCCTCCGTTTTTGAAATAAAAAGGACTCCTGGGGCCCGATTTTCCAGTAACGTTCTCGGGAACGATTGCGTAAATAAAGTCCATTCAGCGTAGGGTTCTATCAGAAATAACTGATTAGAATTGAACCACGAACGGCGGTTTTCGGGCTGCCAGAAACCCATAACGAAACGCTATATGAAAAGATTGCTCTTGCTGCTCATGGCAATACCGCTATGCATTTCCACCATCCATGCGCAAAATGCAACCAGGACCCTCAAGGGAAAGATCACGGACGACTCGGGGAATCCTCTGGAAGGGGCTTCGGTGCTTCTGATCGGGACCAGGCAGGGAATCCAAACCGACAATACGGGGACCTTTACCCTTTCCGTCCCCAATGACGGGCACCGCCACCGCATTTCCATAAGCTACGTAGGCTACGCCAGCCGGGAAGTGGAGTTGGAAGGGGCTTTCCCCTCCTCCATCAGCCTGAGCAGGTCCTCCTCCGAAGATGAGATCATCATCGGCTACCAGCGGGTACAACGGCGGGATATTACGGGGTCCATCTCCACGGTGACCGCCCGCCAGCTCCGGGATATCCCGGTGAATTCGGCAGCGGATGCCATCGCCGGCCGCCTGGCGGGGGTGGACGTAACAAGCGACCAGGGCCAGCCTGGGGCCGATTTTACCATCAAGGTCAGGGGTGGGGGATCCATTACCCAGGATAATTCTCCCCTGTATATCATCGATGGGGTCCAGGTGGAGAACGGCCTCAGCTTTATCGCCCCCCAGGACATAGCCACCATCGACGTCCTGAAGGACGCCGCCAGCACGGCCATTTACGGGGCCAGGGGCGCCAATGGGGTGGTCATTATCACCACCAAAGGGGGGCGGAATACCAACGGCAAAATTTCAGTCAGCTACAATGGTTTCGTGGGCTTTTCCAGGTTACCCAAGGCCCTCCCGGTGATGGACGTTTATAATTACGTCGAATGGCAATGGGAAAGGGACCATTACCTGTCTCCCCCCGATTCGGCGGTCATCGACCAGTATGCCACTACCTGGGCCCAGGTCCAGAATTACCAAAACACCGGAGGCGTCGACTGGCAACACCTGGTCTTCGGCAACAACGCCCTGTTCCAAACACATAACGTCAGCGTGGGTGGGGGAACGGCGACCACCCAATACAACCTGAGCCTGACGGACAACGAGCAGCAGGGAATCATGATTACCTCCAGCCTTAGCCGTAAGCTGGTGAACTTCCGGCTGGATCAAACCATAACCGACCGCCTTAAAATAGGCTTGTCCGTCCGCTACAACAACCAGGTGGTGGATGGCTCGGGTACCACGGACGATGAAACCACCACCTCGGCCAATGTCCAATCCTTCAGTAACCTGCGCCAAAGCGTAAAGTATACTCCCTACATCTTCGGTAACAACCCCGCCACGTACAACGGGGCCTACTTCATCAACGACGAGGACGTGTCCTCGGGGAACAGCCTTTCCCTGATCAACCCCGTCCTCCTGTCCCATGCGCAATACCGGCGCAATACGACCCAGGTGGTGGATTTGGGGGGACATCTCGACTATAACTTCTTTCCATGGCTGTCCTTCCGGAGCACCTTCGGTTATGACATCAACAACCTCAGGGCCGATGCCTTCGACGATACCATTACGGTCAACTCCAAACTGAACGGGGCCAGCCTGCCCATCGCCAGCATCACCTCCACCACGGTCACCACGCTCAACAATTCCAACGTGCTGACCTATTCCAACGCCCTGGGTACTTCCCGCTTCGCCCGGCACAATACGATAACGGCCCTGGTAGGACAGGAACTATATATGCTGGATACCAAGACCTACAGCTTTACCACGAAATACTTCCCTGCCGGGATCAGCGCCGGAACGGCCCTGGCGAACATGAACCTCGTGGCTCCTCCGCCCGGTGCGGTGGAACCCCTTCCGACTTCCTCGGAGGTGCCCAGCAACATCGCTTCCTTCTTCGGGAAGCTGAACTATGATTACGAGAAGACCTTCTTCGCTACGGCGACTTTACGCGCGGACGGAAGTTCTAAATTCAGCAACGACCGGAAATGGGGCTATTTCCCCTCCGCCAGTGCGGCCTGGCGTATTTCGAACGCTGACTGGTTCCACAATATCAAATTCATCAATGACGCCAAAATCAGGGCCAGCTATGGCACTTCGGGGAATAACCGCATCCCGGACTTCCTGTACCTGACCCAGTTCGTCACGGCGACGGGTACCGCCCCCAACACCACACCCGTAGGATACGGGTTGAACGGAACGCTGAATACGGGATATGCCCCGGCCACCCTGGGTAACGACCTCCTCCAATGGGAGGTGACCCATTCCAAGAACATCGGGATCGACCTGTCCTTCCTCCAGGGGCGCCTGACTTCTTCGACCGATGTCTACTTCAACACGACCGATAAGCTCCTCATCGACAATCCCAGCCTCCCCACGAGCTCGGGTTACAACAACCAGTTCCAGAATATCGGGTCTACCTCCAACAAGGGTGTGGAAGAGCAGTTGACCGCCGCCATCGTCCAACGAAGAAAGTTCACCTGGACCGCCAGTTGGAACATATCATTTAATAAAAATGTGATCACCAGCATAGGCGGATTGCCCGCCATCCCCATTTCCTCGGGGGCGCTCGGGACCGCTACTTCTGACTACATCATCCAGAAAGGTCAGCCGGTCGGCGCCATGTATGGGTACATTTCGGATGGGTATTACAAGCTCAGCGACTTTACCTACAATTCGACCACTCAAACGTACGCCCTGAATAAAGGCGTACCCAATGATGTGGCTCTGACCGGAGTAAGTCCCCAACCAGGTGTCATGAAGCTCATTGGTCTGGGCGGGGACTCCGCGCTCAGCACTGCCGATCGGACCATCATCGGAAGCGCGCAACCCAAGTTCTTCGGGGGCATCAACCAGACCTTCACCTTAGGGGCCTTCGATGCCAGCATCTTCCTGAACTATTCGGTCGGGAATAAGATCATGAACGCCAACAAAATTGAATTTTCGAGTGGATACACACCCGGGGCCAACCTTCCGGCCGCCTTCAACGGACGCTGGCGGAACGTCGACAACAATGGCAACCTCATTACGGATCCGACCGCGCTGGCTGCCCTCAACGCCCACGCCACTATTTGGGAACCCCAGGTAACGGGCAGCGCCAACGCCTTTCTCCCGGTGTCCTGGGCGATCGAGGACGGCTCCTTCCTCCGCCTCAATAACCTGACGATCGGTTATACCATTCCATCGGAGGCGCTTCGCAGGGCCAAGATTACCAGGCTTCGCGTGTATATCACCGGGAACAACCTGTACGTACTGACGCGCTACTCCGGGTATGATCCCGAAGTCAACACGCGCAGGGCCACCCCCGCTACACCCGGTGTAGATTATTCCGCATATCCCCGCAGCCGGAACTACCTGTTCGGGGTGAATTTGACACTATAAAATTCTTACAGCGATGAAAACGCATTATTACATATATGTGCTGCTTGTTGCATCCGGCCTTTCCTGTAAAAAGTACCTGGACTTGCAACCCATTTCCGGCCAGGAGCCCAATGTCGTCTTCAGCAGCGTAACCACGGCAGAGCAAGCCCTGTTAGGGGTTTACCAGGAACTGACGGGAGACCAGGGCTATGGAAAGGTAGTGGGCATGTATTACTGGACGGACAATGATGAAACGATGGGGCCCACGGGCGACGACCAGGACCGGAAGGGTATGGCACACTACCACCTGACCGCCGCGAACGCCCAGTTGGAATCTCCTTTCGAGCAGTTATACAGTGGTATAGAAAGGGCCAACCAATGCATCTATTATATCCCGCGCATGGCCTTGTACACCTCCGGCAACGCGACGCAAATCGCGCAATTGCAACGGATGTACGGGGAAGCCCTGACCCTGCGGGCCCAGTTTTACTTCGAGCTCATCCGCAACTGGGGAGACGTTCCGGCATCCTGGCTGCCTTCGGCTATGGACAGCACCTTGTACCTGTCCAAGACAGACAGGGATACCATCTATAACCACCTCCTGAACGACCTGCAACTTGCCGAAACGCTGGTTCCCTGGAGGGGTGATCCCAGCATCACGGCGATAGACGAGCGACTGACGAAAGGCGGGGTAAAGGGCGTGCGCGCGCGCGTCGCCCTGTATCGCGCAGGATTTTCCCTGCGCAGTAACGGACAAATGGTGCAAGGTAGCAACCCCAATTTCTATTACCAGATCTGCGATACCGAGTGCCTTTCCATTATGAATTCAGGA
>CAZJDB010000012.1:0-12844 GCA_964544695.1 uncultured Chitinophagaceae bacterium
ACAGACCTTCCAACGCGTCTTGGGGCATTCGTCCCCCCCGATGTGGATGTATTTGGATGGGAAAAGGGCCATCACTTCGTCCAGGACGTTTTCCAGGAAGGTGAAGACCGAATCATTCCCCGCGCAGTATACGTCATCGAATACTCCCCAATGCGTACCCACCTCATAAGGGCCACCTGTACAACCTAAATAGGGATAGGCCGCCAAAGCAGCCAGCGAGTGTCCCGGCATCTCGATTTCAGGGATGACCGTTATGTGGCGCTCGGCCGCATAGGCCACGATATCCCGAACCTCATCCTGGGTATAGAATCCCCCGTAAGGTGTGCCGTCGCCTTTATATGGATCCAGATTCTTATCCAACTCGGTTTCCTTCCGCATGGATCCCACGGATGTCAGTAAAGGATAGCGCTTGATCTCGATACGCCAGCCCTGGTCCTCGGTCAGGTGCCAGTGGAAGGTATTGTATTTGTAATGCGCCATGAGGTCGAGGTACTTCTTGATGAAAGCGGGGGGAAAGAAGTGCCGTCCCACGTCCAGGTGAAGCCCCCGGTAAGCAAAGCGCGGAAAATCCTTGATATCCACGCAGGGCACGGGCAAGGCGGTGACAGAAGTTCCGCTGTCCAACACCGGGAGCATTTGGATCAGGCTTTGTAACCCATAAAAAATGCCGGAAGATGAATTAGCCGTCAGCCGGATTCCCTTAGCCGTAACCTCCAGGTGGTATGCCTCCGCACCGCCCGCTACCTTGCCGATGCTCACCACGATAGACCCCGAAGAAGCTAACGGAAGTTTGAACCCGTAAAACTGTTGAAGGTAGTCATTGAAATAAGCCACTTCTTCCCGAAGCCCTTCATCCTTTAAAACAATTGAAGAAGACGCGCCAATCATAAAATCTCCCGACCCATCCACAACGGAAACCGGCTCCGGTACGATATTTTCCCTGTGTTGGGCGCACAGGCGCGCAGAAATAACCAGAGACACGAACAGCAGGAATTTATGCATACTAAGTTATTTAATCACAGGCAAAATAATTTTAGAAGTGCCATATATCCGGATGGTAGATTTCACAAAGTCGCTATCCTTGGCATGATAAATATCCACGAATTGCTGGGGATTGCGGTCCACCAGGGGGAACCAGGAGCTTTGGACCTGGATCATGATGCGGTGCCCGGCCTTGAACGTATGCGCCACATCAGGCAAAGTATAGCGTACCTCGGACAACTGACCCGGCACGAATGCCACGGGCGAAGCAAAGCTCTGACGGAACCGCCCCCGCATCACTTCCCCGCGAACGAGCATTTCGTATCCCCCCATGGGATAAGGTTTTCCATTTCCGATAAAAGAAGAAGGATAGGAGAAGTTATCCGGAAATACGTCAATAATTTTTACGATGAAATCAGCGTCGGTAGTGGAAATGCTGGTCTCCAGATCGGCCACGATCGGGCCGCCCAGGGTTACATCCGATGTCAGGGGTTCGGTTTCGAACACCAATACGTCGGGACGACGCGAAGCAAAGCGCTGGTCATCCGTCATGTACTCGCGAGTGCGTTGGAAATGCACGGCTTCCGTATACGGAACGGGTTTGGCAGGATCGCTGACGTATTCGCTAAAACCACCAGAGCCCGCAGGCGCGGTCCAGGATAGGCCACCGCCAGGCTGCAAATAGACAGGCGTCGGTGTCTCGTTCGCAGGAGGCCAGGAAGGCAGGCTGTGCCACTGGTTTTCCCCCGTGAAGAAGACATACGCCCTTGCCAGTGTATCTACGCTCCCTTTGCCATTCAAATAATATTGGAAAAAGGGAAATTCGATGTTCTTCTCATAAAACTCGGCGGTATTGCTCCCAAAGCGGGCGTTACCCATGAACCAGCCGTTCCCGGAAGCCCATTCCCCATGGTACCAGGGACCGAAGACAAAACGGGCATCGGTTCCCTTACTCTGGGTGGCGATGGCCTTATAGACATTTTGCGCACCGAAACAATCCTCGGCGTCGAAAAGGCCGCCCACGACCAGCATAGCCGGTTTCACGTCCGTCAGGTATTGACGGTCGTTGCGGGCCCTCCACCAGGCATCGTAGTTGGGGTGCGCATACAAGTCCTTCCAGAAAGCCACGCTGTCCCCCATCAAATCGGCGAAGTGGGAGAGTGCGCCGGTCTTTAAGTATATATCGTAATTATCGTCGCTATCAAAATGAAAACCGCGGGGCCGCGTCGTCGTGGGTTTGGGCCGTGGCAGCCCAAATGAAGTATAAAACGAAAACCCGTCCATGATGAACAGTGCCCCGTTGTGGTGGAAGTCATCTCCCTGGAACCAGTCGGTGACAGGTGCCTGGGGGCTGACAGCCTTAAGGGCCGGGTGCCCGCTCAGGGAGGTCATGGTAGCGTAAAACCCGGGGTAGGAGATACCGAAATCACCCACGCGGCCATTATTACCGGGTACGTTTTTCACCAGCCAGTCCACAGCATCATACGTATCACTGGCCTCATCCGTCTGAGTACCCGTCTTATGCGGGTTGAAAGGTCGGATATCCACGAAATCGCCTTCGCTCATCCAGCAGCCCCGTACGTCCTGGTAAGCCATAATGTAACCCTCGTGCAGGTATTGCATCAGGTAACTGCGGTAAAGGCGACCGCTGAATTTCTCCCCGTAAGGCGCACACGAATAGGGCGTGCGCGTCATCAGGATGGGATGCTTGGTGGAGCTGTCCTTGGGCATATAAATAGCCGTGAACAGTTTAATGCCGTCCCGCATGGGGACCATTTTTTCGATCTTGACATAGTTGTCGGCGACCCAGGCTGAATCAGCATGGTAATCGGGCATCTGTGCCCGCAGACCAAGCGGCATCAGCCCCCATAAAAGGAATAAGTATCTCATGTCGTTGAATTGAGGAAATCAAATGTAAGGGAAAGCGGCAATCCTCAGGTCCCTGCACCCCGTTTTTGTGCGAACGGTACGAGGGTGTTACCATTCAAACGTATGTACGACCTCCCAACGGGCGCCTTCGAGTTGCAAAAGCGAATACTGCACCGTTTGAAATGATGCCTCATACGGCAGGTTCTCGAAATGTTCCCAGGCCGCGGGGAAGTCGGCCTCCGGCAGGTCCCTTTGTGCAATGGTCACGTGCGCATGGAAAGCGCGGGTTTCCTGACGTATGCCCAGGTCGGGGTGTTGAACCAGGTGTTCTTCCAGGTCGGTCTTGAGCAGGGAAAGCCCTTCATTGGGCGCCACCTGGACGAAAATGACCCCCGTCCCGAAATGGTCGAAACCCCCCAGGTGGAGATTCAATGAAGGTTCGGAAAAGCTAAAAGCTGTCAGGGTCTCCACCAAATCCTCTTCAAGCCGCTTTTCCATCAGAAAGGGAGGGATCAGCGTGATGTGCGCGGGCGACTTGAGGGCGACCTTGCAACCGAAATGCTCGCGCATCCAGTGCTTATGCGCCAGCACCGCCTCGTTGATTGGCGGAGGGCAAATGAGCGCAATGTAATAAAGCTGTTTGGACATGAATGATTTTTGCGCCTTCGGCGCTAGGAGACTTTGGTGATCTTCAGCACGTTCGTCGGCACGTGCTGATCCACCGGCGTGCTCCCGGTATTGACCACTACATCCCCGCTGTTGATAAATCCTCTTTCCTTCAAAATGTCGATTTCGTCGGTGATGATATGATCCAGGCTCTCTTCCTCGGCATAATAAAAAGCGCGCACGCCCCAGCTCAGGCTGAGCTGGTTCACCAGCGTTTGCTTCTTGGTGAATATGTATAGGGGAGACTTGGGCCGGTAGCTGGATAAGGTCCATGCCGTGTACCCGCTTTGGGTCTGGCCGATGATGGCATCTGCACGGACGTCATGTGCCATCTTGCAGGCATTGTAGCAAACGGCGTCGCTCAGGAAGGAAGGGGAATGGGGTTGGGGCTTCAGGTCTTCTTCCCGGTTGTACCGGAATTCGGTGCGTTCCACTTCCAGGATGATCTTCTTCATGGTCTCCACGACCAGGGCGGGATGATGCCCCATGGCCGTCTCCCCGCTGAGCATCACCGCATCGGTCCCTTCCAGCACCGCATTGGCCACGTCGGTGATCTCGCTGCGGTTGGGCTTGACCCGGTCCATCATGGACTCCATCATTTGCGTGGCCACGATAACCGGCTTGGCCCGGTGTATGCATTTGCGGATGATGTCCCTTTGGGCCATCGGTACCTTTTCCACCGGCAGCTCCACGCCCAGGTCACCCCTGGCCACCATGATGCCATCCGATTCCAGGATGATATTACGCAGGTCGTCCATGGCCGAAGGCATTTCAATCTTCGCCATGATCTTGATGGAGCTGTTCTTTTCGTTGACGCGCTTGCGCAGGTCGATCATATCTTCCGCCTTGCGGACAAAGGACAGGGCGACCCAGTCCAGTTTCTGGTCGATGATGAAAGCCAGGTCGTCAATATCTTTCGGCGTCATGGCCGGAAGCGAAATGACGGTATCGGGCAGGTTGACTCCTTTTTTGGGAAGGAGTGTACCCCCATACGTCACTTCCACCTTCACGTCTCCGTTGTCCAAAATGTCGGTAACCACCACTTCCAGCTTCCCGTCGTCTATGAGTATTTTTTCCCCTTTCTTCACATCATTGTGGAGATCGGGGTAGGAAATGTATATCTTGTCTTTCGTGCCCAGTACCTTTTCTTTGGACGTGAAAGTGAGGGTGTCCCCGGGATTGATGACCAGGGAGCCGCCCTGCAGGTCACCCACGCGGAGCTTCGGCCCCTGGAGGTCCCCCAGGATGGCGATGTTGTAGGGTTCCGTCTTGTTGATTTTCCGGATGTGTTCGATGATTTTTCCCTTGTCCGCCTGATCCCCGTGGGAGAAATTCAGACGGAAAACGTTGACGCCGGTTTTCACCAGTTCCAGCAGTTGTTCATATTGCTCGCAGGCAGGACCCACCGTGGCAACAATCTTCGTTTTGTGGAAAGTGTGTTCTATGCCCGCTTGTTTGTCCAGTTCTTTGTGCAGGTACTTGGAAACATTTTTTGACATGCTATGGATGGGTTGGGGTTAACTCGCAAGGATTTTCACAATCTTCAGCCACTCTTTATCGATTTTTTGTTTGGCCTTCACTGCCAAATCCAGGGGCGTGAAGTGGATCTTGTTGTTTACGATCCCGATCATGACATTGTGTCTTCCTTCGATCAGCGCTTCTACGGCTGAGTATCCGAGACGACTGGCCACCAGCCTGTCCATGCAGGAGGGAGCGCCTCCCCTTTGAATATGTCCCAGGATACATACGCGTGTATCCATGTCCGGTAGGCGTTGACGGACCACCTTAGCCACTTCGTTGGCCCCTCCAAACTCATCGCCCTCGGCTACGACGATCAGGTTGACGAGCTTTTTCCGCCGTTGTTTGTCTTCCAGGGAGGCGATCAGTTCGTCGATATTGGTCTTTGCCTCGGGGATGAGGATGTTTTCCGCCCCGGTAGCAATGCCGCTGTGCAACGCAATATACCCCGAATCCCGTCCCATGACCTCGATAATAAACAAACGGTCGTGTGCATCGGCAGTATCCCGTATCTTATCGATGGCCTCCACCGCGGTATTCACCGCCGTATCGAAACCGATCGTGAAATCGGTTCCGGCCATATCCTTGTCGATGGTGCCGGGGAGCCCTACACAGGGAATATCGAATTCGGTGGAAAACTTCTGGGCACCTTTAAACGTCCCGTCACCTCCAATGACCACTAAACCTTCAATATTATGCTTGCGGAGGTTTTCAAATGCCTTTTTCCTGCCCTCGAATTCGAAAAATTCTTTGCAACGGGCAGATTTCAGGATGGTTCCTCCCCGTTGGATGATATTGGCTACGCTTCTGGAATGCATAGGGACGATGTCGTCGTCTATCATACCCTGATATCCCCTTGTAATGCCGAAGACTTCCAGGTTATTGTACAGTCCTGTTCTCACTACCGCCCTGATGGCGGCGTTCATTCCTGGCGAGTCTCCTCCCGAGGTTAAAACCCCGATCTTTGTCACTTTTTTATCCATTGTTTGTGCAGATTCTGAATATTTTTGCCGATCGGGCGCCCAAAAATAAGGATTTGCCCGTTAAGAACTATGTCATGCAAACTAATTTTAATAGGTCTTTGAATGACGTTACTCACCGGTGCTGAAGGTCTCCTCGGCCAACACCTCATACACTACCCCGAAATCATTCCCACCACCCGTGCCACCATGGACATCACCGATCCTCTCGCAGTGGCCGACGTGTTCGCTCGCACAAAACCTTCCGCTATCATCCACGCCGCTGCCATGACACAGGTCGATCCTTGCGAACTGGATCCCGCATCCTGCCGACGCGTCAACATCGAAGCCACCGAACGCCTCGCCCAACACGCCGCGCGTATCGGCGCACGCTTTATCTTCCTATCCACCGACTTTATCTTCGACGGCCTTGCCGGCCCCTATCGTGAAGACGACACCCCCAATCCCCTCAGCGTCTACGGACGCAGCAAATGGGAAGCTGAAGAATGCGTGCGCGCTGTCCCCAACCTTGATTGGACCATCGTCCGCACCGTCCTCGTCTACGGCCCTGTTTTCCGCGGCACACGCAGCAACATCATCTCCTGGGTCCGCTCCAGCCTCGAGGCCGGCAAACCCATTCAGGTCGTTTCCGATCAATGGCGAACGCCCACGTACGTCGGTGATCTCGCGCGCGGCATCCATGCGATCATCACCCGCGGCGCAACTGGCATCTATCACATCTCCGGCCGCGATTTCCTCACCCCCTATGATATGGCAATTCGCACTGCGCGCTTACTCTCTCTCGACGAGTCCCTCATCTCCAAAGTAGACGCCTCCACCTTCACCCAACCCGGCCGCCGTCCCGCGCGGACAGGCTTCGTCATCGACAAAGCTATCCGCGATCTCGACTACAATCCCATTTCATTTGAGGAAGGTATTTTACTGACACTTGGTAAGTAAAATATACATGCATGCGTGTTGGTAGTTCTATCAATGGCTATTAATTTTATACCATCAATTAAAACCATTTATTTATGACCCAAGCACAAATTCAAAGACAGATCGAGGTGATTCATGAGGCTACCGCAGAGGCACTGAAATCCCCGGAATCAACGAGGCAATTTCTTATTGAAGTTGGGCTTATCAAGGATAAGCCCCAAAAAAAGAATAACCAAAAAAATAAAAAATGAGTTATGACTATTCAACAACCATCTCAAATCTTCGGATTCCATAGTTGCGACCGGGATTTGGGTCTACAAATCATTAATGGAAAGGGTCAACTCAACCCCAGTGACAACCCTTGGGATTGGCTTGGCCCCGGGATTTATTTTTGGGAATTTAATCCCTATAGGGCATTGGAATATGCCATTGAATGTGCGCGACAGCAACAAAAATTCAGTGGAAGCATCATAACGCCATTCATTATTGGAGCAGTCATTGAAATGGGTAATTGTCTAAATTTATCTGAGTCGGAATCCATTGGTATTGTGGAATCAGCCTATCAAGATCTTCGGCAATTAACTAAAGCCGCCGGCATACGAATGCCTCTTAATAAGGATGCGAATAGGAGATTGGATTGCGCGGTGATTAAATCTATGCACGTTTCGAACAAGTGGCGCAACCTTCAACCATATGATACTATTAGATGCCCATTTCTGGAAGGTAAACCTATTTACCCGGGAGCAAATTTCACAGAACGCCTCCATACGGAAGTCTGTGTAAGAAATCCCGAATCGATAACTTGTTATTTTCTCCCTTACCCCCTGGAAAAATTCAACCCATACATCAAAAAACCCTTCAGCCCTTCATAAGTGGCAAAAAAATCTCCGCCATCATACACCTCGCACTCCCCCCACCATTCTTCTCAATGATCGCCAAATCCGAATGAATAATTCGATTGAACGAAGAAAGCGTCTCAACCTGCACCGCATGCAAAGATTTATAGGCCTGCGAAGACATCACCAACAACCGCTCTCCCGAAAGAAAATTGGAAACCTGTAGCATATTCCCCGCAAAATGATGCATCTGCCCCAGGGTGATCGGAACGATCGTCTTACCCGTTTCCCGAATCCGGCGAAGCACAAAATCGCGCTCAGCCGTATTGGGGATCGCATCCAGACAAATGACAACATAGGTGTCTGCTACGCACATCATCACATTCGTATGGTAAATGGGCTGCCCGCCCGTATCCACCGCGGAAAACGTAATAGGCCGATACTGTAGCTTACTACAAAAATCCTCCAACACCTCCACATCCGTCCGCGGCGAAAGACAAGCATACGCCAGCCGCTCCTCGCGATCCAGCACCATACTGCCGGTGCCTTCTAAAAACAACCCACGCGACTCCCAGTGCGTCAGGTCTATGCGTTTATGCACATCAAACCGCGCAGCAACCGCCTCCAGTACGGAATCCTTCCGCTCCAGCCGCCGATTGGCCGCAAACATGGGGTAAAGGACCACCGTCCCGTCGTAATGGAAGGAAACCCAGTTATTGGGAAAAATGGAATCGGGTGTATGCGGTTCAGGTGTGTCATTCACCACCATGACATCGACTCCAGCTTCGCGAAGAATCAATACAAACTTATCAAACTCCAACGCCGCGCGCAATTGAACATCCTCGGAAAGGGTAGCCACCTGGAATGCATTATTCACCGCCGTCTCCGCATTGAAGTCAAAGCGCACCGGCCGGATCATCAGTATATGAGATGTTGGCTTCATCCGTTCATAATTATTTTTCAATGGTCGGATGGAACCTCGCGCACCATCCATTCCGGAATTCTAGGCCCGTTTTTCGCTCGGTTTCATAAGTCGTCCCGCAATAGTGGCATGCTCATGCAATGGAATCCCCCCCGCGCCCGCGACAACTCCGCCGAAGGCATCAAAATCACGCAATCATGCAGATCAGACGTAACTAAAGCCCCGCTATCGAGACGATGAATGAGCTCCTCGGCGTGGATAGTCTGGAATCCGTTTTTATGGAAAGCCTCTATCGTCTTGTCGTTCCGGTCATACCCGAGGACCACCCCTTCCTTCAGGGCAAGGAGGTTGCACGAGTCGGTCCACTGTTCCCGGGCATCGAAGGGGAACTCGTTGTTGCCCGAATAGATAAAGACCGTGTCCTCAGCGCTACGCAAATCGTTTTTGGAGATATCCACCAGCAAATCTTCGAGATTCCCGAAGTGCACGGGGTTCTCTTCATGCCCTTTGGTGAACTGTATGATCTTCAGTTGGTCCTCTTTCTTGTGCCCCTCCAGGATGCGCTGCACGGGTTCCGAATCCTCATTGGTCATGGCCTTTTTCGAAAAGGAACCCAGCATGACCCAGACATTCCGCTTGACCTGGGTAAAGATCGTATCGATGTGCATGAAGTCCCGCTTCTTGGGGATCTTGATCACGGTGACTTTGTTCACTACGTTGCGTGCGAACAACAGGTTGGTCACCTGGTACGCCGCTTCCATGGAGGTACGCTCGCTGACCCCCACCAGCACATGGTCCGGGGTGACGACCATGATGTCCCCCCCTTCGAGTGTTACCTTTTTTTCATCACCGTCCTTGGGCAAAAGGAAGTGCTGGAAGGTTTCGGAAAGCTCCAGGATGTTGGGCCTGAGCCGGTCGAAAAAAGGATGGTGAAAAAAGATGTACTTCATCAGGAGGGCTTCCCGGCTCCGCGCTTTCTTGGCCGGTTTGTTCATCAGGAGGTATTCCCCGATGACGATGCCTATATCGCGCGTGAAGATGAAGTTGGGGATAGGGGGGAAGAGCATTTCCTTTTCATCCAGGCTGCCCGTGATGAATATTTTGGCGAGGCGCGCCGGCGCCACATCTTCAAGTTTGGATTGGGTAACGAATGAGCAGGCTTCGATGGCGCAGACCGAAGCAATCAACTGCATCCGGATTTCACGGTTACCCAGGATGTCCTCCAGGAGCCATTGCAACTCGATGACTTTATCGGATTTAAAGAACGCGGGATTCCCTGGTTTGTAAAAATTGCGGTCGAAATCATCCACCGAAGAAAGCTTCCCCCTAATCAAATCCGGATCTAAAAAGTACAGGAGAATCTTAGTATAGAAATCGTATTCCTTACGGCGTATCGTGTCCAAATGCACGATGTCCTCGAACAACCAGTCCTGAGCTTTGGAAGGAACCACTTTCCCGAGGCCGCTGTCGGGGCTGTGGACCAGCAATCGTTTCAAATTACCTATTTCCGAAGTAACCCTTAGCGCATTCATAAACCGCCAAAACTAACGCTTTTTTTCCGTATCTTCAACGCTGCTGATCAAACCATGAAGAGAGTACCGGACGCGATCACCGGATTCAGGGCCGCACACAAAGGACTGATCGGTGATGTACATCAACTTGTTGCCACATATCCCCGGGTGCCCCTGACTGTCGATTGCGTAGTTTTTGGATTTGATGAGAATGAATTACGGGTACTGCTGATCGAAAGTGATATATCCATATTTGAAGGGAAATGGACCTTGCTGGGGGACTTTGTGCAGGACGATGAAACTTTGGACGCTGCTGCTCACCGCGTGTTCAGGGAACGAACAGGAATGTCCGATATTTATCTGGAAGAAGTGAAGTCTTTCAGCGATCCCAACCGCCACCCCGGAGGTAGGGTCATTACCATGGCCTATTGTTCCCTGGTCAACATCAAACACCATACTTTACGCAAGCTCGACAACTCCCTGCACTGGCATTCTATCCATGAGATCAAGGATATGGGTTTCGACCACGAATCCATCGTCCATACTTGTTATACCTGGTTGCAAAAGCGCATCCAGGAGCACCCCCTGGGCTTCAACCTCCTGCCCGATAAGTTTTCACTACGGGAATTGCAAAACCTCTACGAAGCCATCCTGGACATCCGCCTTGACCGCCGGAATTTCCGGAAGAAATTCTTTTCCATGAACCTCCTCATCGATACGGGGGAATACGAAATCGACGTCCCGCACCGTCCCGGGCGGCTATACCGTTTTGATTTCGCCAAATTCGAGCGCCAGAAAAAGAAATGGATCGGGATTGACTTCGCTTGAGCACCCCTGTTTTGTTGAAAAGTCGTTGATAACTGCGCGGCGGCCCCCTCTCAAAACGGTTATATTTGCCCTTTGCATATGCGATTAAAAACGTTAGAAATAAAGGGGTTCAAGAGCTTCGCCGACAAGACGGTGTTGCATTTCGATGAAGGAATCACCGGTGTGATCGGCCCCAACGGATGTGGGAAAAGCAACATCGTGGATTCGATCCGGTGGGTGATCGGAGAACATAAAATGAGTTCCCTCAGAAGCGAAAACCTGGAAAGCCTGGTGTTCAATGGAAGCAAGACGCGTTCCTCTTCCGGCCTGGCTGAGGTGTCCCTGACCTTTGAAAATACCAAGCACCTCCTGCCAACCGAATTCAACACGGTAACCGTCACCCGGAAATTCTACAAGAGCGGGGAAAGCGAATACCGCCTCAACGACGTCAGTTGTCGCTTGAAGGACATCCACAACCTCTTCATGGATACGGGCGTCAGCACGGATTCCTATGCTATCATCGAACTGGGGATGGTGGACGATATTATTAAGGATAAGGACAACAGCCGCCGCCGCATGCTCGAGCAGGCCGCAGGCATTTCCATCTATAAGACGCGCAAAAAGGAAGCCCGCTCCAAACTGGACGCCACCGAACAGGACCTTGCGCGCATCGAGGACCTCCTCTTTGAAATCAACAACCAGCTCAAAACCCTGGAAAGCCAGGCCAAAAAAGCTGAAAAATACTACGAGCTCAAGAAGGAATACCGGAATCTCAGCATTGAGCTCGCCAAAGCATCCCTGGAAGGCTTTAACCTGACGTATAAAGACCTGAACGAGCAGCAGGAAACCGAAACCGACAAGCGGGTTCGCCTGGAGGCCGAAATCGCCACCGAGGAAGCCCATGTCGAACAGGAAAAGGTGGGATTTATTGAAAAGGAAAAGGCGCTTCAGGCCATGCAACACCAATTCAACGAACTGGTACAGCAGCTTCGCACCCGGGAAAACGAAAAGAACCTGGCCAGCCAGCGCCTGCACTACCTCAAGGAACGGGAACGCGGCATACGTGACTTTTTGGATAAATCCTCGGGCCAGTTGCAAGGCTTGGAAGAAAGCATCACCTTTTTCAACCGCCAGGTTACCGAGGAAGAGGAGCTGCTGGAATCGGCTTCGGGCCGTCTGGAAGACCTCAAGTCCGCTGTCGAAGACAAGCGCGCCTCCTTCGACGAGCGCCGGAACGCCATAGACCTCCTGCGGCGCGAAAACCAGGTATTGCAGCGCCAACAATTCGACGCCGAAAAGCAGGTCGCCGTTGCCGATACCTCCATCCAAAACATCCAACGCAGCCTTCATCAATTGAGGGAGGAACAAGCGCAGTGCCGCGACCAGATCAGCCGCCTGGAAACCGAAAAGGTAACCAGGGAGGCAGAACTGCGCGCCCGCAAGACCGAGCTCGAACAACTCCAGACCCGGCACGAACAAGCCAAGGCCCTGATCCTGGAAACCCAGCAAAAGGTCGAACAACTGCGCCTCGAACTTGCCGAAGAAAACCGGCGCCTGGATTCCCGCCGCAACGAGCACGACCTGCTCAAAAGCCTCATCGACAACATGGAAGGCTACCCCGATAGCGTCAAGTTCCTGCATCGCAATCCAGCCTGGAACCACGAGGCGCCGATCCTCTCGGACATCATCTATGTGAAGGAACCCTACCGGGCCGCCCTCGAAAATGTGCTTGAGCCGTATTTGAATTATTACGTCGTCGCCTCACTCGAAGAAGGTTTGCAAGCTGTCCACCTTTTAGACGAAAACAAAAAAGGCAAAGCCAACTTCTTCCTCCTC
>CAZJDB010000013.1:0-46221 GCA_964544695.1 uncultured Chitinophagaceae bacterium
GTTCCGCTTTCGGAGGTATAGGCCTCCCTCCTCAGCCCAGGCAGGAAATGTTTGAAAATCTGCTGGCCATGGAATTGGCAAGACTTTCATCCACGGGCCCCATATGGGTCGAAGATGAAAGCCGGCGCATCGGCTCCATCCATATTCCCGAAGCGCTTTACACCCAAATGCACCTGGCGGCCCTGCACGTCCTGGAGGTACCTTTCGAAAAAAGGCTGGACAATATCCTGGAGGAATATGGAAGTGCCCCCGGGGAGGCCCTGGAAATGTCTATTCGAAAGATCGAGAAGCGCCTGGGTGGCCTGGAATGCAAAACCGCACTTACGGCACTCCACGAGGGCCGCATCCGGGACTGTTTTTCCATTTTGCTGGTCTATTACGACAAGTACTATCAAAAAGCCATGAAGGAAAGGCCCGTCAAACAATATACATGAAGCTCACCCAATACTCACACGGCGCCGGTTGCGGTTGTAAAATTTCCCCCGCCGTCCTGGACCGTATCTTAAAAAGCGATACGCATTATCCAAAAGACGCTCGCCTCCTGATCGGCAACGAAAGCCGCGACGACGCTGCCGTTTACGACCTGGGCGGCGGCCAGGCGCTGATCAGTACGACCGACTTCTTCATGCCCATAGTGGACGATCCCTTCACCTTTGGAAAAATTGCGGCGGCAAACGCCCTGAGTGACATATATGCCATGGGTGGTAAACCCATCCTGGCCATCGCCATACTGGGCTGGCCCGTGAATGTGTTGCCCCCGGAGGTGGCTTCCCAGGTATTGGAAGGGGGGCGTAGTTTATGCGCGGAAGCAGGCATTCCCCTGGCGGGCGGACACAGCATCGATACTCCCGAGCCCATTTTCGGTTTGGCAGTGAACGGGTTGGTGGCGCATTCCTCCATTAAGCCCAATAACCGGGCGAAACCAGGGGACCTGCTGCTCCTCACCAAGCCCCTGGGCGTGGGCATCCTCACTACAGCCGAAAAAAAGGGATTGCTGAAACCAGCACATGCCGGGGTGGCCGCCGCACAAATGATGCGCCTGAATAAAGCGGGGGAGGCCCTGGGATTCATACCGGGCGTACACGCTATGACCGATGTGACGGGCTTTGGCCTGTTGGGTCACCTGGTAGAAATGGCGGAAGGCAGCGGTTTGAGCGCGATCCTCTTTGAAGACCGCATTCCCAGAATTACCGAAGACCTCCCGGATTATATCGTGCAAGGCTGTATCCCGGGGGGCACGGTGCGGAATTGGGCGAGTTATGGCGATAAGATCGGGCCCCTTGGTGAGGTCCAACAGGCGATCTATGCCGACCCTCAAACGAGCGGAGGGTTGCTGGTTGCCATTGCGCCGGAGACCCTGGATGAAGTCAAACGCGTCCTGGGAAACATCGAGCCCATCGGGATCCTGGAAGGGCCGGGAAAATGGTGCGTCAGGCTATCCGGTCAATAGCCGCCGCGAGCGCCCTGTCTTTTTCCGTGACGATATCTCCGGCACTGTGTGTGTTTAACCGTATCTCAACGGTATTATACACATTCGACCAGGAAGGGTGGTGGTCCCTTTTTTCCGCTTCAAGGGCTACCCTGGTCATGAAAGCAAAGGCTTCGGAAAAGTCCTTGAAGGTGAATTTGCGGTAGAGCGCGTTGTTTTTTTCTTCCCACATAGGTGCTGGTGACGCGCCTCCGGCGCGACAGGGTTAAAATATGAGGTGTTGTTTATTGCGAATACTTGGCAGGGGCAATTCCGTTACAAGCTGTATGTTGTCCATTTTCTTGAGTTCCTGCTGCAGACTCTGCCAATCTTCATCTTTTTGCTCGCCCCCCTTGGCAATCCAAAGGAAATCGAGGTACTTGAATTCGGGGAGGAGGAACTCCCCGTCAAATTGGTTGTTGTACAGGTAATGCCTCAGGGCGCCCATGGGCTCCGCGAATTCGTAAATGGCAAAAAAATACATCCTGTTTTTCTTACTCAATTTGATTTCCAAGTCGTTGTTGATCCTGAAATCCAGGCGCAGTGCATGATTGAGCTGCCAACAAAATTGGTAGTCCTTTACGGGGGCTACGATGCCCAGGATGCGGGTATCCTCGAAAAAGTCTTCGGCGGTTTGCTGGATGTCTAGTTTATACTTCACTTTCTTTCCGAGGCCTCCAGGTTTTTATACACGCTTTTCAGATCCAGGGCTTCTCCTTCGTATCCATTTGAATTCCTGAATTCGGTATCCAGGTTTATCACTACCTGAACGGAATCCGCGGTCAGGACCGGTACCCTGGATAGATAATCGCCCGTATAGCCAACGAACAGGAAATTACTTTTTTTCCAGCCGGCATGCCTGACCATCCTCGCCAGCTCGATCAGTGCAGCCGCTCCCTTACTACTGTCCAGGGAGGCTTCCACGAGGACGGTCCTTGGGGCATTGTTGTCGATAAGGCCTTCCGCCTCATACAAGTTATACCATTTCTCCGCGGTACTTACGGTCAGGTCTACATCCACGTAGGCCGTAGGATCCTTGAAGGCTTTAGCGCTCAAGCCCCGGGTTACGTATACTACGGGCAGGGCATAGGTGGCCTTTGCATGCGTATCGAAGCTCAGGTCGTCCGGCTGGGTGGTGGAATTATACAGGATGAGGGCCGTAGCGCCCTTTTTCTTGGCCGCCTGCACTTTTTCCACAAGCGACTTCCGGATGTCAGTACCCGCCTCCAGGTCGTCCTTGAGATCGTGGATCCAGGGCAAACCTCCTTCATTCAGTGAAACGCCCGAACTGCCGCTGGTGTGGCCATCAGGACTACCTACCAGGGGAAAGAACTCGGTACCAACGACAGCCTTTTTGCCATCCAGGCTCAGGGCACACGAGGGCCCTATGATCCTCCCCGCATCCACGGCATTCACCTGTATCTTCTTGGTTAATCCGACTTCGGCAAAGCGTGCCGACATATAGGTACACGCCGCCATCCCGGTGTCCTTTTGGAGGTTTCCGGCTTCTTCCGCAAGGCGCGCGGCGACTTCTTTATCCGCCTTCCTTAGTTTTTGTGCGATTCCCGGGTACGTGAGAAAAAGTGTGCCTACTAACAATAATCCTGGTTTCATATTTACGACCTTACAATATCTGTGCAAATGTTTTCCTTTTCTCGGAAATGGCAAAGCCCAATTTGAGGTTAATTTTGTCCCCTCGAGGCCTTATTTAAATGATACACATCGCTCTAGTAGGAAATCCAAATAGTGGCAAAAGCTCCCTGTTCAATGCGCTGACCGGCCTCAAACAAAAAGTAGGGAATTTTCCTGGGGTCACCGTGGATAAAAAAACGGGTACCAGTCAAATCAGCGACCACCTTTCCGCCAATATCATCGACCTGCCTGGCACCTATAGCCTCTATCCCAAGCGTTCGGACGAGTGGGTGACCTATGAGGTGCTTATGAATCCCGATCCCGGAACCCGCCCGGAAATGGTCGTTTTGATCGCGGATGCCAGCAACCTGAAACGTAATTTACTCTTCTGTTCCCAGATCATAGACTTAAAGATTCCGTTGGTCATCGGTCTGTCCATGATGGATATCGCGCGTAAAAAGGGGATCGAAATAGACATTCCGGGCCTGGAAAGGGACCTCGGGGTTCCCGTCATACCCATCAATCCCAGGCGGGAAAAGGGTCTGGACAAGTTGAGGAAAGCCATAGACCAAACGGCCCGGCATCTCTACCGGGCCCCCTCCAGGGATTTCATTTCCAACCTGGAGCTTGCGCCCGCGGCAGTGACCTACGTCAAGAAGGATTTGCCCCTGATCAGCGACTATACTGCCATCCATTACCTGATCAACCACGCCCATATCCCGATTTCACAGAAGATGAAATCCTCTATAGAAGGGTACAAGGCAGACCAGCCCTTCAATGCCACCAAAATCCAGGCGGAGGAGATCATGCAGCGCTATGCGCGCATTAAGCAGGTCATGTCCAACAACATCGTGGAAAAGGACCCCTTGCAAAAAGCCTTATTTACCGAGCACCTGGATAAAATTCTACTGCACCGGCGTTGGGGGTATGTCATTCTTGTTTTCGTCCTGTTCCTCCTTTTCCAAAGTATATTCTGGATCGCCCAATACCCCATGGATGCCATCGAATGGGCTTTTGCGCAAGCTACGGGTTGGTTGGGAGGAATTTTGCCGACTGCCTGGTGGAGCGATCTGTTCCTCAACGGAATACTTGCCGGACTCAGCGGGATAATGGTATTTGTTCCCCAGATCATGATCCTTTTCGGCCTGATCACTCTTCTCGAAGACACCGGATATATGGCCAGGATCAGTTTTCTCACCGATAAACTCATGAGGAAGGTAGGGATGAACGGGAAGAGCGTCATGCCTTTAATCAGTGGTTTCGCGTGTGCGGTTCCTGCCATCATGAGTACCCGAAATATCGAAAACCGGAAAGAACGCCTGCTCACCATACTCGTCACGCCGCTGATGAGCTGTTCGGCCAGACTTCCCGTCTACACCATCCTGATCGCCCTGGTGATCCCTTCCCATTACTATTTCGGATTCCTAAGCGTTCAGGGTCTCGTCATGATGGGGTTATACCTTCTCGGAGTGGTCTTTGCCTTGTTGGTTTCTTATATTCTGAAACGCGTCATCAATATCCGGGAAAGGAGCTTCTTCATCCTCGAGCTTCCCGTCTATCGGGCTCCCCGCTGGAAAAACATGACGATCACGATGCGGGAAAAGGCGCGCATATTCTTAAGGGATGCGGGGCAGGTCATTATGGTCATTTCCCTCATCCTTTGGTTCCTTAGTTCCTTCGGGCCCGGTAACGGCATGCACCGGGTGCGGGAAAAATACGCGGCTATGGCCCAGGTAGACGACCGGGCCGAAAAATCAGAACTCTTGGGGGCCAGTTACGCAGGCCGGTTGGGAAAGACAATCGAACCTCTGATAAAACCCATTGGCTTCGATTGGAAAATCGGCATCGCACTGATCACCTCCCTGGCAGCCAGGGAAGTATTCGTGGGTACCATGGCTACGTTATACAGCGTCGGGGAAGATCACGCCGGGGACCAGTTGACCCTCAGGGAAAAAATGGCCCAGGCCAAAAAGGAAGACGGTTCCAGGGTCTATACCCTTGGAACAGGCGTATCACTGATGATCTTTTATGTATTCGCCATGCAGTGTATGAGTACCCTGGCCGTGGTCAAAAGGGAAACACGAAGCTGGAAATGGCCCATGTTTCAACTCGTTTATATGACAGGGCTGGCATGGGTAATGAGTTTTATTGCCTACCACTTATTGCGCTAGGCGCCGATCAACCCTGCTTTACGGCTGATCTCCAGCATTCGGTCTATGGGTTTTCGCGCCGCGAGGCGAAGCGATTCCTCCATCCTGATTTCGGGCAGCTCGTATTCCATACACAGGTATACCTTCTCCAGGGTATTCAACTTCATGTGGGGACAATCATTACAAGCGCAGTTATTATTCGGAGGAGCGGGGATAAAGGTCTTTTCCGGCGACTCCTTTTGCATCTGGTGCAATATTCCCGTTTCCGTGGCAACGATGTAGGCCTCTCCGGGATCGGATTTAGTAAATTTCAGCAATTGAGTCGTCGACCCGATAAAATCCGCCAGGCGCAATACGGCTTCTTCACATTCGGGATGGGCAATCATTTTGGCCCCGGGGTTCCTAACCTTGAGTTTTGTTATCCTTTCCTGCGAAAATATCTCGTGCACCATGCACGATCCGTTCCACAAGACCATATCCCTTCCCGTCTTTTTTACCAGGTAGGCCCCGAGGTTCTTATCCGGGGCGAAAATGATGGGTCGGTCGGCGGGAACGCTTTCAATGATCTTTTCCGCATTGGAGGACGTGCAAATTATATCGCTGAGGGCCTTGATTTCAGCCGTACAGTTGATGTACGAGATAACCAAATGGTCGGGATATTGTTCGCGGAATTTTGAAAACAGGGGAGCGGGAGCCGAATCTGCAAGGCTGCAACCCGCCTTCAGGTCGGGCAGCAAAACTTTTTTTCCCGGATTGAGTATCTTGGCCGTTTCCGCCATAAAATGCACTCCCGCGAATACGATCAGGTCGGCCTCGGTCCTGGCAGCCTGTTGGGCCAGGCCCAGACTGTCCCCGATATAATCAGCCACGTCCTGGATGTCGGGCTCCTGGTAGTAATGCGCCAGGATCACCGCATTCTTTTCCCTTTTCAACCTTTCTATCTCCTGGAACAGGTCCAATTGTACGTCCAGGTTCACATCCAGGAAACCCACTTTATCCAGTTTTTCCCGGGCCGCTGCCAGCGAAAAGTTTTCCATAGTATTAATAGTTATACATCTTATTTATATAAAGATCTATTATTATTACGGGTGTGAATTTGTGTATAACGCCCATAATTTCCTCTGCAAAGTTAGCGCATCCACGATTATTGGCCCGTTTGCACCGCCGGAGAGCCTGTGTATAAAGGAGCCCTTTTCCACCCACTTTTGCGTTGGCTCCCGGAAAAAGGTTCTTCCTCCCCATTTTCCCACGAGCCGGAATGTGGATAAGTGGCCTTTATTCACATTAATTTAGTGTTACCAACAGGTCGGGTGGATTACCCGGCAAAGTTCCACGCGTGGAACAAAAAAGTTGGGGAGGGTGCAAAAAAGTCCGGCCAGATAAACAATTTGGCATTTTTAACGTAGGTTTGCCCTCCATCAAAAAGTGGTGAATACGGTATTCATATGTCAATTATTCAGAAAATCAGGGATAAATATGCTGCCTTGGCGATTGCCGTCATCGCCATCGCGATGGTAGGCTTTATCTTGATCGACGCCTTGAGCAGTCGAACCGGAGGTGGGGCATTTGGGTCGAATACGACCGATGTGGGAAAGGTGAATGGGGAAATCATTAACCGGGTGGACTTCGACGGACTGTTGAAACGGGCCGAGGACAATTATACGAGCCAGGGAATGCAGGTCAATGAGGAGCTTAGGGGCCAGATAAACAATTCGTTGTGGAGACAAATGGTAGACCAGAAGATATTGGACCAGCAAATGGACGACCTGGGACTAACCTTTACTCAAAAAGAACTGGATGCTGTGCTGTACGGGGCCAATCCTCCGGAAATGCTCCGGGAAAGGTTTACCGATCCGAAAACGGGTCAGTATCAGGCCGACCAGGTGCGGGAAATGGTCCGGCAATTGAAGCGCCGGCCGGCATCGGACCCTCAGAGGCAAGCCCTTGAGGACTATATCAATAACAAGGTAATCAAGGACGCACTCCGGAACAAATACCTGATCATGTTGATGGGGGGAGCGTATTATCCTAAATGGCTGGCCGAGAAGGATAACCAGGACAATAGCGCCGTCGCCAACATTTCCTATGTGGACGTACCTTATGCCCTGATCTCGGATAGTTCTATCAAGGTCACCGACGCCGAAATCGACGATTATGTAAGTGCACATAAGGGAGAATTCAAGTCAGATGAAGCCTCCAGGGATATTAGCTATGTCCTGTTCAGCGGGGACCCAAGCCCAAAAGACAGCGCCGTGGCCTTGTCCCAGGTCGAGGGCTTGCGCGCGGGTTTGGCTGATGCCAAGGACCCGGCCGTTTTCCTGAATGAAAACGGGTCCAGCATTACTTATAACGATCAATACCAGACTAAAGACGCCCTGCAGGTGCCCGACAAGGATTCCATCGTGGCCCTGCCGATCGGAGGCCTTTTCGGGCCATTCCTGTTTAATGGCAGTTATGCGATCGCCAAGATGATCGATAAAAAGGACCTGCCGGATTCCGTCAGGGCCCGCCATATCCTTGTGGGCACCATCGATCCGAATACCAGGCAACCGACCCTGGACGACAGCACTGCCAAACGCAAAATCGATAGCATCCAGAATCTTATCGACCACGGTGCGAATTGGGATAGCCTGGCAGCGAAATTATCCGACGACCCGGGTTCCAAGGATAAGGGTGGTGACATGGGGTACTTTACCGCGGATAGGATGGTCAAGGAATTTTCCGATTTTTCCTTCAACGGAAAGAAAGGGGAAAGAAAAATCGTGAAAACCGTATTTGGGTACCACCTCATCGAAATCCTGGATCAGAAGAACATCGAGCCCCATTATAAGGTTGCTTTTATGGCCAAGGACATTCAACCCAGCGATGAAACCACGAATGCGGCCAACGTGGCGGCCACCAGCTTTTCGGCCGATGCACAGGGCGGACTGAGTTTCGAGGATGCGGCCCGGAAACACCACGTCTCGGTACGTACGGCCAGCCTCCACGAATCCGAGTATGATGTGCAAGGCATTGGACCGGCGCGATCCCTGATCAAGTGGACCTTCCAAAGCAAAAAAGGGACCATCGGAGAACCCGAGGAATTCGGGAATGAATTCATCGTGGCGGTCGTTACGGGGGTCCACGATGCGGGCCTGCCCAGTGGTACGTATGCGCGCCTGCTGGTAGAAAACAGCGTGCGCAGGGAAAAGAAGGCCAAGATCATCTCCGACAAACTGGGCCATGTCCAGGATTTATCCGCTGCTGCCGCCGGTTACAATCAAACTGTCCAACACGCCGACAGTGTCCACTTCACCTCCATGGCGGTCCAAAACCTTGGGAATGAGCCCAAGGTGGTGGGAGCGGCTTTTTTCAAAGGAAACCTCAGTAAAGTGTCCGAGCCTATTCAGGGCAATTCGGGGGTTTATTTCCTGAAAACGGACGGGTTGATCAGCCTGCCCAACCAAAACAACGACTATACCATTCAACGCCAGAATATGGAGGGGGTGATGCGGCAGTCCATCGGACAAAGCTCTCCCGAGGGCATGCACGAAGCGGCGAATATAAAAGACTACAGGATCAAGTTCTATTAATAGGGCCATACCGCCTTGCAAGAGACCCCGACTGAAGAGCCGGGGTCTTTTCGTATTTTTGCAGTATGGATACCATTGTGAATAAGGTTGCGGAAAGCGGAATCCTAAGCCTCGATCTCCAGGATTACCTGCCCGCGCCGGAGACGCTGACCGAATTCGATCTGAAGGATTACCTTTTTATGGGACTGATCCTGAAAGAAAAAGATTTCCGGGCGTCGCTCCAGGCGATCGATTGGTCGGCTTACCAGGATAAGTCCGTCGCCCTTCATTGTTCGGTGGACACCCTGATTCCAGCCTGGGCGTACATGTTGGTAGGAGCCTATCTACAGCCGGTAGCCAGGACCGTTTTCATGGGGAGCCCCGAATCGTTGCGGTTGCGTCTCCTCCTGGACGCCATCAACACTTTGCCGACGGAAACGTATCGTGATCAACGTGTGGTGATCAAAGGTTGCGGAGATCAGTCTATCCCGGCGGATGCCTATCTGGCGGTTACGCTTCGGCTCAGACCGGTGGTAAAATCAATTATGTACGGGGAACCATGCAGCACCGTCCCGGTGTTCAAGAAAAAATAGCCTTTTTCAGTGCAGCGCCGAGAGCCTCCGGGCGGCCTCTTCCAACGTTTTCTCGGCCTTGGCGAAACAAAACCGGACCACCCCGTCGTCCCGACCATCCCGATAAAACACCGAAACGGGGATAACCGCAACCCCGAATTCCCTCGTGAGGCGCACTGAAAAGTCGGTATCCCGCTCATCGCTGAAATGACCGTAGGAGCCCAGTACGAAATAACTGCCCTTGCTGTCAAGCCACCGGAAGGGACTTCCCTGCATGTGTTGCAAAAAATAATCGCGCTTTTTCTGAAAAAAGAGGGGAAGGCCTTCGTAGGCCTCCCGGTTGTCCAGGAAGGCCGCCAGGCCCACCTGTGCGGGCGTATTGGTCGAAAAAGCATTGAACTGGTGGACCTTCCTGAATTCCTTGCTCAGGGCGGGCGGCGCAATGCAGTAGCCGATCTTCCATCCGGTACAATGATAGGCCTTGCCAAAGGAAAAGCAGGCAAAGGTCCGTTCCCTCAGGCCCGGGAAACCCAGCGCGCTGGGGTGCTTGTATCCGTCGAAAGTAATGTGTTCATATACCTCGTCGCTGCAAACGAGGATGTCCGTTCCGTCCAGTATGTTTTCCAGTTCGCGAAAATCGCTTTCCTTCCAAACACTGCCCGTCGGGTTGTGAGGTGTATTGAGGATAACCATCTTTGTCTTGGGCGTAATTGCCGCGCGGACACGGTCCCAGTCAATGGAATATTCGGGAAAGGTCAGAGGAATCAATACCGCTGTTGCTCCGTTGAGGGTGATTCCGGGGAGGTAACTGTCGTACGCGGGCTCGAAAACGATTACCTCGTCGCCGGGCCTCAGGATACAGGTAAGGGAAGTATAAATAGCGTAAGTGGCGCCCGGGGTCACCGTGACCTCTTCGGTGGGGTCCACGCGGACGCCATACAGGTGCCCGACTTTGGCGGAAATCTTTTCGCGAAGCGGGGGATACCCATTCATATGGGTATATTGATTGTAACCCTCCTTCATGGCTCCGCCCACCAGATCCGAAAGGCGCTCGTCCATGGGGAAGTCTGGGAATCCCTGGGATAAATTAATGGCGCCGCATTCCTGCGCCAGGGAGGTCATTACCGTGAAAATCGTGGTGCCGACGGAAGGCAATTTGCTCTCAGGCATACCGGAGCTCCCCCAGGGCCCGGCGCAGGGAATCGAACATTTCGGGTATTTCTTCTTTGATGCAGGTACCCACACTTAGGCGGTACCAGGAGGAATTGCGACCCGCCCCGAAAGCATAGAAGGGCACAACGGCCAGGCCGGCCGCGCCCAGGATGTAGGCCGTTACCGCTTCCTGGTTTTCCAGGGTTTTACCGGCCGGGGTCTTTTGGCCCACGAGGTTGAAGCGCACGGCCAGATAAATTGCGGCCTGGGGGGCTACCGCGTCCACGGCCAGACCGTCGTCCTTCATCTCCATGAAACCTTCGTAAATCCGCGTAAGGCGTTCCTCAAGTTCGGACTTGAACTGGAAAAGATAGCGATCGATGTCGGCGCTCCTAAGTAGGTATCGGGCAGTGGCCTTTTGTTCCGCCATGGGGGCCCAGGCGCCCATATGCGAGAGGATAGCCTTCATTTTAGCGATCACCAGGGCCGGACCCATGGCCCAACCCACGCGGAGCCCCGTGGACGCAAAGGCCTTGCTGATCCCATCGATAAATATGGTATACTCTTTCAGCTCGGGTCGCAGGGAAACGGGGTTGTAATGGCGTGTCGATCCGTACGTCAGGGTCCAGTACATCTGGTCGTACATGATGAATAACTTTTTCCTCCCGTCTCCCCGGCGCAGGTTCTCTTCCACCACCCCGTCGCAAATTGCCTGCAATTCGCTTTTGCTGAAGGTGGTTCCCGTGGGGTTCAGGGGAGAGCACAGGGCCAGCAGGGTGGCGTCTCCCAATAAAGGGAGGATCTGGGCGGCGGTGGGCATGAACTGTTGTTCCGGGCCGGCCTCTATGGTCACGTGCTGGCCTTCCACGAAGTGCACGTAATGGTTATTGTTCCAGGAAGGAACTGCATAAATTACTTTCTCTCCTTTATCCGCGATGGAACGGTACAGGGCATAAATCAAGGGGCGACCCCCCGAAGCGATGAGCATTTCCGCGGGCGAATACTGCAACCCCAACCTTTCGCCGATGAATTTCCCTACGGATTCCCTCAGTTCAAGGATGCCCTCCGCGGGCGGATAGTTGGTATACCCCTCCCTGTAAGCATCGTGGATACCCGCCTCCAGCTCGGGGGGGATGGGAAAGATGCGGGAATCGAAGTCCCCGATCGTGAAATTGTATATTCTGCTACCCTGGCGGATTTTATCATTGATCTCATTGCCCAGGCGAACTATTTCGGATCCAACGAGGCTTTCGGCCAAACGAGAGAGTTGCATGCAGTCGAAGTTACGGCTTATCCCCGCAGGTTTATAAGTTTTGGAAGGCTATTGCTAAAAACTTTATAAATTGACGCCGATTTAGCGGACTCTCATTTTCAAACGAACCCGGCATTATGAAGTTTATCGTTTCCTCATCGGCATTATTGAAACACCTGCAGCAGATCAGCGGCGTGATCAACGCCAATACGGTACTTCCCATACTGGAGGATTTTCTTTTCGATGTCCAGAAAAACAGGTTGACCGTCGTCGCAACCGACCTGGAAACCGTGATGAAAGTTGCCTTGGATATAGAAGCAAAGGACAGCGGGAAGGTTTGCATCCCCGCTAAGATTTTGATGGATTCATTGAAGAATATTCCGGACCAGCCCCTTACTTTTACTATAGAGAAAAATTTTGCGATAGAAATTACGAGTGATAACGGGAAGTACAAGGTCATGGGCGAAAACCCGGATAATTTTCCAAAAGAACCCGCAGCTGACGAAGCTACTGCTTTCACCATGTCGAGCACGGCGCTGGTGACGGCCATCAATAAAACGTTGTTTTCGGTGAGCAACGACGACCTGCGGCCGGCCATGACGGGGGTCTACTTCGAGTTGGAAAAGGACAGCCTGAATTTCGTGGCTACCGATGCACACCGTCTGGTCCGGTATCGCCGAAAGGAAGTGAAGGTGGGAAAGACAGACAACTTCATCGTCCCCAAGAAACCCCTGAATCTCCTGAAAAGCGCGCTCCCGGACAACGACGACGAACTGAAGTTGTCTTACAGCACCAACCATTTATTCGTGTCCCACGGAACCACGCAACTGACGTGCCGCCTCATAGACGCCCGCTTCCCCGATTACAAGGTGGTCATACCCGTGGATAATCCATACGCGATGGTGGTGAACCGGCTGGACTTTCAGAATGCACTTCGCAGGGTCAGCGTATTCAGCAACAAAAGCACCAACCAGGTGGTCCTGAGTATCAGCGGAAGCGAACTCCAGTTGGCCTCCCAAGATGTGGACTTCAGCTTCGAGGGAAATGAGCGGATGCGCTGCCGCTATGAAGGAGAAGATATGCAAATCGCCTTCAACGCGAAATTCCTGATCGAAATGCTCAATGCCACCGATGCCGAAGAAGTGAAGATGGAGTTGTCCACGCCCACCAAGGCGGGAATCATCAAGCCCGTGGAGCAGGAGCCCGATGAGGATCAGTTGATGCTCGTGATGCCGCTCATGTTAAACACCTAACGCGCTCGCGCCAACACGTACAACATGGTTTTACTGAAAACCTTTGATAATTATATCAGCGCGCACGTGGCGCTCACCAAATTGCAGTCAGAAGGGTTTCATCCTTCCCTTCGCGATGAAAACCTGGTTACGGTAGAACCGTTTTTACTCTACGCCACGGGGGGGATCAAATTGGTGGTTCCCGAAGACGAGGCCGAAGAGGCGATGAAGGCGCTGCCGGTGGACGCCCCGTAAGCCCCCGCAACAGACGAAAATTAGTCGTAAATTCATACGTGCACGCGATTAGCCAATATTGGGCGCAAATTCCGTCTTCCCACCGCTTCCTTATACTGGTGGGTGGGCTCCTCGTGTTTTGGATACTCGAAGGGTCCCTGCCCCTTTTCAGAATGTCCTACCGGAAGTGGAACCACGCGGGCGTAAACTTATTTTTCACCCTGACCACGGTAGTGATCAATTTTGCTTTCGCTTTTGCCATTGTGGCCACCTGTCAGTGGGCCTCCGCGCATCATTTCGGACTACTTTATATTGTACCCCTGCCCACCTGGGCTTTTGTGCTGGCCGGATTGTTACTCCTCGATCTCATCAGCGCCTGGCTGATCCATTGGATAGAGCACCAGACCCGATGGATGTGGCAATTCCATACGATTCACCATATCGACCGGAATGTGGATGTGACTACGGCCAACCGGCATCATCCGGTGGAGAGCGTTTTCCGCGCTTTCTTCACATTGCTCGCGGTTTTTGTCACGGGGGCGCCTATTTGGGTCCTCATGCTCTACCAGTCATTTTCGGTTTTGTTTTCCCAGTTCAATCACGCGAATATCCGGTTGCCACATCGGTTTGATCGGGCGCTTTCGTGGGTTATCGTTTCTCCGGATATGCACAAGGTGCATCATCATTTCGCGCGGCCGTATACTGATTCCAATTACGGCAACATCTTTTCCCTCTGGGACCGGCTTTTCGGGACGTTTTTGTACCTGCCGCCTTCTTCTCTTCGTTATGGGCTGGATACACATATGTCGGAAAAGGATAGCATCGGGGTTCTCCTCGGAGTACCGTTTCAGCCCTATCGTGCTCGCCCGAAAAATTCACCCGCGAAGGGGTAGAGGAGCCACTCACTCCGCGTCAGGCCCCATCGATGACATGCTTAGCTGCTTTGCATCCCTTGGGGGGCCTGAAAGCGTAGTTCGTAGCTCCCCTACCCCTTCGCTGGCATCTTTTGGCTCGATCGCGGTCCAGTCACCTCACCCCAAAAGTGAATTGGGTCGGGAAAAATGGCCATATTTGTAAGCAAATGAAGAAAGGCATGCGCACAGCGGCGTTGATACCGGCCAGATATGCGGCTACAAGGTTTCCTGGAAAACTCATGCAGATATTGGGGGGCAAGACAGTCATCAGGCATACGTATGAAAATACGCTGGCTACTGGGTTGTTTGATGAGGTCTTTGTGGTTACCGACAGCCCGGTGATTTTCGATGAAATAACGGCGGGGGGCGGACGGGCTAAGATGAGCGTTCGTCAACATGAGAGCGGGAGCGACAGGATCGCGGAGGCAGTGGAGGATATGGAGGTTGACGTGGTATTGAATATACAGGGGGATACGCCATTCATTAAAAAAGAACCCCTGGCGAAGCTGCTGGAGGTTTTCAGGGGGGAAGACGGGCCGGAAATCCAAGTGGCGTCGTTGATGCAGCAGTTAAAGGACGCGGCACAAATTGCGGATGAAAACTATGTCAAGGTGGCGGTGGATTTGAAGGGGAACTCGCTGTTTTTTTCGAGGAGCGTCATTCCATTTCCCAGGAATAAGACCCTTCCTATTCCCTATTACGAGCACATTGGGGTATATGCTTTCCGGAAACAGGCGTTGCTGAATTTCACGCGCTGGGCGGTGACGCCACTGGAGGATGCGGAAAAGGTGGAATGCTTGCGCTACCTTGAACACGGGATACCACTGCGGATGGTTTTAGTAGACTATATGGGTGTGGAGATCGACACACCTGAAGATTTGGAAAGGGCTGCAAAACTCATCTTATGAGTCAACCATTATGGGGAATCGACCTGGGTGGCACCAAGGTGGAAGGGGTGGTAATCCCCGGCCCGGGAAACGTTACACCCATCGTGAGGAAAAGGGTGGATACCGAGGCTGTCCTGGGATATCCTCATATTGTAGCCCGCATTACGCAGCTGGTGGAGGGAATGAAAAAGGAATCGGGACGCCACCCCGGGACCATTGGCATCGGAACACCGGGGGAATCGGACCCGGTGACGGGAAATATGAAAAACTGCAATTCGGTTGTCCTGAACGGGAGGCCCCTGCAGCGTGATTTGGAAAATGCTTTGGGCGTGCCGGTGATTCTGGCCAATGACGCCAATTGTTTCGCCCTTGCGGAAGCGCACTGGGGGGTTGTAAAAGAAAAGTACCATAGTGCCAGGGTCGTTTTCGGCATCATCATGGGCACGGGGGTGGGAGGAGGCATCGTTCTGGACGGACGTACCTGGAATGGAAAGCACGGCATCGCGGGGGAATGGGGGCACAATTTTCTGGACGATTCCGGGGGCTATTGTTATTGCGGGAAAAAGGGGTGCGTGGAAACAGTGTTGTCGGGACCCGCCCTGGAAAAATATTATTACAGTTTGTCCGGAAAGGATGTGAAACTGAAGGATATCGTTCACCAGGCAACTACGGGAGAGCGCTTTGCAGTGGACACCCTCGAAAGGCTGTACCATTTTTTTGGAAAAGCAGTATCCGTTGTGGTTGACATCCTTGATCCGGAAGTAATTGTGGTCGGAGGAGGCGTAGGCAATATTCCCGGATTGTACACCGAAGGGATTGCATCTCTCAGCTCTTTTATATTCAATAACCGCCTCGATGTTCCGGTAGTACCCCCAAGTCTGGGAGACAGCGCCGGGGTTTTTGGGGCGGCCGCCTTAACTTTGCAATCATGAATTTTAGAAATTTCAAGATGGTCGGCTACGTGGTCTACGGCCGGGGCTCTTTCGATCAATTGGACGAGATTCTGGAACCCCATCGTAAAGGGGATGCTCCCATGATCTACCTGGTGGACCAATTTTTCAAGGGGAAATCCCTTGTCTCCCGCATTCCTCTGCAGGGTAAGGACCAGGTCATTTTCGCGGACGTCACCTATGAACCCAAAACCACGCAGGTGGATCAACTGGCCACCGATCTGAAAAAAGCATTCGGTACCGTCAGCGGAATCATCGGCATTGGGGGAGGGTCCACCATGGACCTGGCAAAGGCCGTTTCCCTCATGATGACCAACCCCGGATCCTCGGCCGATTACCAGGGCTGGGATTTGGTCAAAGTGCCAGGGGTGTACAAGGTGGGAATCCCTACCCTGAGCGGCACGGGCGCAGAGGTCAGCCGGACTTGCGTGTTGACGGGCCCTACGCGAAAGCTTGGAATGAATTCGGACTTCACGCCTTTCGATCAGATCGTGCTGGATCCCACCCTGACCGCAGACGCTCCCCCAAACCAGCGGTTCTATACGGGAATGGATTGCTACATCCATTGCATCGAAAGCCTACAGGGAACGTACCTGAACGAATTCAGCAAAGCTTACGGAGAAAAAGCGTTAACCCTTTGTCAGGAGGTCTTTTTACAAAAGGACCGTTGGGATGAGCACAGTGACGACCAGCTTATGATGGCTTCCTACGCAGGGGGGATGAGCATTGCTTATTCGCAGGTCGGGGTGGCCCATGCGGTGAGCTATGGATTGTCCTACCTCCTGGGAACCAAGCACGGGATAGGGAACTGTATCGTGTTCGACCACCTGGAAGAATTCTACCCCGAAGGGGTGAAGGAGTTCAAGGAGATGGTCAAGAAAAACCACATCCATATTCCACAAGGCATCTGCAAGGGGCTCAACGAGGACCAATTCGATATCATGATCAACGTTGCCCTGGGCATGAAGCCGCTGTGGGAAAATGCCATAGGGAAAGATTGGGAGAAGGAGATCACGCATGAGCGGCTCAGGGCGCTCTACGAGCGGCTCTAGTGGTGGCTCGGAATGTCTATCCCCATGAGTTTGCGGTAAAGCTCGGTAGCGTACAAGTCGGTCATGCCGGAAATATAGTCAAGCACACAACGGACCCGTTCGTAAGGAGTCCCATCGTCCTGTCCAAGGAACTGGTCAGGAATCAGCCGGATCATTTTTTTATCCCTTGCGTCGGGTCGCTCTTTCAATAAAGGCGGCACAAAGGCTTCAAGGAGGCCGCGCATCACATGATAGCCCGCAATTTCGACCTGGATGACCGAATCGTGGTTGTAGATGCGTTCGACGGAAATGTCTTCTATCTTGTTCAAGGCCTGGAACGACCTGTTGATGGAACCTACCAGGGTCCCTTCAAAGGTCCCCGCCAGAAAGCGTTCCCTTTCTCCGATAAATATGTCCGCCGCCTGCAGGGTCAGGGTATTGATGCACCGGGCCCTCAGGTAGGCGATCTTTTCGTTGGGGTCCCCGATGCTGTCCAGCGTTTTCTTCACCCGGTCCATGCGGTCTTCGGTCCTGCCAATACGCGTCATGAGGTCCAGGAAACAGTCCTGCGTTTCCTGAAGGCCGAGAATGCCCAGGCGGTGCGCGTCTTCCATATCGATCACCTGGTAACAAATGTCGTCCGCGGCTTCGGTCAGGTAGACGAAGGGGTGGCGCCGGAAGGCACCGGGGGCGTCGTCGGGGACCATGCGCACCTCAGATGCCACCTCCCGGAAGACGTCGGTCTCGGTCCGGAAGTAGCCATATTTTTTTCGATGGGACGCCGTGGACAGTGAAGAGGAATCACAGGGATATTTGAGGATGGCCGCCAGTGTAGTATAAGTGAGGCCGAAACCCCCGGGGAGCTTGCCGCGGAACGTATGTGTCAGGATACGGAAAGCATTGGCGTTACCCTCGAAATTCACCAGGTCATTCCACTCTCCGGCGGAAAAATAGGGCTGCAGGGAAGCGGCCCTTTCTACAAAAAAAGCAGACAAGGCCTTTTCGCCCGAATGGCCAAAGGAGGGATTCCCGATGTCGTGGGCCAGGCAGGCTGCGGCAATGACGTTGGAAAGCTCGTAGTGATAGAATTCCCTGGCCCCTTCACTTTTCACGTCGTGATCGGCGATATAGGCGCCGGCGATTTTCCCCAGGGACCGACCTACGCTGGCCACCTCAAGGGAATGGGTGAGGCGGTTGTGGACGAAAGTGCTTCCCGGAAGGGGAAAGACCTGGGTCTTGTTTTGTAGACGACGGAAGGCGGAAGAAAAGATCAAACGATCAAAATCGCGTTGAAAACCGGATCGGACTTCGGATTTCAATTTTTCCTTTCCTACGCGATTATTTGAATAAATATCCTCCCAGTGGGGGCTTTTATTTGACAAAATCTAAAAATGTTTGTATATTTATGCAGTCAGGGGCCATCAATTAATCATTCTTTAACGATTCGGTCACGGTTTATTCCAAAACAACCCCGAATTTTGGCCTCACGAAAGTACTGCTCTTTTTTTATTGCTTGCCCACGATTTGCTTGTTCGTAGCTGGTTGCTTGTACATTAAGTTTTTTTTAAACCAAAATGTATACAAAATGAAAAAGCCAATTATGAACAAATCGCTCGCCCGCATAGCGGCAAGCCTGTTCCTTTCAACCCTGTTCTTTTTGCACGCAGGTGCAACCAAGGCGCAATCCGCCAAGGCCGAAAGCCCGGCTAACGTTACCTTCATCGGTTCCCAGGACGGCTGTTACATTTTCGACGTAACGTTCGAAAACAATGCCGGGGATACCTATTATGTAGCGGTGGTGGACGAAGCCGGAAACACGCTGTACAAAGGGATCTACTCTGACAAGAAGTTCGACAAGAAATTCAAGCTTCCCGCCGGTGAAGAGATCAACAACGTGTCTTTCGTGATCCGCGACCTGAACAGCAAAACATCCTTCACTTATGCCGTTGGTACTCAACAGCGTTCCGTAGAAGATGTCATTGTAAAGCGGACCAATTAAAAACGAACGATTGCTTCGAAGGTTGAGCCCTTCTCCGGGTTTCCTGCCGGAAAGCTCCCTTCCTTATCCCATCGATGTGCCTGCCTATAGGCGGCCGCCACCTGCGGCAACGTCTTAACTATCAATCACAAATGAGGCCTCGCCTACCAAAATGGGCGGGGCTTTTTCTTGCCCGGCACCCGGTACCATAAAAAAAAATAGTAGTTGGTATTGCATAATACTAAATAATACCATACCTTTGTATTGAAAGCCCTGGCGCAGGCCGCGCGAGGGCACAAAAAAAAGTAGTGCTATGAATATAGACAACACGCAGAGCCAGATGAGGAAAGGGGTGCTGGAATTCTGCATTCTCTCTATTATTCGGCATGGGGAAGCTTACCCTTCCGATATAATAGAAAGAATGAAGGCGGCCAACCTCCATATCCTGGAAGGGACCCTGTATCCCTTGCTTACCAGGCTGAAAAACGCGGACCTCCTGAGTTACAGATGGGTAGAAAGCAATTCGGGACCTCCCCGAAAGTACTTCATGCTGACCGACAAGGGAATGGAATTCTACCGGGACCTTGAAAGTACATGGAATGAGCTGGCCGGAGCCGTCAGTACATTAACCAAACCCGACGTAAAAGAAAAAGAACCTCAATAACTACCATTTATATGAAAAAAGTTATCAATATAAATTTTCAGGGCAGGGTCATTCCTATCGAAGAAACTGCTTTCGAGGTGTTGAAACAATACGTCGATAGCCTGAGGCGGTATTTTGCAAATGAGGAGGGAAGGGAGGAAATTATTAATGACATACAGGACCGCATCGCGGAGTTATTCAACGATATCCTGAAAAATGGCGCCACCTGTGTCACCGATCAGGATGTGGAGTCCATCATTGAAAATATGGGCAGGCCCGAAGACCTGGAAGCGGCAGAGGCCGAACAGGTCGGTCCCAAAGGGTCTGCGGGGTCTTACACCACCGGAGCAGCCGGCCTTGGTTCAACTGAAAAGGAAAAGCAAAGCTCCGGCTACGAGCCCAAGGGTCGTCTCTACCGTAACGATGCCGACAAGGTGTTGGGTGGCGTGTGCAGTGGCTTTGCCAATTACCTGCAAATCGACCCGGTCGTCGTCCGGGTACTGTATGTCATCCTGGCCCTGGGGAGCTTCGGGGTATGCGCCCTTATCTACTTCGTGCTTTGGATCGCACTGCCTTCCAAGGCCCTGACGCCCAATATCCGTAAGCGCTTGTTCCGCAATCCTGACGATCGCTGGTTGGGTGGTGTTTGCGGGGGATTGGCCGCGTACTTCAACATCGATACCTGGATTCCCAGGCTCATCTTTGCGGCGCCCTTCTTATTCGGAACGGTGTTCGGTGTCATAGGAAATGTCCTGCACTGGATGTTCTGGGACTTTGGCCATGAATGGTCTTTCGGGGTGTTCAACGGAATCGGGGGCTCCCTGTTCATCGTCTACATCATCCTGTGGGCAGTATTACCCTCGGCGCGAACGGCATCCGAAAAGCTGGAAATGAGGGGCGCGAAAGTGGACCTGGAAAGCATCCGGAATACCGTACAGGGCGAAATTCAGACTTTCAAGGAGAAAGCCGTAAAGGTGGGACAGGATGCCGGCGAAAGAGCGAAGTCCATGGGAGAGGAACTGAAAGCCGGAAGCCGCAGGTTCGCCAAGGAAGCCGGACCGGCCGTCAAGAGCGCGGGGTACGGGTTTTTCCGTGCGATAGGGATGCTCTTCAAATTCTTTTTCCTTTTCATAGCCGGCATCATAGCTTTCAGCCTCGTGGTCGGCATGATGGGAATCGCCTTCGGAAGCATAGGGGCTTATTCCGTGAGCAGCATGTTCATTTCCGGATTTTGGGAACATTTTTTCCTATATGCTACCATTTTCCTCTTCCTGGGTATTCCGGTCATCGCTCTTTTTTCATTGGTGATCCGGATGATCATCGGCAGGAGGAGCCGGACGCCATACCTGCGCTATATTTTCGGGACTTTGTGGATCCTCGGGCTCGTCAGCGCCTTTTGCCTGGCCGGGCTATTTTTCCGGGATAAAAGGAGAAGCGATACGGTGACAGTGGAAGCTCCCATTGTACAGCCTACCCATAACCGCCTGATCGTGAAAGCAGGGGAAGATCATGGCGCGGATTGGGACAACTGGGACTGGGGAGTCCATTTTAACGGTTACCTGAATAACGATGATGATACCCTCCGGGTCAATGCCGTAAGGTTGAACATTATTCAAAGTACGGATGACCAATACCATGTGACGCTCACCAAATACAGCCGCGGCAGGACCAGGGCCGACGCAAGCATCAACGCCGGACTTATCACCTATGCGATCCGGCAGGATGACAGCGTCCTGACGTTACCCCAGGGTTTCGTCCTGGGATTGGATGACCACTACCGCTTCCAATATGTTCGCGTCAACGTAGCTGTCCCTCTGGGAAAGCACATCACAGCGGACTATAGCGTGGACCGGCTGAATGGGTTTTATGTAAGGGATAACGACGTTTCGGACGACGATGACCACAATTGGGAAAACGGGGTAGATTATGTGATGACCCGCGACGGCCTGCAAAGAGCCGACGGGAAGAAGCCTCCCAAGGATGATACTGAGGATGAGGATCAGCAACCGGTAAAGGGGGCGCACCATGATACCACTCCTTCCGGAGACCACAATTACAGGTACCATCCCCAGACGCCCCGAAAAGTGGATTCCACCCGGAAACAGGTGGGCTGGCATCCGTTAAACATCGACGTAGATAACATCACCTCCGCATTTTATAGGATTTCGTGTACGCTGTAGGGGGCGGCTCCGTACATTTGCCAGCATGAAAAATACACCCTTTACCGAAAGGCACCTTGCCTTGGGTGCGAAAATGGCGCCCTTCGCAGGGTATAATATGCCGATTTCGTACACCGGCATCAATGAAGAACACCAGGCAGTCCGTACCCAGGCCGGCGTATTCGACGTCAGCCACATGGGCGAGTTCATCCTGAAGGGTGACGGAGCCCTGGATCTGATCCAGCGGGTGACTTCCAATGATGCTTCCAAACTGGGAACGGGGCAGGCTCAGTACAGCGCCCTGGTCAATGACCAGGGAGGGATTGTGGACGATTTGCTGGTGTACTGCCTGGAGCCCGGGAAAACGTATATGCTGGTCGTAAACGCCTCCAATATCGAAAAAGACTGGGATTGGATCAGCGCACGCAATTCCAAGGGTGTCCCGCTTGAAAATATTTCCGACAGAACGGCCCTGCTTGCCATCCAGGGGCCCGACGCCGCAAGGATTTTGCAGCCCCTGACCGATCTGGATATCCTGAACCTGAAATACTATACTTTCGTAAAAGGAAAGTTTGCGGGGGTAGACAACGTTCTGATCAGCGCCACGGGTTACACGGGCGCCGGGGGGGTGGAAATATATTTCGAAGCCACCGAAGAAAATGCCCGTGCGATTTGGGAGGCGATCATGGCAAGGGGCATCCGGCCCATTGGCCTCGGAGCAAGGGATACACTTCGCCTGGAAATGGGATATTGCCTCTACGGAAACGATATAGACGATACGACTTCACCCCTGGAGGCCGGGTTGGGCTGGATCACGAAGTTCACGAAGGATTTCACGGCCAGACCCATACTTGAAAAGCAAAAGGCAGCAGGTATATCCAGGAAGCTGGTGGGTTTCGAAATGGTAGACAAGGGAATTCCCCGACACGATTATGCCATCACGGATGCATCAGGGAATATTATAGGAAAGGTTACTTCGGGAACCCAATCGCCCAGCTTGCAAAAGGCAATAGGGCTTGGATATGTGGACCTGGCGCACGCTGCGCTGGGGAGTTCTATCCGGATCAAGGTCAGGGATAAGCTGCTCGAAGCTAAGGTGGTTAAGGTTCCATTCGCGTAATCCGGGCGCGCCGATCGCGGCGGTTGCGCTCTAAAATATTCCAGCATAGTTTTTGCGAAAGGAAAGGACCATGCCCAAAATCCACTTGACTTCTCACGTGAATGCCCCGATTGAAAGGGTATTCCAACTGGCCAGAAGCACCAGCCTCCACAAAGCAGTACTGCGGGGATTCAAGGGAGGAAAGCTGGAAGGAGGTTCGGAAGGAATCATGGGGGTGGGCGATAAGGTGACCTTCAGTCTGCGGTTCATGGGCAGGCAGCGGGTGCTGGTTACGCGGATCGAATCCCTGGACATGCCCCTCATGTTCGCGAGCACCCTGGTCAAGGGATCTTTCAAAAGTCTCAGGCATGAGCACCATTTCAAATCCATCCAAAACGGGTCGCTGGTGATCGACTTGCTGGAATACGAACCCGCCTTCGGAGCCCTGGGCCGACTGGCCGATAAAATGCTGATCCGGCCCTTCCTGAGGAAATACCTGGAAGCGAAAAACCGGGTCATCAAGCAATACGCCGAAGGAGAAAAATGGAAAGTATTATGACCAAACCCTCGCTGTTTACCTCTTTATCTCCTGCTTTATTGCCATTATACGACGTCGGCTCCTCGATCGTCGTTATCATTGACGTACTCAGGGCGACCTCGACGATCGCCACTGCGTTGCATAATGGGGCAAGGTGCGTTATCCCCGTGGACAGCGTGGCCAAGTGCATAGAGATCGGCAGACAAATCGAAGGGGTTACGGCTGGAGAAAGGGATGGAAAGATCGCAGAGGGCCTGGAGCACGGCAACTCTCCCCTGGAATACCCCCGGTCCTTCATTGAAGGGAAAACGCTGGTCCTGACGACCACCAATGGAACCAAGCTACTCCACATGGCACTGGAAAAAGGCGCCCGGCAAATCATTACCGCGGCATTCACCAACCTGGATGTGGTGTGCGATTATCTGTTGAAGCAAGGTCAGCCCGTCGTTCTGGGCTGTTCCGCCTGGAAGGACCGGGTGAACATTGAAGACACACTGCTCGCGGGAGCCATCGTCAAGCGCCTGGAAAAATCCTTTGACATCAATTGCGATTCATCCAGAATCGCTCAGTCTTTATACGCAGAAGCGAAGGGAGATCTCTACGCCTTCATGCAGAAAAAAGAAGCATCCCACTTTTTGCGCCTCAGCGGGTACGGGTTGGAGGAAGATATACGCTATTGCCTGACGCCCAACATGGCGGGGGTCCTTCCAGTATATGCCGACGGCAAGCTGATGCCGGCCGCCTAAACACATTTAACAATTTGAAGGGCGGAATAAAAAGCGCTATATCAGGGATTTTGCTTTACTTTTGTGAATTGCCCTTTTCTGAATGGCCCTTCCTTATTTGATCAAATACGTGTACACCAACGGAACGGACGAGGTGATACGACGCGGAAAAAAGATTCACGCCATTGGTTATGTTGAGCTGGTGGAACATGATGAACTCTCGGGTTCCGTGGTTTTCCGTGTTAGAGACGATGCTTACAGCACGTTCTACAAGGTGTACGTACAAAAATACCGGGATCCGAAGACTATGAACCTCCGGTGTGGATGTCCCTATAACCTCGGGGACATTTGCCGGCATGAGTCTGCAGCCCTGTTCCAGCTTCAGGAAATGCTGGACAAAAACCTCCTGGGAGACCAGGAAATCATTTACAACCAGGCACATACGGTCGTGAAAATGAAGTCGATAGACCTCAAGACGATCCGTTTGCTGACCTCGCCCGCCCTGTTCACCGAGGCGGAGGAACTCCTCAGGCACAACCGCGCCAACATCGTCACCGCCAAGGATGAAAGGGTGGAAGCACGGCTGGAACTGGAGGGAGAGGTCTATCCCCTGGTGCTTCAGAAAAACGAAGAGCGGAATTTCGACACTTCCTGCACCTGCGACGAAACCGAGCATCCCTTGTGCAAGCACAAGACGGCGCTCCTGTTGCAACTGCTCAATTCCTTCGGACCCCATTACTTCGATAGTATCCGGAACTGGGACAAGGAGAAAAATAAACTCCTCCAGGCATATGGATATACCCTCGAGGATGATCTGAAAGGTAAGTTCGAATTTTCCTATAACGAAGGGAAACCCTTTTTGAGGGTCCTCGACCCCAGCATCAAAAAGGTGAACATGGTCCCTGTGCCACCCAAGCCCTTGAAGGTCGCGGAGATGCCCGAAGAGCCGGCCGAGGTGGAAGTCGCTGTCAACCAGCGGTTGGGTATTGTTGTGAATGGTGGATCGGGGACCTATCCCGGCTTTACGATCGATGTCGTGAAGGGGGAAATGGATGAATCGGGGAAGACCTTCGTAGACAAGGTGGAAAAAGTCGATCTCGGGAAATTCATCAATACCGAAGCCTTTTCGGAGGAAGATAAACTCCTGATCCAGCAATTGCGCAGGTTCCAACCAGCCGAGCTGAACAAGTTCCTGAACCGCAATTCGCCCTTTTCGGGGATCTGGGAAAACATCGTGCATACCGAGGGCGATACATTACCCGAGGAAACGAAGGCGCTGATGCTGGAATACCTGTCTCCTAAATGGAAGAAGGTGGCCCAGGACCAGGCCTCAAACCCTTTTGTCTTCTACCTCCCGGAGGGGAAGACCTTCAGGACAGAGAACCTGCAACCCGCAAGTTTTTCCTCCGACACCTTGCTGCCCGGATTCGACATCAGCCACGAGGAAGAGGGCTGGGTCGTACGCTGCGAGGTCAAGGTGGACGACGAATACTTGGAAATGTCGGACAACGAATGGGGATATGCTTCCCTGTTCCTGCACGACAACGTCTTTTACAATTGGGAAAGGGAAGACGATATCCTCCTGGCGGAATTCTATATGGAGCATGGGCACCGGGTTATTCCGGATGAGGAATGGCCCAACCAGTTGCAGCAATACATCCTTCCCCTCACCCGGCAATACAAGGTTACTTTCGCGCCGGGTTTGGTCAAGGAAATCAAGGATGTGGTTCCCGAAATCCGGGTTCAACTCCAGGAAAAGGGGGAATACCTCATGCTCAATCCAATCTTTTCGTATAAAGGCTTTGAAACCCGGGCTGGGGATAAGGATACCATTACCACCGCCCAGGGAGACCAAATCCTCGTGGTGCACCGCGATGTAGCCGTAGAGGCGGCCTTCCTTCAAAAGTTGGAAAGCCTCCATTCGGGTTTCATTCGCCCGGACGGGACCAGTCACCTGGTCCTGAGGGGCAGCGAGGTGCTGAGGAACAATTGGTTCTTTTTGTTCATCGATGCCATGAAGGATATGAAAATCCCGGTCACGGGATTCGAGGTACTGAGGAATTTCCGTTTCAATACGGCAAGGCCCTCGACCCATATCCACATCTCGAGTGGGGTGGATTGGTTTGACGCGCGCATAGATATCCGCTTCGGGGAACAGCATATCGGCATTGCCGCGGTGAAACAAGCCTTGGCGGCCAAGCAGTCCTTTGTCCAATTGCCAGACGGAACCCTGGGTATCCTCCCCGAGGAATGGCTTAAAAAATACAGCCTCCTTTTCAAGGTAGGGGAAAACAAGAACGAAAAGTTGAGGTTGTCCAAGTTCCACTTCAGCGTCATCGACGAGCTGTATGAAAACCGCGATGAGCAGGAACTGGTGATCCTCCTGGAAGAAAAATACGAAAGACTGAAGGGCTTCAAGCGGATCGAGGAGATTCCGGCACCGGCATCCCTGACCCATATCCTGAGGCCTTACCAGGTGTCCGGGTTTCAGTGGCTCAATTACCTCAAGGAAGTCGGCTGGGGAGGGATCCTGGCGGACGATATGGGCTTGGGAAAAACGGTTCAGGCCTTGTCCTATTTATCGCATTTCAATCAAACCCATGGGCGCTTAAAGGCATTGGTGGTTTGTCCCACGACCCTCATGTATAACTGGGAAAACGAGATCCGGAAATTCACCCCGGAGCTGACCAATACGATCCATCACGGCGGGGCCAGGGCCAAGGACGCTTCGTTCTTCGAGCCCTACAACATCATCATCACGACTTACGGGACCCTGCGCAGCGACATCAAATGGCTCATTGGGGTACCCTTCGATTTTGCCGTATTGGACGAGTCCCAGGCCATCAAGAACCCCCACAGCAAGGTGGCCAAGGCCGCCTGCCTCCTGACGGCTCAAAATCGCCTTTGCCTGAGCGGTACACCTTTGCAGAACAATACCTTCGACATATACGCCCAAATGAACTTCCTTAACCCCGGCATGCTGGGGAGCGTGGAGTTCTTCCGCAATGAATTCGCCACCCCCATCGATAAATTCGGGGAACAGGAACAAAAGGACCACTTAAGGCGCTTGCTTTACCCCTTTATCCTCCGCAGGACGAAGGAGCAGGTGGCCCGCGACCTGCCGGAAAAAACGGAATCCATTCTCTTCTGCGAAATGCTCGACGAGCAACGCCAGATCTATGACGCCTACCGCAACGATTATCGAGCAAAGATCCTGGGGACCATCGACCAGCAGGGTATCGATAAATCCCAATTGACCATCCTCCAGGGCTTGATGAAGCTCCGCCAAATCTGCGACTCCCCTGCCATCCTGAACGAGCCGGACAAGTATCCCAACGTATCCGCCAAGCTCGAAGAACTGGCCAGGGAGATCAGCGAGAACATCAGCAACCATAAAGCACTCATCTTCTCCCAGTTCCTGGGCATGCTTGCCCTGATCAAGGAGAAACTCCAGGAGCTGGACATACCCTTCGAGTACTTCGATGGGAGTACGAGCGCACCCGACCGCGAAAAAGCGATCCAACGCTTCCAGAATGACGATACCTGCAGGGTGTTCCTCATCTCCCTGAAGGCCGGAGGCGTGGGTCTCAACCTGACCGCGGCGGACTATGTGTACATCGTAGATCCCTGGTGGAACCCAGCCGTGGAGCAGCAGGCCATCGACCGGACCCACCGCATCGGCCAAACCAAGGCCATCTTCGCCTATCGGATGATCTGCAAGGACTCGATCGAGGATAAAATTCTCCAGCTCCAGGAGCGCAAACGCATCTTGGCCCGCGACCTCATTTCTGACGATCAGGGCTTTGTGAAGTCGCTTTCCCGAGAGGACGTCGAATACCTCTTTTCTTAACTTTCTATTTGTGCTCCCCCGGAAAGGTGGGTGGTGCAGGCCTATTTTCTCAGCCGCCCGCTTCGCGGAAGCGCCTTCGAAAACAGGCCTGCACCACCCACCTTTCCTCGCATCTATGAATGTCGGTACAGGGCACCGAGTCGTGAAAGTTGGCGCGAGTTGCTTAGTGTTAGTGGCAGAGTGGACGGACATGCTGGTTGCGAGAGGCCGGGAGGGACGTTTGCACAGGCGCTTCCGCAAAGCGGGCGACTGAGCAAACGTCTCTCCCGAGCCTCAACGAGGCATGATATGCCGAAAGGCTCCCAGCGCTGTAACGGCTGGGCAAGCCAAAAGGCGGCGGGCGAAAAATTATTTGTCCACATTGTCGCAAATGTCCATACCTTTGCCTTCCAAAACCCATAAAGGTTGGAGCAGATCAATACATATAACTGTGCCTACCACCCTTCCCTGAGGGGTACGGTTTTTAGTGCAAACGCACGCCATTTCTCCTACCTGGTCCGACGACCTCGCATCTGATAGGCATTCACACGCCTACGCACGCTGACGGAAGGGCAGCAAACCGCCCATTTATTCGATCTTTTAATGCTGAACAGGAATTGGAAAATCCCGAAATTATTGTTCGTATTGCGCATAGTGGAGATGGCTTATATGCCGGTCTCATCACAGATGAAATGGCCGCTTCGGCAGCAGCCCGTGGAACGGGCATAGCCAAGCGTTCCCCTGAATATATCCAATCCAAGATGGAGGAGGGAAAAGCGGTTATTGCCGTGACCCAGTCGGCGGAATGGGTGGGCTTTTGCTATATCGAAGCCTGGAGCCACGGGAAGTTCGTGGCCAATTCGGGGCTGGTGGTCAATCCTACCTTCCGGGGCTCGGGGGTGGCGACGCGCATCAAGCAAAAGATATTCGAGCTTTCACGCCAGAAATATCCCGATTCCAAAATATTCGGCCTGACTACGGGCCTGGCGGTCATGAAAATCAATTCGGACCTGGGCTATAAACCCGTTACTTATTCCGAGCTCACGGACGACGAAGATTTTTGGAAGGGCTGTCAAAGCTGTGTCAACTACGATATCCTGATGAGCAAGGAGCGTAAAAACTGCTTGTGTACGGGGATGTTGTATGATCCCGTTTGGGACAAGGACAAGGCCCCTGAGGCCGCACCCGCTTCTGAAGTGCCCCCGGTCCCGCCAGTGGGTGCGAACGGGCATTCTTTGGAACCGGCGGGGCGGCGACGTCGTCGCGTGCGCGAATTCGCCGGCCACTTCAAGCTGTACGAACGCTGGGTCCGCTTCAAGGGGTATTCCCTGCTGAAGGGCAAAAAGGATGAACCCGGCGGACATGGCGGGGGGGGACTTGGACAGAAAAAGAGATTCTTTACTTTCTTTCACTTGTTTTAATCGTAGACATGCAAAAAATTGTGCTGGGTTTCAGCGGGGGGTTGGATACGACCTACTGCGTGAAATACCTGACCGAAGAAAGGGGCTTCGAGGTCCATTCCGTAACCGTGAATACGGGCGGATTCTCGGAGCAGGAACTCAAACAAATCGAGGCCCGCGCGTATCGCCTGGGGGTGAAATCTCATACCACGGTGGATGCAGTTAAGGGCTATTACGATAGGATCCTGAGGTACCTTATTTATGGGAACGTATTGAAGAACAATACATACCCCCTCAGCGTCAGCGCCGAACGCCTGAGCCAGGCCATTGCCATCGCCCGGCACGTCCAGGAAACGGGCGCCACGGCCGTGGCCCACGGGAGCACGGGGGCAGGAAATGACCAGGTCCGGTTCGATATGATTTTTCACATCATGATCCCCGGTGTAGAGATCATAACCCCCATCCGGGATTTGCGCCTCAGCCGGGAAGACGAAATCGCTTACCTGAAAGGGAAAGGGGTGGAAATGAATTTTGAAAAGGCCATGTATTCCATCAACAAGGGACTCTGGGGCACCAGCGTTGGTGGTAAGGAAACCTTACAATCAAAAGGCGCTTTGCCCGAATCCGCGTGGCCTACGCAGGTCACCAAAACGGGGGAGGAAGAAGTCAAACTGACCTTCGCCAAGGGAGAGCTGATCGCCATTAACGATCAGGCGTTCGGCCATCCCTCGGAAGCCATCCAATATTTACAGACCGTTGCGGGACCTTATGGCATCGGCCGGGACATCCATGTCGGGGATACCATCATCGGGATCAAGGGCAGGGTAGGCTTCGAAGCCGCCGCGCCCATGGTCATCCTGAAAGCGCACCACTCCCTGGAAAAGCACGTATTGACCAAATGGCAACTCAACTGGAAGGACCAATTGGCCCTTTTTTACGGGAACTGGCTGCACGAGGGACAAATCCTGGACCCGGTCATGCGCGATATTGAAGCTTTCTTTACCAGTACCCAGGACAAGGTGAGCGGAAATGTGTACGTCCAACTGAAACCCTATCATTTCCAGGTGACGGGAATCGAGTCCCCTCACGACCTGATGAACAGCCGTTTCGGAAAGTATGGGGAAATGAATAATGGATGGACGGGTGATGACGTGCGCGGATTTACCAAAATGTTCGGAAACCAGACGGTCATCTGGAGCCTCGTAAATGGGGAGGGCCAGCCATGATCAGGGTCGGTATCGTCGGGGGGGCCGGATACACAGGCGGGGAGCTGATCCGGCTTTTGCTGCGCCATCCTTCGGCGACGCTGGTGTCCATTCACAGCCGCAGCCATGCGGGGGAGCCTATCTGGAAGGTGCATACAGACCTGATGGGCGATACGGACCTTGTCTTCGACGGGGAGCTGGCCAGGGACCTGGACGTCCTGTTTCTTTGCATGGGGCATGGGGAATCGAAAAAATATCTTGACGAGACGCCGCCGGGGCCGGAGGTGCGCATCGTCGACCTGAGCCAGGACTTCCGGCTCGCGGGCGAAGGGGCCGCCGGGGCCGCAGGGGGCGGGCTCGCGGCGGGCGGCGGGTGGGTCTATGGTCTCCCGGAGGTCAACCGCGAAGCTATTAAAAAAGCCATGCGCGTGGCCAACCCCGGCTGTTTTGCCACGGCCATCCAACTTGGCCTCTTGCCTTTGGCGAAAGAGGGCTGGCTAAAGGAAGCCTACACCACCGGTATCACCGGTTCCACAGGAGCAGGTCAGGCATTGCAGCCCACAACCCAGTTTACCTGGAGAGCGGATAATGTGTCCGCCTACAAGACGCTGACACATCAACACATGAAGGAAGTATCCCAAACACTGCGGGCCGTGAATGCCCTGGTGACGCCCCAGGTGCATTTTGTGCCCTGGCGGGGGCCCTTCACCCGCGGCATCTTCGTGAGCAGCATGGTCGCAAACAGCGCGGCGCTGGACGACATAAAAAAAGTCTACCGACGATTTTACCAAGGCCACCCCTTCACCCACCTGAGCGAACAGCCCATCGACCTCAAGCAGGTCGTACAAACCAATAAATGCATCGTGCAACTGGAAAAGGAAGGGGACATGCTGGTGGTCCACTCGGCCATCGACAACCTGCTGAAGGGGGCCAGCGGGCAAGCGGTACAAAATATGAACCTGATGTTTGGCTTTGAAGAAAAGGCGGGGTTGGATTTGAAAGCCGGAACCTTTTAACTTAAAAAAAGCATGCAACTTTTCGACGTATATCCCCTCTACGACATTACCATAACGGATGCCAGGGGCTCCAGGGTCTATGACGACAACGGACAGGAATACCTGGACCTCTACGGGGGTCACGCGGTCATTTCCATTGGCCATACCCATCCCCACTATGTGAATCGCCTGACCTCACAACTCAACCGGGTAGGGTTTTATTCCAACTCGGTACACATCCCGGGTCAGGTGGAGCTGGCCACGGAATTGGGCAGGGTTTCGGGCAGGGAAGATTTCCAGTTGTTCCTTTGCAATAGCGGGGCGGAGGCGAATGAAAATGCCCTCAAGCTGGCTTCCTTTTACAATGGTCGGAAAAAGGTCGTCGCCTTCAGCAAGTCTTTTCACGGGAGGACCTCCCTGGCGGTAGCGGCTACCGATAATCCGGCAATCGTAGCGCCGGTGAATGCGGGTGCGGACGTACAATTCCTACCCTTCAACGATACGGAAGCCCTGGAAGCATTCTTCAAGGATCAGGGGGATAGCGTATCGAGTGTGATCGTCGAAAACATACAGGGTGTGGGTGGGATTCACGTAGCCACCGCGCCTTTTATCAGGACTATCCGCCGCCTCTGCGATACGTACAATGCGGTATTCATCGCCGACGAGGTGCAGTGCGGTTACGGACGCAGCGGGAAATTCTATGCCCAGGACCATACGGAAACCAGCGCGGATATTTATACCATGGCAAAGGGGATGGGGAACGGCTTTCCCGTGGGAGGCATATCCATTGCGCCCAAACTCCAGCCAAAATTTGGCATGCTGGGAACGACCTTTGGAGGGAACCATCTCGCTTGCGCGGCTGGCCTGGCGGTACTCGAGGTTATCGCAAAAGACCGTTTGATGGAACACGCCGCAAGCCTGGGTAAATATTGGATGGATGAGCTTCGGAAGTTCAAGGAAATCAAGGAAGTCCGGGGAGAAGGGTTGATGATTGGGCTTGAGCTGGGACCCGAATGGGCATCCTTAAGAAAAAACCTGCTGTTCAAGCACCACATCTTCACGGGTGAATCGAAACCCCACGTCATCCGCCTGTTGCCCGCCCTGAACCTGGATAGGGCGGATGCCGACCGTTTCCTGGAGGCACTAAACAAAGAATTCAAATAACCATGCAAAACTTCCTGTCAGTACACGATGTCCCCGATATAAACCGTCTGATCGCGGATGCCCTGGCCTACAAGGCGCAGCCCCTCAGGGACGCATCCTTGGGCGGGGGCAAAAGAATAGGGTTGCTTTTCCTGAACCCCAGCCTCAGGACCAGGTTGAGCACCCAGGTAGCAGCACGCAACCTGGGTATGGAGCCGATCGTGTTCAATGTGGATAAGGAGGGCTGGGCCCTGGAATTCGAAGAAGGCGCCATCATGAGCGGCTCCACCGTTGAACACGTAAAGGATGCTGCCCCGGTCCTGGGCCAGTATTTCGATATCCTGTGCATCCGCACCTTTCCAAGCCTCAAGAACAGGGAGGATGATTACAGCGAACTCTTCATAAAGCAATTCGTCAAGCACGCGGGCGTACCCGTGGTGAGCCTGGAAAGCGCAACGCTCCATCCCCTTCAAAGCCTGACCGACCTCATGACCATCCGGGAAGAGTTCAAGGCATCCCGGAAGCCCCGCATTGTCCTAACCTGGGCCCCCCATGTGAAGCCCTTGCCCCAGTGCGTGGCCAACTCCTTCTCCCAATGGGTCAACGCCTGGGGGGAGGCGGACTTCGTCATCACGCACCCCGAAGACTATGAACTATCGGAGGAATTCACGCGCGGCGCCTCCATCACCCACGACCAGGACGCCGCGCTGAGCAACGCCGATTTCGTTTACGTCAAAAACTGGAGCACCTTCAACGACTATGGCAAAATTTACAGCAACGACCCGGATTGGATGCTGACGGAGGAAAAGCTGCAGTTGACGAATTCGGCCAGGGTCATGCATTGTCTGCCTGTGCGCAGGAACGTGGAGCTGAGCGACGAGGTCCTGGACAGCCCGTACAGCCTGGTCACGCGGGAAGCGGGGAACCGGGTTTGGGCAGCACAGGCGGTGCTGGCGGAGATACTTAAAACACGGAAATGACCCGACTCCTCGTCATAAAAATAGGCGGAAACGTCGTCGACAACCCGGACGCGCTCGATGCCTTCCTGAATGATCTGGCTTCGCTGGAAGGCCCCTGCGTCCTGGTTCATGGGGGCGGCAAGATCGCAACCCGCCTGGGCGAGCAACTGGGGATCGCCAGTCGCTATATACAGGGAAGGCGGATCACCGATGACGCTACGATAGACCTGGTAACTATGGTCTACGGGGGCCTCATCAATAAACAAATCGTCGCGGCCCTCCAGTCCAAGGGATGCAATGCCATAGGCCTGACGGGGGCGGACGCAAATTGTATCCCGGCTCACAAGAGGCCGGTGGGAGACATCGACTACGGTTGGGCGGGGGATCTGGATGGGGTTGACGGACACCTGATTCAGAGCTTGCTGAAAATGGGCCTGACTCCCGTGCTGGCCCCATTGACCCATGATGGGAAAGGCCACATGCTCAATACCAACGCCGACACCATCGCGTCCTCGGTGGCCGTTGCCCTTTCGGGGGCCTTCAATGTTCGGTTGATGTACTGTTTTGAAAAAAAGGGGGTGCTCCTGGACGTCACCCGCGAAGACTCCGTCATCGGTCGAATAGACGGGACGATCCACGCCAGGCTGCTTGCGGAAGGGCGCCTTGCCGACGGGATCCTGCCCAAGATCGACAACGCCTTCGAGGCCATCGGGGCGGGCGTGACAGAGGTGTTGATCGGGGATGCCCGGGACCTGGTCCGAAATGCGGGACCCGACGTTTCCGGGACATTGATCGTATCTTAGGGCCTATGTTTGAAATCTGTACGGAGTTGTTGAAAGAGCTGATCAGGATTCCTTCGTTGAGCCGGGAAGAATCGCTAACGGCAGACCTTTTGTCGAACTTCCTGACGGAACGCGGCGTGGAAGTGAAACGATACGGAAATAACGTTTGGGCCGTCAACCGATATTTCGATCCATCGCACAAGACGATTTTACTCAATTCGCACCATGACACGGTCCGGCCCAATCCGGGGTATACCCGGGACCCTTTCGATCCGGTAATCACGGCAGGGAAATTATACGGCCTGGGGAGTAACGACGCGGGAGGCGCCCTGGTGTCGCTTTTGGGGGCCTTCCTACATTTCCATGAGCAAGGAAACCTCTCTTATAACCTGGCCATCGCGGCTACCGCGGAGGAAGAAATTTCAGGACCCAATGGTATAGAATCCGTGTTGCCCCATTTGCCACCGATCGATTCGGCCATCGTGGGAGAGCCCACCCAAATGAACCTGGCCCTTGCCGAAAAAGGGTTGATGGTCCTGGATGGAATTACCAGGGGTCGCGCGGGGCATGCCGCCAGGGAAGAGGGAGACAATGCCCTCTATAAGGCGGTTCGCGATATAGAATGGTTCCGGGGCTTCCGCTTTGACAGGGAGTCGGCGTGGTTGGGCCCGGTGAAGATGAGTGTGACGGTGATCGAGACGGGCAACAAGGCGCATAACGTTGTTCCCGACGAGTGCAGGTATACGGTAGACGTGCGCGTCACCGATGCCTATACCCACGAGGAGGTCCTGGACATCATCCGGGCAAATATAAGCGCCGAAATCAAGCCCAGGTCGATGCGCATGCGGGCCACCCGAATCGAAGAAGACCACCCCCTGGTGCAAGCGGGTCTACGGTTGGGAAGCAGACCCTATGGGTCGCCTACGAGTTCGGACAAAGCCCTGATGCCATTTCCGGCCCTGAAGTGCGGCCCTGGGGACAGCGCCCGCAGCCATACAGCGGATGAATTTATATACCTGGAAGAAATTGCCGGGGGAATCGATGGATATATCGGGATGTTGAAACAAGTATTATGAATAAAATCTGGCAAAAAAACACGGCCTCCCTCCAGGAGGTGGAAACCTTCACCGTAGGTCTCGACCGGGACCTGGACGTGCTGCTGGCTCCGTATGATGTATTGGGGTCCATAGCCCACGTGCGGATGCTGGGCAGCGTAGGTTTGCTGGAAACTGCGGAAACGGAGGCTCTGATAAGCAGGCTAAGAGAAATTTATGCACTGGTCCGGGACCCTGCTTTTTCCCTGGAGGCCGGGGTGGAAGACATCCATTCACAGGTTGAACTCCTGCTTACACGGATGCTGGGAGATGCCGGTAAAAAGATACACAGCGCCCGGAGCCGCAACGATCAGGTCCTATTGGATTTGAAACTGTTCCTGAGGGCGGAACTGGAGGCCCTGATCCTGGAAATTCAACCCTTTTTCGAGCTTCTCCAGGAACAAAGTGAGGCCTACAAGGACTACCTTTTCCCGGGCTATACCCACCTTCAGTTGGCCATGCCTTCCTCCTTCGGATTGTGGTTCGGGGCCTATTCCGAAAGCCTCGTCGATGACTGTATACAGCTGAGGGCCGCGTATGCAGTGGTCAATAAAAACCCCTTGGGCTCCGCAGCCGGTTATGGATCCTCCTTCCCTATCGACCGGACCTTGACCACACGCCTCCTGGGTTTCGATGACCTGAACTATAACGTCGTATATGCCCAAATGGGCAGGGGAAAGACCGAGAGGGTGGTCGCCATGGCCCTGGCCGGGGTGGCGGAAACCCTGGGACGCTTAGCCATGGACGCCTGCCTGTACCTCAATCAGCAGTTCGATTTCATCAGCTTCCCTCCTGAACTGACGACTGGCTCCAGCATCATGCCGCATAAAAAAAATCCGGACGTATTCGAGCTCATCCGGGCCCATTGCAATCGGATCAAAGCGTTGCCGGGCGAGATAATGATGATGACCACCAACCTGCCTTCCGGGTACCACCGGGACCTGCAGCTATTGAAGGAGCACCTGTTCCCGGCCTTTGCTAACCTGAGGGATTGCCTGAGGATGGCTCAGTTGATGATCCGGAATGTGTCTATTAAAAAGGACATTCTGAAAGAGGAGAAATACAAATATCTTTTCAGCGTGGAGGTTGTAAACCGCCTGGTGGCGCAGGGAGTCCCATTCAGGGACGCGTACCGGCAGGTTGGCCTGGACATAGAGTCGGGCCGCTTTTCATTCAAAGGGGAGATACACCATACCCATGAAGGAAGCATAGGAAACCTATGCAATGCATCCATCCGGTCCATGATGGTAGATACTTTGCACAGCTTTCCCTTTGCGCGTGTCCGCGCGGCAGAAAATGCTCTCTTGGGTAAAGGCTAGTGAATTTCAGCCGTTGCTCAGGAAGTCTTTCAACCTGCGATAATTCCTGGTGTTGGGAGATTCGAACTGCTCGAGGAACTTTTTCCAGACAATTTTCAGAACTTTTGATGTCGTCGCGCTATTCCGAGATGCGGATGCGCCGTGAATGGTAGTTTTCATTTCATTGGATTTGGAAGGGTAAGAATCAGATAACAATTCGAATATAGAAAAAAAATATCATTTACAAATATATTTATAAACATTTTTTCTGATATGGTGAATAATTGGGGTTTCCCGCAAGGGGTCCCCAATTGGTTGCGGAAATTTACGGTTCCCGGAAGGGGGGATGTAGATGGGGGGCGACCCCCGTGTAGAAGTTGGGGGTAAAATGCCCCCCTTAAAAACCAGGGGAACTATATTTTCGTAAGTAATAGCGTTGAATCACCATAGAGCAATCTAAACTCCGCGCTGATAATTGTTGGAAACAGCATTAACATTTCAAAAGGAATTGGTCAGCCGACTCAAAGAGAAGGATGAACAAGCTTTTGCAACCCTGTACCGCAATTATTCGAATGCACTCATATCAATCATCAAGCAGGTAATTCATGAAGACACCGAACTTGCAAAAGACATTTTGCAGGATGCCATGGTCAAAATCTGGAACAACATAGGCCAATACGACGCTACCAAAGGCACGTTGTTTACCTGGATGATGAATATCTGCAGAAATGTCGCCATCGACAAGACGCGGTCCAAGGATTTCAAAAACCAAAGCAAAAACCAATCTCTTGAGGCATCTCCAGAATCCGGACCCAACCGGAGTGTTTCGCCCATGCCCGAACTCATAGGTGTGCGCAAAATGCTGGAGATCCTGGAACCAACCCACCGGGAAGTGGTGGATGTCGTCTACATGTTGGGATATTCCCACGCAGAGGCGGCGGAGATACTGAACCTTCCCATCGGTACGGTTAAAACCAGGTTGAGGAACGCAGTGATTGAATTGAGAAAAAGGTTTAAGCATTTATGAAAACAGAAATGAACATTCAGGAACTCATATCATCCGGGAAACTTGAGCTTTATGTAGCCGGCACCCTCTCCGAAAGGGAGATGGGAGACGTGGCTGCGTATGCCCAGGAGTATCCGGAAGTGTCCAGTGAGATCGAAAAGATCGAGCGCACCATGCTTGACTTCCTGAGTCCCCTTGAATTCAGCATGGGCGAGCCCGAAAAGGAAAAACAAATCAACCAGATATTCGAAAAGATACATGGTCGTGACGAGGACAGCCAGGCCGTCGTAGTGCCCATGCATCGGGGAGGAAGAGCAGCCATAGCCGCGGCGATAGCAGCCCTGATCGTGGTCGCTGGTTTGTCTGTCTGGCTGGGCCTTCGCAACAAGAACCTCAACGCCGAAATGGCCGCACTTCAAAAGCACCAGCAGGAAATGCTGGCCCAAAGGGACCAGATCGAGGATGGATACAATAAGGTGCAGCAGGAATTTTCGGTCATGCGGAACATCGTCACCAAGAGGGTGCAACTCGGCTCCGTGGCCGGAAATAAAATTACTGACTCCAGCAGCTACATGCTCTTATATTGGAATCCGACTACCGGCAAGTTGATGCTGGCGGATGCCCACCTGCCGAAAGTTGCCGACAACCAGGAATACCAGCTCTGGGCCTTATATAATGGCAAGCCCGTGGACGCGGGGGTCTTCGACGTGAAAAGCGATTCGACCGGCGCCGGGTTCCAGAAGGATATTTCAAATGCCCAAGCCTTCGCGGTCACCGTGGAACCCAGGGGCGGCAGCAAATCGCCAACCATGTCGAACCTGTGCATGGTGGGCAAGCTCTAAACCCACCTGTGGCCGGGCGTGGGTTAAAGGATTATATTTGACCATGCAGCGCGCACTCACGGCCAAATCTTTCGGAGAAAACTTTTCCTGGGGAGTCGCCATGGCGGCGGCTCAAAACGAAGGCGCCTATATCGAGGGCGGTAGGGGTTTGTCGATTTGGGACGTTTTTACCCGCAGGAAAGGGGTCATAAAAGGGGGCGCCAAACCCTACGTCGCGTGCGACTTTTACCACCGCTACAAGGAAGACCTCCTTCTTACCAAAGCCTTAGGATTCAATAGCTTCCGCTTTTCCATATCCTGGTCAAGGGTGCTCCCCGACGGGATCGGACGACCCAACCGCGAGGGACTCCGGTATTACCACGATGTCATAGACGAATGCCTAAGGCTGGGCCTGGAGCCTTACCTCACCCTCTACCATTGGGATCTTCCCCAAGCCCTGGAAAAAGAAGGGGGTTGGACGAGTTACCGGATCCTGCGATGGTTTCAGCGCTACGTCACCCTTTGCGCCGAGGAATTCGGGAATAAGGTCCGGAATTGGATCATCCTGAATGAGCCCGCAGCCTTTACGGCCCTGGGATACATGATGGGCAAGCATGCCCCGGGTAAGAGGGGGTTGGACAACTTCTTTCCCGCGGTCCATCACGCCATAATGGCCCAGGCCGAAGGAGGGCGAATCGTCCGGAACCTGGTACCCTCGGCGCGCATCGGAACTACTTTTTCGTGTTCGGAGGTGATCCCCTACAGCGACCGGCCCGAGGACCTGGCGGCCGCCTTCCGTGTGGATATCCTGCTCAACCGCCTTTTTGCGGAACCCGCCCTGGGTAAGGGATATCCTTCGGAATCCTTTAAATTGATAGAACGCCTGGAATTATACAACAAATCCTGGAAGTATACCGAGCGCATGCCCTTCCGGTTCGATTACATCGGCCTTCAAAACTATTTTCCGGTAGTCGTGCGTTTCAACCCCCTTATCCCCATGGTCCAGGCCTCTGAGGTAAAACCTTCTTACAGGCGGGTTCCCACGACCGACATGGGTTGGGAAATCAACGGCAACGGGTTGGTGAATATCCTAAAGCGTTTTTGGAAATACGGAGCTGTAAAGGAGCTGATGGTGACCGAAAATGGCGCTGCGTTCAAAGATACGGTCAAAAGCGGGCGCGTGGCGGATCCCCAAAGGATCGAATACTTCAAGGAGTACCTTGGGGGGTTGCTCAGGGCGAAACAGGAAGGAGTGAACGTGACGGGCTATTTCGTTTGGACCCTGACCGATAATTTCGAATGGACGGAGGGGTTCCGCGCCAGGTTTGGGCTGGTGTACGTTGACCATGAGACCCAAATGCGAACAATCAAGGATTCAGGATACTGGTTCCGGGACTTCCTGACTCAGTAGTTGATCACCTGCTCTTCTATCGCTTCGGGCATAGCCCTGAACTCATATTGCTGATTGCGTAGTTGGGGCTCGAAGCCCGCTTCGCGTATCGCCGCCTGTATACCCTTTGCGGTAAAACGGTGAGGAGCGCCCGCTGCACTGACCACGTTTTCCTCGATCATGATGCTGCCGAAGTCGTTGGCACCTGCGTGCAGGCACAACTGGGCCGTTTCCTTGCCCACGGTCAGCCAACTGGCTTGTATATTGTTCACATTGGGTAACATGATACGGCTCATGGCGATCATGCGGACGTATTCTTCAGCGGTGGTCAGGTTGTGTACCCCGCGGATCCGCGTAAGCAGGGTATCCACGTCCTGGAAGGTCCAGGGGATAAAGGCAATAAAGCCCTTGGCCCCCTCTGGTTTCCGGGCTTGTACATCCCTGATTTTTACCAGGTGCTCGAAACGTTCGCGGATGGTTTCCACGTGCCCGAACATCATCGTTGCCGAGGTCGTCAATCCCAGTTTGTGGGCCTCGTGCATGATGTCCAGCCATTCCTGGGATCCGCACTTTCCCTTGGATATCAAACGGCGAACCCTGTCAACCAGGATTTCTGCGCCGGGTCCTGGCATGCTGTCCATCCCTGCCTCCTTCAGCGCCAACAGGACTTCCCTGGGATGCATTCCTTCCAATTTGGATATATGGGCCACCTCGGGAGGTCCGAGGGTGTGCAGCTTCAACCGGGGGAAAAGCTTTTTCAATTCGCGGAACAATCCCGTGTAGTAGGCGAGCCCCAGGTCGGGGTGATGGCCGCCCTGGAGAAGGAGCTGGTCCCCGCCGTACCGGAAGGTTTCCTCGATTTTTCGCTTATAGGTGTCTATATCGGTGATGTAGGCATCGGCGTGCCCCGGGACCCTGTAGAAATTACAGAACTTGCAATTGGCGATGCATACATTGGTGGTGTTCATGTTGCGGTCGATGATCCAGGTTACCTTTCCGTAAGGCACCCTTTCTTTCCGCATGGTGTCCGCCACGAGCATCAATTCCGTGAGCGGAGCATGGGTAAAAAGGAAAACGCCTTCGTCCTCCGTCAGGAACTCCCCCTGCAAAGCTTTCTTGTATAAATCGGGAAACTGCATAAAAACAAAGGTAATCCGAAAAATATACTTTGGTGTACATGAGAAATTATTGTAACTTTTATGGTTATGTCGCCGAGGCTACTGCTTTATTTTTTCATTACGCTACTATCGACACTCGCGGATCAGCCGTCCAGTGCCCAATCAACGGAAGGGAATGAATTTCCTCCCGCCAAATTCATTACCCAATTTCCCTTCCTGCAGTTCAGCGGAGGGATCATGGTCATCAGGGCAACCCTGGACTCCTTCCCCGATAGCCTTAACTTCATTATGGATACAGGCAGTGGAGGGATATCCCTGGACTCGATTACCGCCGAAAAGCTTCACCTGAAAGCCGAGATGTCGGATAAAACCGTCAAGGGAATCGCGGGGATCAAGCCCGTGCGGTACATTTTTCACCAAACCCTCCACTTGCCCGGCCTGAACGTGGATAATCTGGACTTCCACACCAACGACTATACCATCCTGAGTGAGGTTTACGGCGTTCAGATCGACGGAATCATCGGGTATAGTTTCCTGAGGCAGTTCATCCTCGAAATCGACTCGGATAGTTCCACGATGCGGGTGTATACCCCCGGACGTTTCCGGTATCCGAAAGGCGGATATACCATGAGACCCGATTTCACCACCCTGCCGATCGTCGACCTGGGGATCAGGGACGATCACCGGGTGAACAGCCGGTTTTATTTCGATACGGGCGCGGGCCTTTGTTTCCTGTTGTCCAGGAGTTTTATTACAGACAGTGCCTTTCTCGACCGGACACGGAAACCCGTTATGACCGAAGTGGAAGGGCTGGGTGGAAAGGCCCTGATGGCCCTGACCGTCATCAAGGCGGTACACGTCGGGCCGTATACCTTCCGACAAGTACCGACCTATTTACTGGACGATGAATATAACGTTACGGGCTACCCAGACCGGGGAGGATTGATCGGAAACGACATTCTCAGGAGGTTCAACCTCATCATCAACTACCCTTTCCGGGAGATCAACCTGATGCCCAACAGCCACTACAAAGATTTGTTCGACTACTCCTATACGGGCATGAGTATGTACTATATCAACGGTAAGGTGCTGCTCACGGATATTCAAAAAGGGGGACCTGCGGAGCAAGCGGGGGTTCAGGAAGGGGACGAGCTTTTCGCCATTGAAAATAACTTTACACACAGCATCCTGGTCTATAAGAACATCCTTCAAAACGCCGGAAACAAGATCAAGCTTATTGTCTTCCGTAACGGTCAACCCCAGGTATTGTATTTGCGGGTCAGGAGGATATTCTAAGTACCTTTGCCGCCTATGATCGAATTCAATCGGTTTGTTTTGTCCAACGGGCTTAGGGTAATCGTCCACGAGGACCCATCCACGCCCATAGCTGTGATGAATGTTTTGTATGATGTAGGAGCAAGGGACGAGGATCCGTCCAGGACGGGATTCGCCCACCTTTTCGAGCACCTTATGTTTGGGGGATCCAAGCATATCCCGGATTTTGACGAACCTCTGCAAAGGGCGGGAGGTGAGAACAATGCTTATACCACCAATGACCTGACCAACTATTATCTTCAGTTGCCTGCGGAAAATCTGGAAACGGCATTCTGGCTGGAGAGCGACCGCATGCTAAGTCTGGCTTTCAGTAAAGAAAGTCTGGAGGTACAACGAAAGGTGGTCAGCGAGGAATTCAAGGAACATTATCTGAATAAGCCTTACGGGGATGCCTGGATGCACCTCCGGGAGTTGGCGTATCACGCCCACCCCTATCGTTGGTTGACCATAGGAAAAGAGCTGCGCCACATCGAGGAGGCCAACCTGGACGAGGTGCGTGCCTTTTTTTTCGCACATTACCGGCCCGTCAATGCCATCCTGGTGGTGGCCGGGAATGTCCGGACGGCCGACGTTGAAAGGCTGGCGAAAAAATGGTTCGGACCCATTGAACCGGGTACGCCCACACTGAGGCGCCTACCACAGGAACCCACTCAGCAAGCGGCGAGGGTGGAAAAGCTGAATAGAAAGGTTCCCCTGGATGCCTTGTACAAGGCATGGCACATACCCGGCCGCCTGGACCCAAGGTACTATGCCGTGGATCTGCTTACCGATATCCTCGGCGGCGGGGCTTCTTCCCGCTTGTTCCAGTCCCTGGTCAAGGAAAAGAAAATCTTCAGCAACATCGATTGCTACCATTACGGGAGTTTGGATCCGGGACTCCTCGCCATCGAGGGGAAGCTCGTCAAGGGCGTTTCCATGGACCAGGCCGAAGCGGCAGTCGACAATGAACTCGACAGGCTGATCAGGGAAGGACTCGATTCCAGGGAACTGGACAAGGCCAAGCACAAAGCCGAAAGTATGATGGCTTTCGAAGATATGGGCCTGGCCAACCGGGCCGCCAGTCTGGCTTTTTATGAGCTGCTTGGAGACGCCGGCATGATGAATTCCGAGCTGGAGAAGTACCAGGCCGTGGACGGCGCCTCCGTCATGGATGAAGCCCGGTCGATCTTCAAACCGTCCAATAGCAACACCTTATATTATTGTGCACATGCTGAATAGAACCCAGGCTCCTCCGGTGAAAGATGCCGTGGAATATCCTCTCAATCTGAAACCTTACCGCTATTTCCGCCTGACCAACGGATGTGAAGTTTATTACGTGGATGCGGGACCTCAGGAGGTCCTGCAGGTGGAATGGATTTTCGACGCAGGAAATTCCTTTGAAGATAAAAACCTGGTGGCGGCATCCACGAATTTCCTGCTGAAGAATGGTACCTCCTCAAGGAGTGCTTACGAGATCAACGAATTTTTCGAATATTACGGGGCCTACCTGAACCGGCATTGTTTTAATGAAACGAGTGCCATGACCCTGCATTCGATGACCAAGCATCTCCCGGTCCTGTTGCCCGTTATCCGGGAACTGCTGACGGATTCCCAATTTCCCCAGGAGGAGCTGGACGTTTACCGCCAGAATATGGTGCAACGCCTGGCCGTGAATATGAAGAAGGGCGAATTCGTTGCAGGACGCCTCATCGATGTTTCCCTTTTCGGTCAGGACCATCCCTATGGAAAATTCAGCACCCCCGAGGCTTATGCTGCGCTGACCCGCGAAGAGCTCGTCGACTTTTATGCACGATATTACCAGCGGGGACGCTGCCGGATATTCCTGGCAGGTAGGATCCCTTCGGATATAGAACCATTGCTGGAACGCTATTTTGGAGACCTGCCCTGGTCGGGAACGGCCCTGCCCCTGACCCCGCCGAAAATGCATCCATCTCCGGAAAAACGCGCCCTGGTCAATAACGATCCCGATAGCGTCCAGGGAGCCATCCGCATCGCCAGCCTTTTCCCGGACAAACACCATCCTGATTTCCCCAAAGTACAAGTCTTGAATACCGTTTTCGGGGGATACTTCGGATCGAGGCTGATGAGCAATATCCGGGAGGAAAAAGGATATACGTATGGTATCCACAGTTACTTGCAATCCTACATCCAAGCCAGCGCCTGGATGGTTTCTACGGAAGCCGGCAAGGCGGTTGCCGAGGCCACCGTCAGGGAGGTCTACCTGGAAATGCAGCGCCTGAGAGAGGAGCCCATCGACGCCGAAGAGTTGCACCTGGTGCGGAATTACATGATCGGGACACTTTTGGGCGACCTGGACGGACCTTTCCATATTATCGGGCGCTGGAAAAACCTGATCCTGTATGGATTGGACGAAGCGTATTTCAACCAGTCGGTACAAATCGTCAAAACGATTTCGGCCCCGGAGCTGCAGGAACTGGCGCAAAAATATCTGGTTCCGGAACGCTTTTACGAATTGATTGTGTATTAAGCGCTTTTGGGGATTAGCACGTTTATTGTTACATTCACACAAACGCGCCGGAACCGCGCAAACACTTTATGGTGAGGTTTATCCTGAAGATTTTATTCACGGCGGTGGTCATCCTAGGGTTGGCCAAACTCCTCCCGGGGGTGAATATCGACACCTATTGGACCGCTATTGTGGTGGCCCTGGTCCTGGCCGTTCTGAACGCTTTTATCCGCCCCATCCTGATATTCCTCACCCTCCCCGCCACCCTGATCACCTTTGGGCTGTTTCTTTTCATTATCAACGCAGGGATCATCCTGTTGGATGCCTACTTCGTGCATGGTTTCCGCATCAATGGATTTTGGTGGGCCCTCGTGTTCAGCATCCTGCTCTCCGTCATCCTGTCTTTCTTCGACGGACTGGAGAAGCAACAGGAACACAAATCAGAGTGACATGATTTTCGACCGAAAACAGATGACGGACGCCGAGCTTGTCCAGGTATACAGCGCATTGCTTTTACCCAGAATGATCGAGGAAAAAATGCTGGTCCTGCTCCGGCAGGGAAAGATCAGCAAATGGTTCAGCGGGATCGGTCAGGAGGCCATAGCGGTCGGGGCTACCCTGGCGATGGGAGCGGATGAATGGATCCTGCCGCTGCATCGGAACCTGGGCGTTTTCACCGGCCGGGGGATGGATTTGTCCCGGTTGTTCGAGCAATGGCAGGGTAGTCCGGACGGCTATAGTAAGGGCAGGGAGCGGAGTTTTCATTTCGGGAGCCGGGAACATGCGATCTGCGGGATGATCTCGCATTTGGGGCCGCAGCTGGGCGTTGCGGATGGGATCGGGTTGGCAGCCAGACTTGGTGAAAGCGGCAAGGCGACCCTGGTATTTACCGGCGAGGGCGGGACGAGCGAAGGTGATTTCCATGAGGCCCTGAATGTAGCTTCCGTTTGGGACCTGCCGGTGATCTTCCTGATCGAGAACAATGGGTATGCGCTGAGCACACCCGTCGGCGAACAATATCGCGGCGAGAGCCTGGTCTACAAGGCGGCCGGATATGGGATGGAAGGGATCCGGATCGATGGGAATAATATTCTGACGGTATATGATACGATCCGCGGGGTTAGAAAATACTGTACAAAATCTAGCCGGCCTTACCTGGTGGAATGTATGACTTTTCGGATGCGGGGCCACGAAGAGGCCAGCGGCGTTAAT
>CAZJDB010000014.1:0-31503 GCA_964544695.1 uncultured Chitinophagaceae bacterium
TGAATCCCGACACCAAAGAAGAAGCCGACAGGTTATACAAGGAGCTATCGGCAGGCGGATCGGATGGTGTCGCCCCGCATGATGAGTTTTGGGGGTATTGGGGGACTTGTAAGGACCGGTTTGGGATTCGGTGGATGTTTAATGTTATGAAACAGGCTTAGGTTTCAACCCGGGATCGACGTTTCGTGCGTCAACACGCACTTCCACCCATCGTTCTCCCATTGTAAAACGTCGGTTTGACGTTCGACTACGTCAAAAGGCTTGCCTTGGAAAGTGCCTGAAGTCCTGACTTTCGTGGTTACCAGTGCAATATTGCCATATAAGCGGACCCTGGGCTCCGAAATCTCAAGTGTCTTTCGCGTCAGGTAACCCGACCTTATTCCATCGGGGAAGATGGACGGCCCCTCGCCTATGCCGCCCCTTGTGGAAATAACGGCCCAACCCTTGTCCAACATGCGAACAATTCCGGCGGAATCATTTTCCCGAATCGCCCTTGCCAATTCCTGGTCTGCCGCCAGTGCATTTTCCACTGTCGGTCCGTTCGATGATTTTGCATGGGCGGGAGTCCCAAAAGTATTCAGGGACAAAAGGAGCATTAATATTATCATGATATGATCTTTCCACCCAAAGTAAGTTCTGCCCTTCGGATGGAAAAGGGCTAAACACGCCATAAAGGGGGTGTTTTTGACAAAGGTCACAGTTTACTAACCCCCGCGCTACCGGATTTCCGGGTGTGAATGTTGGCCGTACCCGTATATGTGAGACCTGCCGAACCATGCAAGGCGGCGTCCACCTGATTGGAAGCGTTTACTCCGGCGTGACCCGACCCGGAAATATGCACTGCGGCATCGGTGGTGACAAGACCCAATCCCGAGAATTGCCCCGAACCGAATATCCGGACCGTTGACCTTTTTGCGCTGCCGGTCAAATCTACGTTGCCTGAGCCAGACACTTTGGTTTTAAGGGCAATGGCTGTGACGTTTCCTTCTACATGGCCCGATCCCCTTACGGTTATTTTCAGGTAGTCCGCGTTGATGCCTTCCTTGAATCGGATGGTCGTTGAACCGGAACTTACGAGGCGACTTAGTTTTTTGGTCGTAATATATACGGCTATCCGTGAATGGGTATGCCACCAGCTTTTTTCGCTATACCAACTTTTGGGTCCATCCGACCAGTTGTCGTGCTTCGGATGAACCTTTAGAACGCCTCCTTCCACAGAAGTAACCATCCTGCTAAGGATATCTTCGGGGGCATCCAGTTTTACGGATTCCGAGTCGCCCTGGGAGATATAGACATCGAAGGGGCCTTGAATTTTAATGCTGTGGAAGGCGGAGACGTGCCGGGTTACCAAATTTGTTTGGCCAAACCCCATACTAGCATAAATGGCGAAAAAGGCCGTCAGTAAATGTCTCATGTGTTGCTCTTTTCATGAAAAGGGTAAATACTATGCCGGTTTCTAATAAATTGATTGCCAAATGATTAAACTAGGGGCTTTCGATATGTTTTGTATCAAAAACGGACGACAACCGTTCAATTAACGCACAACCCCTAGTCCCACACTTTGCAACTCCCTCGAACTCCCCCCCACTAAAACATCCACCACCCCCGGCTCCACCGTAAACCTCATATCGCGCGTCCAATAGGCGAGGTGCGCCGCATCTATGCGGAAGCTCACCGTCTTTGTCTCCCCTGCCGCCAGATGCACCCGTGAAAAATCCCGCAAGGCAAGCACCGGCTGTGTCACCGATGCTACCCTTGGATGAACATACAATTCCACAATTTCATCCCCGGCGACGCCCCCCGTATTGGTTACATCCACGGAAACCGAAACCGACCCGGACAAAGGCATGGAAGTAGCGGACAGCCGCGGAGCCGAATAAGCAAAAGAAGTATAACTCAACCCAAACCCAAAAGGATATAAAGGCAACGAAGACTCCGAGACATAGTTCATCACCTGCACACTTGGCTTATGGTTGTAGTAGATCGGTATCTGCCCCACGGAACGGGGTATCGAAATCGTCAACTTCCCCGAAGGGTTCACATCCCCAAAAAGAATATGCGCCGCAGCATTGCCGGCCTCTTCGCCGGTAAACCAGCCGTCGAGTATGGCAGCAGCATGAGAAGCGATGTACCCGATCGATAGGGGTCGCCCGTGGGCCAAGTACACAATGACGGGCTTTCCGGTGGCCACCAGCGCGCGGGCCAAAGAGTCCTGATCCGCGGGCAAATCCAACGTACTGACATCCCCATAGTGATTAGGCGCTTCCGCTTCACGGGAGTATTGCTCATTCTGTCCCACCGCGCAGATAATCACGTCAGCGGAAGCAGCAACCGCAACGGCAGAGTCGATCATGGCAAAATTGTGCGCGTGCGAAGGCGCCACCAGCGTATCGATCCATTGAAAATTATCCATACTGACGGCACTTCCGTTCATGGACAAATCCACCCCCTTTGCATACACGACTGATGCATCAGAGCCAACCCTGGAGCGAATCCCCTCCAATAAAGAAACATTCCGAACGGGCACCCCCGAATAGTCTCCGGTATAGTTCACCGCGGCGCAGGGGCCGACAACAGCGATCCGGTGATAGGCAGAAACCGAAAGGGGAAGAATGCGCCGATCATTCTTAAGTAGCACCATCGATTCCTCTGCCGCCTGCAAGGCCAAAGAACGCCCGGCAGGCCGATCGATCATAGCTCGCGCAGTATCCAAAGAAATCGGCGCCACGCGATCAAATAACCCTAAGGAAAACTTCAGGGTCAGCACCCGGGCCACGGCTGAGTCGATAGCAGCCAGGGGAATCCGCCCGGAACGGACCAGCGAAACCAGCGCCGCATAGTTCGCGCCCATGGGTAGGTCAACGGTCACGCCGGCGGTAAAAGCCTGGTAGGTAGCATCAGACAGAGACGCGGCAACAAGGTGCTTCTGATAAAGCTGATCGATTGCCCACCAATCCGAAACGAGTATCCCCGAAAACCGAAACTCCCCGCGCAGCACATCGGTAAGCAACCAATGATTCGCATGCGACGGCACCCCATCGATCTCGACATACGCAGGCATGATGGCGGCGGGATGCGCCCGCGCAATAATCAACCGGAAAGGCTCCATATGAAAGGTCCGAAGCACGCGTTCAGGGAAATCCGCGGGCCCCTGGTTTTGGCCCGCTTCGGGTTGCCCGTGGCCGGTAAAATGCTTGAGACACGCAGCAACGTGGCCAAACAACACATCCCCAGACGAAGACCCCTGAAACCCCCGCACCACCGCACTCCCCATGAGTCCATTCAAATAAGGATCCTCCCCGAACGTTTCCCCCGTACGCCCCCAGCGGGGGTCGCGCGTGACGTCCACGACAGGCGCCAGGACCATGGAGGTTCCGCGTACCGATGCCTGCAAGGCTGCATAGGTGTAGATACGGGTCACCAACAAAGTATCCCACGAACAAGCCAATCCGATAGAGGTGGGAAAGACGTCCGTTTGCTGGGCGAGGAGTCCGTGATGGCATTCGTCCAGGAATATAGCAGGGATACCCAAACGAGTATGCAACCGCAAATACGATTGAATCCGGTTGCGGTAGTCGATACTTTCTTCCAGGGTATTGGCGAAGTCGGGGTTGATCATGGCGATCCCCTGGCCGAAAAGTGAATCCATGCCACGGGCGTTATCCAAAAATGACGCATTGATCTTCGGATGCGCTGACCATGTGCTGCGGAGTTGAGCAACCTTTTCCTCCAGGGTCATGCGCGCGAGCAGGTCTTGGACCCGGGCGGGAGTGGAAGTCTGGCAAAAAGCAACAAAAGGAAAGAAAACGAGGAGCCAAAGAAGTTTTGTCATAAAGGACAATATACTTCATCAGCTCAATACAACGCAGGCGAAAAATTTTAAAACAATGCCATCTGCTTTTCTACCTCGTGAATAGACCAAATGGTCTTAATCAGCGCATCCGGCGTCACCGATATGGAATCGATCCCCTCGGCAACGAGGAACTGCGCAAAATCGGGAAAATCCGAAGGCCCCTGCCCGCAAATCCCCACCCGTACGCCAGCCAAACGCGCCGAAGCAATCAGCATGCGCAACAGTATCTTGACGGCCTCGTTTCGCTCGTCATACAGGGATGCAACGAGCGCGGAATCCCTGTCCAGCCCTAAGACAAGTTGTGTCAAGTCATTGGACCCTACGGAAAAACCATCGATGTGGGGGGCAAACGCGGAAGCCAGTAAAATATTTGAAGGAATTTCAGCCATCAGGTACAACTCCAGGCCGTCGACGCCCCGGGCGAGACCGAATTCACCCATGGTGGCCTTGACGCGAACCAACTCCTCCACCGTCCGGCAGAACGGGATCATGACGGACACATTGCTGAGACCGAAAACGGAGCGGACCATGCGGATGGCCTGGCACTCCAACCCAAAGGCGGGCTTGTACGCCGGGGAATAATACCTCGAAGCGCCCCTCCATCCGATCATCGGGTTTTCTTCCTCGGGCTCGAAATATTTTCCGCCCAGGAGGTTCCGGTACTCGTTGCTTTTGAAGTCGGAAAAGCGCACGATGACGCGCTTAGGGTAGAACGCAGCGGCAATTTTGGCCACGCCGAAAGCCAGGCGCCGGATGAAATAATCGCGCTCGTTCTCATATCCCCGGATCAAAACAGCGATCTCAGCAGACAACACAGGATCGCGAAGCGAAGAATGTTGCAGCAACGCCAGCGGATGGACCTTTATATAATTATTGATGATGAATTCTTCGCGCGCCAACCCTACCCCGCTGTGGGGCAAATAAGCATAACTGAAAGCAGTAGAGGGAGACCCCACGTTGAGCATCAAAGGCGTTTGAACCGAAGGCAAGGACGACAAATCAATGGAATGACACTCGAAATCCAGACGCCCTTCATAGACAAATCCCTCCTCTCCCTCAGCGCAAGAAGCCGTAACCCAAGCGCCGGCCGCCAGAACGGAAGTGACATTCCCACACCCCACGATCGCGGGCACCCCCATCTCCCTGGCAACGATCGCCGCGTGACAAGTGCGGCCACCTTTGTTGGTGATGATAGCGGAAGCCATCTTCATGATCGGTTCCCAATCGGGATCCGTCATGTCGGTCACCAACACATCCCCCGCGAGAAACTCGTCGCCTCCGACACGTTTGTCCAGGGAATACATAATCTTCACCTGCCCCGAGGCGATCTTATCCCCTACGGCAATCCCCGAAGCCAACAAATGACGAGGCCCGGAAGATAAACGATATGAAGACAGCACCACAGGGGATCGCCGTGAATGCACCGTCTCAGGCCGTGCCTGCACGATGAACAAATCCCCCGTAAGTCCATCCACGGCCCATTCCACATCCACGGGACACCAGGACCCACGCACCGAGGAATAGTAATCTTCGATGATCATGACCCAGTCCGCGAGGCGCAGCACCAAGGCATCGTCCAGACAGAAGCGACGGCGTTGCCGCTCCTCCGTGGGAATGATCCTGGTGCGCTGGTCGGTGTTATCGCCGTACACCATGAGTTTATCCTTTATTCCCAACTTCTTTTCGATAATGGACGCAAAGCCTTCGCGCCGCGTGGGTTTGAAGACGAGGAACTCGTCGGGGGAGACCGCCCCCTGGACGACCATTTCACCCAGGCCATAGGAGCCGTTGATCATGACGACATCCCGGAAGCCCGATTCGGTATCCAGGGAAAAAGCTACACCGCTCGAAGCCAAATCGGAGCGGACCATCTTTTGTACACACACCGACAGGCCCACGGGGGACACGTCGAAGTGGAAGGTCTTCCTATAGCTGATGGCCCTGTCGGTAAACAAAGAGGCGAAACAATTGCGCACGGCGTCGATGAGGGCTGCCCGCCCGCGTACATTCAGATACGTTTCCTGCTGGCCCGCGAAGCTGGCGTCAGGCAGGTCTTCGGCGGTCGCCGAAGAACGCACGGCCACGTCCGTGGCCACCTGTCCATACGATTGGGACAGTTCCTCATAGCCCGCGATGATCTGGTGCGATAGTTCCTGGGGAAAGCGCGCGTTGCTGATGGCCTGGCGTATAGCCAGCCCCGCGCGGCGTAAGGATTCCACCTTGTCGAAGTCGATAGTGTCCAATTGCTCCCTGATGAAGGGAGCGAGTTGGCTTTGCTCGAGAAACTGCCAATAGGCGTCCGTCGTGATGACAAATCCGTCGGGCACTAAAACGCCACGAGAGGACAAATTACCGATCATTTCCCCCAGGGAAGCGCACTTGCCTCCGACCAGGGCCACGTCTTTCAAACCGGTAGCGCGCAGGGGGAGGATTATTCGTTGACTCATTCGCCAAATCTGGAATAAATAGCAATAAAAACCACGACAACACGGCAAATAAGTTAAAAAGACTAACTTACCAGGATGAAACAAACAAAGACGTTGGGTTAATCGATTAATGTATTCGTTTGTTTAGAAAAAATAACTACGCATGTTAGACTCCGCCGATAAACGCATCCTGCAACTGCTACAGCACGATGCCAAAATAACCACCAAGGAGATCGCCGATAAGTTGGGAAAGTCTATCACGCCGGTAAGCCAACGGATCAAGAAGCTGGAAGAAGGGGGATACATCAAACGCTATGTAGCGCTGCTGAACAAAGACCTGATCGGAAAGACCCTGATCGCCTTCACCACCGTTCAACTGAAGGAGCATTCCCAAAGGGCCCTGCAAGGCTTCGAACGGGAAGGCGTGAAGTTCCCCGAAGTCATGGAATGCTATCGCCTGACGGGTCAATTCGATTTCCTCCTCAAGGTGGCCATAGCCGACATGCAGGAATACAACGACTTCCTGATGAACAAGCTCGCGACGCTACCCAATATCGGGGCGGTACAGACCTCTTTCGTACTTTCGGAGGGAAAGCTGGAAACGGCTTATCCCATAAAAGCATGAAACTATTCTGGCTGCTCGCGCTCACCCCGCAACTACTCAATGCCCAAAGCATGGACAGCACGGTGAAACCCCACCTCGAGGTCGAGGGCTACGTCGACGTCTATTACTCCTATGCCTTCAGCCATCCCAAAGGGGGCACGCGGCCCTATTTCGTTTCTTACAACCGGGACAACGAAATCAACGTGAACCTGGCGTACGTGAGTCTCCACTTCACCGGAAACCGCGTCCGGGCGACCTTTACTCCGGGCTACGGCACCTACATGAACGCCAATTATGCCTCCGAACGTCAGACGCTCCAAAATATCATAGAGGCCAGCGTAGGTTTCCAGCTCTTCAAAAACAAAGACATCTGGCTGGATGCGGGGGTCATCAATTCCCCCTACACCTATGAAACGGCATACTCCTTCGATCAAATCTGCTATACCCGCTCCCTGGGAGCCGACAATACGCCCTACTACCTCACAGGGGCGAAGCTGACGCTGCCCCTGGCGCGTAAATGGACGGCTTACCTGTACCTCCTCAACGGGTGGCAGGTGATCGAATCACAGCACGACCCCCTGGATTTCGGATCCACCCTGGAGTACAAGCCTGACGCGCACTGGGACATCAACTGGAACACCTATATCGGCGACGAGAGCTCCACCGACAATCCCAACTACCGGACGAGATACTTCGGGGACCTGTACGCCACCTACACACCCTCAGGTCCGTGGAGCCTCAGCGCGGATGCCTACGCGGGCTGGCAGCGCCTCGATACGCTGGGCGCTGTGGCAACCCATCGGTGGTGGAACGCCAGTCTGAGTGCCCAATACCGGTTTGCGCCGAACCAATCCCTTTCCGTCAGGGCCGAACACTTCGAGGACCCCAACCAGGTCCTGGTGAAACCCGTCACCCCCGCCCCGGGGTTCATCCTCAGCAGCACCAGCCTGGGGTACAACCTGAACATCACGGACCAGGTCCTCTTCCGCTTCGAGGCGCGGTATTTCGTTTCCCCTGACGGTCTTTATCCCCTTCGGAACCAGACGAATGCCCCTCAGGACCTTTGGCTGACCCTGGGCCTCACGGCACGCCTTCGGTAAACGACGCAGTTATTCCCCAAATGCCGCGGATATCAAATGGAGTCCTTCCCATAGGGGAAGCACATTACATTGTCCCAAATTAACATTATGAAGAATTTTACACTATTGCTTGCCATCTTATTGCTGAGCCTCTCCGTTTTTTCCAAACAAACGGTTATTTCCTCCGGGCAGGTCTTATCCGCGTCCACTTTGTATACCAATGACCATGAATCCATGACCGCGGCCCAGACGGTGGTCAACGTCGGACTCTGCAACGACGGTTCCTCCTACACGGTGCCCTCCCTGCACGCATCGACGACGATCGACGGTTACGGGTATACCTTTCAGCCCGGATATACCTATACCGTCCAGGTGACGGGTTCGGCCACGGCCGCGTGTACGGTCCTGATATCAGCCCCAGGGCCACGTCCACTATAGACTTCGCCAATGGGTTCCTGACCGGGATCACGGGCGTGGGGAGTTTTCCTAATTCCGCTTCCACCAGCACTTCCAACCTCAGCACCTCCTTTAGCGTAAGCTCTTCAACCTATGGTTTGAATCTCGAAGTATTTCCGGTGGTGGGTACACAACCCTCCATGTACACCGAAAATGACTGCGGAGGCTACAGCAATCCGACCAACCTGAGCCCTACCACCAATACTTTGAACCTGACCAGCATCACCATCACGGCCACCCCCACCTTCAGTCCGACGGTCAATTACGTTTGCTCCAATCAAATCTATACCATCCCGGGTAACGTCATACCCACGTGGACCGTAACGCCCGCAGGTAATGTAACCTTCGAGGATGCCTGCGGGTTCTCGACGCCTGGGGTCCAGGGAGCCGTCATCTTCGCGAACTGCAATGAAGAAGAGGCCGTCCACTTCGAGGCATCGCCGAATCCGGCGAAATCAATGGTCAACATCACCCCGCATGCCCCAACCGGCACACCCTTGAACATCGAAGAAGTAAAAATCTTCGATCTCCAGGGAAATATCCGCTCGGACATGCATTACGGGAACGGGCAGTCCCAAACCCTGATGGATATCAGCAAGCTGGAAAACGGGGTCTACTTTGTCCTCATTTATTCGGGAAAAACGGTTGAAAGGAAGAAAATACTGGTTCAGCGCTAGTATGGCGCGATTTCTGTACCTACAACGTGTATGGAAAAACGCATTTTGGGTATCATCCTGGCCATTTTAGGCGTCGCCGGCCTCGTCGCCTCGGCCGTCCTCTTCATGAAAGGCGGTGACGGCGGGCGCCACGTCAGGAGCATCGTCGTATTCGCCCTGCTGGGCCTCATATTCTTCTTTTCCGGGGTAAAGCTGGTGAGGGCCACGGGCGAGTAGTATAAACCCGACAACGCAGTTCATAGGTTGGTCTATCCCACATGGGCCGCGCGTACGCTTACTTTGTACTCAGAAACCAACCCTATGCAATCTTCATCCGCACCCAAGATTTTCGTGGTAGACAAAGACCCTCAGTATTTGCGCTCTTATGAAAAAGCGATCCGTCTCTATGGTTACGCCAATGTTTACTGTTTCATGCGCAGTGAAGATTGCCTTGCCTTCATGAACCTTCAACCCGACATCGTCTTCCTGGACGACCTCGATATCCTTAGAAAAATCAAAAGCATGGACCCCGAGGTCATTACTTATTTCATCAAAGATCCTATCCCTGAAGACCGAATCCGTTATTACCTGAATGAAACAACGCTATTTCTGAAATCCAGTATCCTACAACAATCCGTAGCCTAACGCACCACAGCCTCGCCGGTAACCCTCCGGCGAGGCAGGTGTATTTAAATCAACCTATGTTCCAGCGCATAACGCGTTAGCTCAGCATTGGACTTCAGGTCCATTTTCGAAAGTATTTTCGCGCGGTAGGTGCTGATCGTGGAAACGCTGACGCAAAGCTGCAAAGCAACGTCGGAAACAGATTTTCCCGAGGCGAGCAACTGAAAAATGTTTAATTCCCGCACCGATAACAGGTCATGCGGTGACTTCGAAGGAGCAACAAGATCCCCCGCCATCTTATCCGCAATAGAAGCAGAAATATATTTCCGCCCCAACAGCACCCGGTGAATCGCGGAGCTGCGTCCTTGCTCAGGTACCCCGCGGCCCCCGTCTTCAGGGCGCGTACAGCATATTGTTCCTCGGGGTACATGCTGAGGATCAACACGGGCGTTTTGGGGAAGTGCTGCTTCATATGCTGGACCACATCCAATCCTCCCTTGCCCGGCATGGAAAGGTCGCAAATCACGACATCCCAATGCGTGACCAGGCTCTTTTTGATCACGGCCTCGGCGTCCCCCGTTTCTTCGATGCTGGCTGAGGGGAATTCCCCCTGCAGGAGGTTTTTCAACCCTCTCCGGACGAGGTGATGGTCGTCTGCGATGAGAATATGCATAATCAAATGGGTATGGAAATGGATAAACGCGTCCCCTTGCCGGGCTCGCTTTTCAATTCGTACTGCCCGTTCATGACGTACACCCTTTCCTTGATGCCCAGGAGGCCGAAGCTCTTCTTCCGTGTGCTTTGCACAACGTCCATCCCTTTCCCGTCGTCCGTAATTTCGAGGGCCACGGCTCCCAATCCCGAAGATAGCCTCCCCCGGATGGTATGCGCGTTGGCATGGCGGACCGCATTGGTCAGGGCCTCCTGGTAAATGCGAAACAAGCCCGTACTGATCCCCACGGGCAGGTCCATGTCCTCGGGCAGGTCGGCATCGAAAACGACGTGGATTCCGAAACGGACCTCCACATCCTGACTCTGCCACTTTAGCGCCTCGGCCAGCCCGAAATCGTCTAACAACGGCGGCCGTAAGTTCGAGGATATCCGGCGTACGCACTTGACCAGGTCGTCGATCTGCGCCAAGACATCGTCAAATTGCCCCGGTTCCGTCTTCTTGGACAAAGCCGAAATCTCCATCTTCATCCCCGTCAGCCTTTGCCCCAGCTCATCGTGGATGTCCCGGGCGATCTGGATACGTTCCTCTTCGCGGATGTTCTGGAGGTGCGAAGACAGTTCGCGCAGTTCCTGGTTCATTTGCCGGATTTCCCTTTCGGCCTTGAGCTTTTGGGTCAGGTCGTTGATCAGGATGAGGCTCGCCGACCGGTTGTCGTAGGACACCTCGGTGTGCACGATTTCCGCGTCGATCACCGTTCCATCCTTCTTGACATGCTTGGCGATCTTCCCCGCGCCCGGTTGTTGAATATCGCTCACCCTCATATTCCTGAAATCGGCGTGCGAGTAACCGTAGAGTTTGACGGCTGCGGCATTCACGGTCAGGAAGGCCTCGGTTTCGCTGTCCACCACCCAGGCCGCCAGGGGTGTCACGTCGAACAAGAGGCGGTATTCCTCTTCGCTTTTGCGCAGGGCTGCTTCCGTCAGCAGCTTTTCCCTCTTGATCCTGCGCCGATCGATCGCCTTCGTAATGGCCGCGGGCAGGCGCGTCAGGTTGTCCTTTAAAATATAATCGTCGGCCCCCTTGTGGATGATGTCCACTGCGAACTCCTCGGACACGGTCCCCGTAACCAGGATAAAGGGGATATCCAAATTGTGGCTCCTGAGAAGTTTCAGGGCTTCGAAGGAATTGAACTGGGGCAGTGAATTATCAGCCAGGACCGCATCGAATGATTCCGACAGCAGGGCCGACTCGAACCCTCGTTTGTCCGAGGTGATCGACGCTTGGAAGTCCATGCCGGAACGGCGGAGATAGTGTTGGATGAGCTCCGCGTCCAGGACTTCATCCTCCAGCATTAATAGGTGTACGTCACTTTTCATTGGAAACGTTTTGGTTCATTAGCAGCCAATAAAGCCCCAGCTCGCTAACGGCTTTGACAAAGGATTCGAAATTCACAGGTTTTACGATATAGCTGTTAACGCCCAGCTTGTAGCTATCCACAATGTCGCGCTCTTCCTTGGAGCTGGTCAGGACGACAACGGGGATCATCCGCGTGCGTGGATTGGACTTGAGCTCGCGGAGGATCTCGAGCCCGTCGACCTTGGGCAATTTCAGGTCCAGCAGGACGAGCTTGGGAACACGGAGGCTGGGACTGCCCAGGAACCTGAGCGCCTCCGCCCCGTCGTCGATGTGCATCAGCCGGTCCGTAAGGTGGTGCTTCCTGAGGCTGCGGATCGTCAGTTCGGCCTCATGCGGATTGTCCTCGATGAGCAAGATATCGATCTCCTGTTCCATGATATTGACCATTTATGATTGGAAGACTGAAGAAAAAGGTCGCACCCTCGTCGACCCGGGCCTCCGCCCAAACCCTGCCCCCGTGGCGGTTTATAATGCGTTGCACCAGGGCCAGACCTACCCCGGTCCCCTCGAATTCGTTTAGGTTGTGCAGGCGCTGGAAGATGCCAAACAGCTTGGAAGCGTATTCCATATCGAACCCCACCCCGTTGTCCCTGACCAGGTAAACGACTTCCTCTCCTTCGACATAGGAACCCACGTACACCTCGGGATTTTCGCGCTTGCCCGAGTATTTCAGGGCATTCGATAAGAGGTTCATCCAAACCTGCTTGATGAGGTTTGGATCGCAGCAGCAGGTGCCCAGGTCCTCCACGCGGATGCGGGGCGTCTTTTCAGCGAATTCATCCTCGAGCACCTGGCGCAGCAAGGGGTTCATATCCACCGGTGAGAGGAGCATCTCTTTCCGCCCCTGGCGCGACAAATTGAGCAGGTCGTCGATCAATTGTCCCATGCGCCGCGCGTTTTTGACGACGACATTCAGGAGACGTTGCCCCTCCCCGGTCAATAATTCCCCGTAATCGTGCGTCAATATCTCGGCGAAGCCGTCGATGATGCGCAAAGGGGCGCGCAGGTCGTGCGAAACCGAATACGAAAAGGCCTCTAATTCCAGGTTGGCGGCCTCGAGCTGGGCCGTGCGCTCCACGACCTTTTGCTCCAGGTTGACGTTCAATTCGGTGATGTGGCGCTGCGCGTTTTTCAACTCGGTAATGTCGATGCAAATGGCGAGCACCGAAGTGACCGTTCCCTTTTTATCACGCAGGGGAACGAAGCGCGAAAGGAGGTCGAAGTTTTTACGCCGGATATCGATCGTGTAGAGCTCCCCCGCAACGGCCCTGCGGATGCCTTCCCGGACCTCCTCGGCCTGCCCCGGCGGAAGCGTTTCTTCCACGGCCTTCCCCAACAGGGCCTTGCGCTCGTATCCGATCTTGCGCATCATGTCCCCCTCGATGAGCTGATAGCGCCCCTCGGGATCGAACTTGGCGATGATGGAACCGGGAATACTGGAGGTGATGGTATGGTAGAGTTCCTCCGTCTTGAAATAACGACGTTTGCGGAACAACCGGGCTGTGAAAAACCCAATGATAACGCCCAACATTGATGCCTCGATCAGGTGAACTAGCATGGATACGATTAGCTCCAGGCAATTTATCACATTATTTCAAGGACTCCTAATGTCAATTATATCTTGCAGGAATGTTATTGCAAGCGCTTCAAGCGGAAAAGCAACTGCTTGATCCCCTCCTGGTAGTCATCGATGACGGATTGGGTAAAAGTGTCTACAAACAGGCTTCGGGACTCTTCGATATGATCGTAAAAACCCTCGATATGAGCAACGTAATCTTCCGGTTTTCGGGTTTCGGGAATTACGATCTTTAGTTCTCCGTACGAAGCATAGCTCGTCTCCACCAGTCGGTCCGTAACGTCGAGCAAAGTGTCGATGGCCTGGTCCAGGGAAATATGCGCCGCATAGCTCCCCTTTCCTGAAACGTCCCAGTGGACCAGCTTCAGGCAACTGTTGAAGGAAAACATGTCACCCAGTAAACGGGAAATCCCGGGAACGACTAAAGCCGTTTGAGCAGGCTTTTGCATCGTGAGTGTACTCATGGTCGGCGAATTTGGACGATTAAACTAGGAAAAACTTTCTGCTATAATTCGCCTTGAATGGCCACTGTGCAAAGGATCTTTCATTTGTGCATAAAATACTCCGATAAGGCCGAAATGGCCGTATCTACACCGTCTTCATCCTTCAGGGGTTTTATTTGGCCCACACTTTTTACCGCCCGCAGCAGTCCTTCGGGTGTCAGTCGCTTAAAGGGAATATGCACGCCCAGCCCCCGCCTTTCCATCATCCTCCCCCACCACGGCTGGTCCGCGAAAACCGAAAGGATGATAGGAGGCGTTCCCGCCCCCAGGGCAGCCGCCATCGTCCCCACGCCCCCGTGTATAACGGCCGCGCGACAGCGGGGAAATAGCCATCTGTGGTCTATTTTATCCACGATGCATAGGTTAGGATCTGGAGAAAGGGTCATTTCAGACCATCCCTTGCAAAACAAGACACGGAATTCTCCCAGCAGAGCTGTTATCACTTTTTCAAACTTGACCGGATCGGGCGCCGGAATGCTGCCAAGACCAACGTAGACGGGCGCTTCTCCTTCTTCGATCCATTGCTGCACCTTTTGTGGGGGCGCCTCTGGCTTTATCGGCAACGTGATAAACCCCGTTATTTTCGCCAGGCCGTCCCAATCCGGTGGCTGTGGAATCAACTGCGGGCTGATGGCGTGAAGACGCAAAACGTTGGGCCATCCCTTCGCCTTATGCAACCCCAGCGACGCCCGAAAAGCATTTACCTCTTTGCGCGCCATGCGCCAGGCCAACATCCGAAGAGCCCGATAACCCAGGCGATTGAACCAGGGGTGATTCATGAAAGCAACCCCCTCGAAGGGAAACGTGCTTGTTTCCGTAGTCGGAAAGCTGAGTTCGACGACCGCCCAGGGTTTTCGATACACCTCCGCCACACAAGACACGATGGGTATGCCCAGGATGCTCGTGACGATCGCATCCGCCTCCCTGCAGCCGCAAAGCACCTCTAATTGATTTTGGACCTTCCACTGCCGCGCGCCCTTGTTCAAATACCGCATCAGGGCGATCGTGCTGCCGCTGGCCAGCAATTGGCGTCCGTCCTCGGTATGCAGATAGGTTTCTATGTTTCCGGTTAACGGATGGAAAGGGACTCCATAACCTTCGATAAATTCCTTGAAATTCTCGTGCGACAGCAGGGTCACGGTATGACTTCTATTCAGGAGTCCTATCGACAGCGCTACGAAAGGTTGCACGTCACCCCTTGAGCCAAGGGCGATAATCGCATAATGCATAGAGGGAAGGTAACGAAACTTCTGGAAATCAGAACAGGGGCCTGTTCCGGAACACGTACAGGAGGGACACACCTGCGCTGCGCGTGAGGATGTGCGCGTCGGAGCCGGAGGGCGAAATGTTCCTCAACCCGAGGTTGACATCCGCACACAACACGAAATTCTTATCCATAAGGATTCCTGCCATTATATTGGCGCCATAATCCAGTTTCCGGAGGTTGTCTCCGTTAGCAAAGTTGTTTCCAAAAACCATATCGGTATTGATGCCCTTCAGGGTATACGTCCCGTTGAGGGCGCTCCCTATATAAGGTCCGATGCCCGCAAAGAGGCGCTTGTCGTGGTACACCATATCCAGCGTAGAACTCAGGTAAGCCACGCGGACGTTGATCTTATCCCCGCCGACTGAGGGCTGGTACCCCTCATACGAATATTCGACCTTGGGCCGGAAGGACACGTGCTTCTTCAGGGGAATGTCCGCAAATAAACCCAGGTTGAACCCCGTCAGGGGCTTCCCCGAAACCTTATCATTATTACTGGTAGCCGCCGCCCCCGCAACGTTCAGACCGGCAATGCCACCAAACTGGACCCCGTGGGGATTGAGCAGCGTATTATGGATGGGTTCGGGCTTATCTATGGCGGGTCTCGTTTGGTCGGTGGCCTCCGCGGCGAACTCAGCCAGTGGGTTTTCATCCTTTAATTCAGGCAGTGGGGCCTTTGACATGGAATCATTCAGGGTCGTGAGGTCGCTTGTGGCCACGTCATCCCAGCCGGTTTCTTCCTCGACCACGGGCTCGACCTTTACCACCTTTTTGTGGGCCTTTACAACCTTATGCGTTTTGAAAATCTTTGTGGTCTTATTAGGCCTATCTGCCTTTGTGGCCTTAAACGTGAGCGGTGGGGCGTCAGTATGCAACGGCGTCGGTCGCCTGGTAATGGAATCCAGTACGCCGAAAGAGATACAGAAGATAAGCAATAGCAATACGTGCCGCATACAAATAGGGTATCAGATATAGTACGAGAAGACGACACAAATATATATACTTTTTCTTAATCCGTGCGGCTATTACAACGCCTTAACAAACTACATGCCCGCGTACCAATTCCGTAGTCGGACTTCTATAGCCACGTCCCCTGCATTAACCAATTTCTTGAACTCCTCCACGTCGCTGAGTCCTCCCTGACCACGGTAATGGAAGGGATATACGATCACCGGCTTGAACGCCAGCACCGCGTCGGCTGCTTCCTTGACGTCCATGGTATACGGCAGGTTCATGCACACGAAAGCGATATCGATCTTCTTCAGGTCCCGCATCTCCGGGATCCCCTGCGTATCCCCCGAAATATAAACGCGCTTCCCGCCCATCGTCAGGACATACCCATTCCCCCTACCCTTCGTATGCATATTGGCAGAGGGGCCAGGCAGGTTGTACATTGGGATCGCTTCGATCCCGATACCCATTTGGGCTCCTTTGTCTCCATTGTGCATGATCACCGCCTTCGTCTTCAGCGAATCAGGCAACTTGTCCGCTACCGCCTGGGGCATGACGATGATCGTATTCGGAGTCCTGACGGCCGCGAGCGTAGCCGCATCCATGTGGTCCCCGTGTATGTCCGTGATCAGGATGATGTCTGGAGACTTCAATCCTGTGAACATCTTGGCCCCACCCACGGGATCGGAATAAATCGTAACGTTTGCCGTAGACAACACGAGAGTCGCGTGCTGGATAGGTTGTATGGTAATGGGACCGACGACGTCGGGCGCAATACGTTGGCCCCGGGCGGCGAACACCGTCGCCAGGGCAATCAGGGAAAGGAAAGCTAGCTTCATAATGGACGCAATTTATGTAAATTTGCTCGCTATGGATCAGTTGAATCAATTGGATGCAATACTCGAGGGCAAAATTTACGACGACACCGCCATGCGGACCATTTACGCCACCGACGCGTCGGCTTACCGCGAAATGCCCCTGGCTGTCGCCATCCCCCAATCCGTAGAAGACATTCGCAAACTGATCGATTTCGCGCGCAGGGAAGGCGTCTCCCTCATCCCCCGGACCGCTGGCACCTCCCTCGCCGGACAGGTCGTTGGCGGCGGCATCGTCGTCGACGTCTCCAAGAACTTTACGAAAATCCTAGAGCTCAATACCGAAGAACACTGGGTCCGCGTCCAGCCCGGCGTCATCCGCGACGAGCTCAACCTCTTCCTCAAACCCCACGGCTTCCTCTTCGGCCCCGAAACCTCCACCGCCAACCGCGCCATGCTCGGCGGCATGGTAGGCAACAACTCCTGCGGTTCCAACTCTATTATATATAGGAGCACGCGCGAACACCTCCTGGAGGTAAAGGCCCTCCTCAGCGATGGCTCCGAGGTGACCTTCTCCGCCCTGGACATAGACGCCTTCCACGCCAAATGCGAACTCGGCACCCTCGAGGGCCGCATATACCGCAGCATCCGCCACCTCCTCAGCCAAACCGACAACCAGGAAGAAATCCGCCGCGAATATCCCAAAAAAAGTGTTGAACGCCGCAACACCGGCTACGCCCTGGATATACTCCTCGAAACCGCGCCCTTCACCCTGGGCGCCCCCGACTTCAACTTCTGCAAACTCATTGCCGGCTCCGAAGGCACCCTCGCCTTCCTTACCGAAATCAAGGTCAATATCGTCCCCATTCCCACCGGGGAGGTCGGGCTCCTTTGCGTCCACTTCCACAACGTCGACGAATCACTGCGCGCCAACCTCCTGGCCCTGCACTACCATCCGACCGCCAGCGAGCTCATCGATCATTATATATTGGAATGCACCAAGGACAACATCGAACAACGTAAAAACCGCTTCTTTGTCCAAGGTGACCCCGGCGCCATCCTCGTCGTAGAGCTTAGGGGCCGTGACCAGGCCGAAGTACGTGCTTCGGCCGCTCTTTTGGAAGCCGACATGCGTGCCGAAGGCCTGGGCTATCACTTCCCCCTCCTCTTCGGTGAAGACACCAAAAAGATTTGGAACCTGCGCAAAGCAGGCCTGGGCCTCCTGGGCAACATGCCTGGCAGCGACAAGGCCGTGCCCGTCGTTGAAGACACAGCGGTTGACGTCCAGGACCTGCCCCAATACATCCGCGAATTCAACGCCCTCCTGGCGAGCGAGGGGCTGCATTCCGTTCACTATGCACATGCTGGAAGCGGCGAAATCCACCTCCGGCCGATTTTGAATTTAAAAACGGCTGAGGGGAATTTAATGTTTCGCAAGGTCGCAACTCAAGTTGCTGGTTTGGTGAAAAAATATCGCGGCTCGCTCAGCGGCGAGCACGGAGATGGGCGCCTCCGGGGAGAATTCATCCGTCATATGGTCGGTGAAAAGAATTACACCTTGATCCGCGAGATCAAACAAACGTGGGACCCCCAATGCATCTTCAACCCCGGTAAGATCGTGGACACTCCACCCATGAATACCTTCCTGCGCTACACGCCCGGCCAACAAACACCCCCTTTCCCCACGATATTCCGATTCAATGGCCAGGACATCCTCCAGCACGCCGAACAATGCAACGGCTCCGGAGACTGCCGGAAAACACAACTGTCCGGAGGAACCATGTGCCCCTCCTACATGGCCACGCGCAACGAAAAGGATACTACCCGCGCGCGGGCGAATATTTTGCGCGAATTCCTCACGCTTTCTCCAAAAGAGAACCGTTACGACAACCGCGAGATCTACGAAGTCATGGACCTGTGCCTCAGTTGCAAAGGTTGTAAATCCGAATGCCCCTCCAACGTGGACGTCGCCAAGTTGAAGGCCGAATTCCTGCAACACTATCATGACGCCAACGGCGTTCCCTTCCGGTCCCGCCTGATCGCCGGTTTCAGCACCTCCGCGGCGCTGGGGGCTATTGCTCCGCGCCTGTATAATTTCTTCGTGAGCAGTCCGCTGGTCAAGCGCATTTCAGGGTTTGCCGCCGAACGGTCCATGCCGTCGCTTGCCCGCACAACTTTACTTCGTTGGTACCGTTCGCACTCACGGGTTTCTGCCAGCCGCCGCGTATACCTATTTGCCGATGAATTTACCAACTACCTCGATACCGCCATCGGCATCAAGGCTATCTTGTTGTTGGAACACCTGGGTTACGAAGTCATCATCCCTTCACATATGGAAAGCGGGCGGGCGTCCCTGTCCAAGGGTCTCGTGCGGAAGGCCGCCCGCATCGCCGCGCACAACGTCCGGGTCCTGGCGCCCCTCATCACTGAAGAAACGCCCCTTCTTGGAATTGAACCATCTGCTATCCTGACTTTTAGGGATGAATATGTTGACCTGGTTCCCTCAGATCAGCTTGAGGCCGCCCGCATTCTCGCTGGGAACACCTTCCTCATCGACGACTTCCTCGCCCGCGAAATCGAGCGTGGGAACATTACATCTTCTCAGTTCACTGCTGAGCGTCGAGAGATATTGATGCACGGGCACTGCCAGCAAAAAGCGTTATCCTCCGTGGCCGGGTCCGTCAAGGTGCTTTCCCTACCGGAAAATTATACCGTGCGCACCATCCCGTCGGGCTGTTGCGGCATGGCCGGTTCGTTTGGATATGAAAAGGAACATTTTGAATTGTCCCAAAAGATTGGGGAGTTGGTTTTATTGCCGGCCGTGCGGGCTGCTTCTTCTGAAGTAATTATCGCCGCACCCGGGACGAGCTGCCGGCACCAGATCAAGGACGGAACGGGCCGAAGGGCCTTGCATCCTGTAGAGGTCTTGTTCGAGGCGCTTCAGTCGCCCAGACCCGCTTTATAAGCAATCGCAATGAGTTGTTTTGAATTTCTGGCATTCAACTTCTTCCTGATGCTTTCCAGATGAGTTTGCACCGTCCTGGGACTGGACTCTAGCACCTCAGCAATCTCCTTATCCTCCATTCCTTCCATCAGCAATTTGAGGACCTCGAATTCCGCCTCCGTTAGTTGCTTTAAAGCACTAACCTGGGGTCCACTCACTTCCTTGGCGATGATGAGCATCTCCCTGGGATGGCCTTCAGGGCTGGGGAAATAGTGCGCTGAGGTTTGGCCAAGCACAATTTCCTGCTTTTGTGTCTTGAATCCCAGCAGGAGCTTCCTATCCCCCGCACCTTCCAGTCGATTCCACTGCTTCTCCAGGAGCAATTTTTCGAAGGGCAATCCAACCAAATCTTTCCGTTTATACCCAAACCTCTCAAATGTTTTCGAATTGCATTCCACAATCTGCTTCTCTACTCCAACGATGAACAACAAAAAAGGAATCGCCTCCAGCAGGGAATTAAACATCCACTTTGGAACCGTATTTGCTTCCAGCTCCTCTCTGAGCATAAAAAGCTCATACAACATATAGACATCCTTTTCAGGGACGTCCCTGAAGAACTCATTAAAATCCAACTGAAAATCCTCCTTCATTATTTTTCTCACATATTTCCCAAACTCTTCTTTTTTCATAAGCCCTCCTAATCTTTAAATTTTGACAGCCATTGCACTGCCCGGTCCTGGCTATTGAACATGCGAACCGGAATTGGCAAATCCCCCCCCTTATTCTCAGGTGGTGCCAAAACTTCCGCAGGAGCTTTCACCCAATCCGAGGTAAGGAGGATCGCAACCGCCTTGATCCCCTCAAATCCCTTCGGTTCCTTGAAAAAGTCACGCGCTTCCTTTAAAATCGTAAAATGCCCCGGGGCACGGATCAACACCGGATAAGACCGTCCCTTCTGGAACTCAAGTCTTTCCCGCAAAATGCACGCTGCCTTTTCCTCGTTGATCGGATAGGCCTGCACAAAATAATCGACAAAAAGTATCCCATCGATCAACTGAAAGGACGCTAATTCAAAGGTCATAGTTTTCAAAATATCAGTATTTATACCTACGTTATTTTACCGATGCACTCCAGCAAAATCCGTCTTTATACTTAGTCCACACTATTAATAACGCAAGGGATGGAGAAGCGTTGTACTATCTCAGAATTCGAATTCCGTAGTTACAATATTTCATTTCTATAATCACATAAAACCAATTGCTAAATGAAATTGACACTAATTTCTTTGTGTATAATTAACATAACTAACAATCTTATTTGTCACAGCAATTACTCCGCAATTAAAAACAAATATTCCCATACTAATAGATATCGCTAAAAAATAGTGACCAACTTTGCGAAAACTTACTCCAATGCATAGCCTCATATGTAACGGCCGGGAGCAAAATCTTATATCCGACGACACCATCCGTCCCAGCATCGATAAAGATTACAAGATTCCCCACATCCCCAGCGTCTTCGTAGCCCGTGACACCTTCGGGAAAGTCCTGTTCTACGAACTCAAAGTCAAGCAATTCATCATCCGGTATTATTTGTTCGACCTGAAACAAAGCATCGACATCCAAATCCGGGGCAGCGCCCACCTCCCCGAAATCTTCATCCCCCTCTGGGCCCCCTTCTCTTACCATCTTAAAGATCACGGCTCCATCAACATGGACCTCTCCCAGTACAGCCTACGTTATTTATCGGATTTTGAATGGCAGGCCCACATTCCCAAAGCCAAGCAGCCCTGCCTCTTGTCCGTGCACTTTCCCCTGGACCTGCTGGAATCCCTTACCGAGATATTTCCTCATTTGGAAACCTTCACGCAGAATGCCCTGGAAGGCCGGCCCAGCACATTCAATCTCAAGAAGTTCCCCTTTGCAACCGGCTCCATGCTAGCCGAGACTCAAAAGATCCTGCGCCCCGGCATCCCCTCGCCACAACTCAAAGAAATGTTCCTTGAATATGTTTTGCGGGCGTTCCTACTTGCAGGCACCGAAAAACTCGTCCGGACTAAGATTCGTCAGGACACAACCATCATGACCCTGGCAGATGCTTTTTCCAAATCGTGATATCTTTATCCCGAATTGGTAAACACCTCCGATTAGCAAGACCCTAATTTTACCCTCGTCAGGCAAGGAATTCAGCTATTCGGTTTATTAGGCGAATATTAGCAGATTACTGCATTTGTTAGGTTCTCGCAACCCTTTTAGGCTCCTACTTTTTAATGTTTGTGCATCGCTTACATCGACCTGCCATCTGGTGGGATAGGATAACTTTTTGAAAACACATTGCAATATGCCATTCAATAAGCTAACCATTATCATTCCTGCATACAATGAGGAGAAAAGTATAGGGCTTATACTTGAACGCGTCCGAGCCGTTCATCTCCTTCGTCAGATTGAAAAAGAAATTATTGTTGTGGATGATTGCTCGACGGATGGTACTGCTCGCGCCGTGCTGTCGTTTATGGATGCCTGGCCAGAGGTAGATATCAAATACCTCTATCATTCGGTCAACCAGGGGAAAGGGGCTGCTATACATACAGGGATTGCGGCGGCTACGGGAGAATACCTCCTGGTCCAGGATGCCGACTTGGAATACGATCCCTCAGAGTACAATACACTTCTGAAGCCCATCAGTAGCGGTTTCGCCGACGTGGTCTACGGGTCCCGGTTCATGGGTGGAAATCCACACCGGATCTTGTTCTTCTGGCATTCCATCGGCAACGCGGTGCTTACTTTCCTTTCCAATATGTTCTCCAACCTGAACCTGACGGATATGGAAACGGGGTATAAAGTGTTCAAGACTTCAATTATTCAGCGGATACCTCTATCGGAGAAACGCTTTGGTTTCGAACCTGAGGTGACCATTAAGATTGCGCGGGTGCCCAAAGTGCGCATTTATGAGGTTGGCATATCCTATTACGGACGTACGTATGCCGAGGGGAAGAAAATAGGGTGGAAAGATGGGGTGAGAACGATCTTTTGCATCCTTAAGTATGGGCTGTTTAACAAACGACAGGTTTTGAAAGAGGTTCCTTCATCAACGCCCGTAATTGTTCCTGCGGAAAGCCAGAAAGATTCGATTGCTCAAAATATATAAGTGATGCAACTAAAGTCCGAAATCGCTGGGTTACCAAATTTTAAAGATTTCATCCTGAAAGACCGCTTCAACAAGCGGGCGCTCATTATTATTGCCTTTGCTACAATTTTACAGTTTGCTGCATTCAAATATATATACCCGTATGCCAGCTTTATTCACGGGGACTCTTTCTCTTACATAGGGAATGCCATCAACAATAATGGCATTAGCATGTATATGATCGGCTATGCTATGTTTCTCCGGGTATTTAGTGTCTTCTCTACCTCAGATTTAGTTTTGACTGCCTTTCAGTATTTCTTCATATTAACTGCCGCCATGTCCTTTATATTTACACTCTTCTATTTCTACAAACCTAGCAAAGTTCTTCAGGTCATTTTATTTTCTTTTATTACGATTAACCCTCTCTTCCTCTTTATGGGGAATTTGGTTTCAAGCGATGCTTTCTTCCTGGCTATTAGTTTATTATGGGTTACCACTTTATTATGGATTATTGAACGGCCTTCCCTTCGGCTCATATTCTGGCATACTATAATTATATATATCGCCTTCACGGTGAGGTACAATGCCCTTATCTATTTATTCATTTCCTGCATTGTATTTCTAATATCCCCCCAATCTATCCCGAGAAAGCTCCTAGGCATGGGGTCTGCCACCTTATGTATTGGTCTTTTTATTCTCCACACTGGGAATCAATATAAAGCGCTTACGGGGACTTGGCAATATTCTCCTTTTGCTGGTTGGCAAATGGCTAATAATGCGATGTATGCTTACAGATATGTAGATAGTTCTCAAAGAAAGCCTGTACCAGCCAAATTCCAAGCCCTTGATAATAATATCCGAAAATACTTTGATAGCACCCGTGACACAAAAAAATATCCTTCAGAAGAGGTCATGGCCAGTACTTATTACATGTGGTCACCTGGTATGCCTCTAATGAATTACAAAAGCATTTCTTTCCTGAAGGATAGCAATTCTTCAGACCTAAGGAAATGGGCATTGTTGGGGCCGTTATATAAAGCATATGGTCTTCAAATTATTAGCAAATACCCTTATTATTTTATCCGATATTTTATATGGCCAAATACCGTTAAATATTATACTCCGCCAGTAGAATTTCTAGAAGAGTATAATTCAGGTAAGGATTATGTCATTCCAATAGCCCAAAAATGGTTCGGTTATAAAACGGTGAAGGTTATTGTACGAAGCCATACTCTGGAAAAAATACTCCTGTGGACATATCCCATCTTGTCAGGGACGGTAAACGTGATCTTACTAATGAGCTTATTATCATTTTGGGTCTTAGAAGGATTTCGCCAAAGAATTGCCATTAAAAATGCCGTTTTATTGGGCGCTGCTATATGGTTGCTGAATGCCGCATTTACAATCTTTGCATCTTCCGCAGCATTACGATTCCAGGCCTTCCCTTTTATATTGTCAACTATTTATGCATCAATACTAGTGGATTGGACTGCGAAAATGGCTTTTGAGAAAAAAGAAATAAGTCACAAATTATTTCCAGAAAAATTTGTACCTGCATGATCGCTAGGCATACATATCTATTTTCGGGACCTCTCATCCTCTTATTTCTATATGCAAGCATTAGCAAAATGCTTGACTTTCAAATATTTAAAGATCAGATTAGCGAAATACCTGTCTTAAAGCAATTTCCCTCTGCCGCGGCTGTAAGTGTAATTGGAATGGAACTTCTAACCACTTTTTTACTTGCCATACCCAAATGGAGGCTTTCAGGATACTATATATCCCTGGCTCTTCTGATCCCATTTACAGGATACATTGTCTTAACAGTGGCTCAAGAAAGTGGGATGTCCTGTGCTTGTGGGGGCTTGATCGAACATTTATCGTTCACGCAACATATTCTATTCAATAGCTTCTTTATCCTGCTAACCTCCCTGGGCATTAAACGCGAAAAAAGGAATCAACAAGATAAAGTGCATGCCTTATCATCTATGTAAAATATCTAATATAAAGAGCTATGGTCTTTCGACAATCCATTCTAAACGAGTCCTTTTGGTCCTGGCTAATCCAAGAAAAGGAAAATCGTCGTTTGGTATGGTTAGCAGCTATTTGCATCATAATTCAGTTAATCGTTTTTAAATTCTACTACCCCTTTCCAAATTTCCTTAACCTAGATTCCAAGGACTACCTTGAAGCCGCTATTTCTAATCCTTCTATAGCCATGCGCCCAATGGGTTATCCTAAATTTCTCCGGATGGTGAGTAGTATAAGCAATTCTTCCCTCTTTCTCGTCTGTTGTCAATACCTTTTGCTAGAGTTAGGAATTCTTTACTTCCTTTTCTCGGTTAAATTCTTGCTATTTCCTGCCAAATGGACCTTCCGTATAATCCTGGCGATCTCTATTTTGAATCCGCTAATCCCTCACATCAGCAATTTTGTGAGTAGCGACTGCTTGTTTATTGCTCTAAGCTTGGTTTGGGTGACACAATTGTTTTGGATACTCACCCGGCCTACACTTAGGTTATTTATTTGGCATGCCCTTGTCCTTTTTCTCTGTTTTTATACCCGTTTCAATGGCCTTTGGTATCCACTGATCAGCTTACCTGTTTTCTTAATTGCCCATATTACCCTTCGTCCTAAATTAATCGGGATCGGAACACTTCTGGTCCTTCTGGTAACCAATATGGGTGTCACGGAATACGCATATTTTAAAGAAACCGGCCGGTGGCAGTTTTCCGCCTTCGGTGGGTGGCAGTTGGCATCCAATGCACTATATGGATATGCCTATTCTGAATCAGATATACCCACCCAGGTCCCTAAACAGTTTCGGCAACTCCAGACCGTGGTTAATGCTCATATGGATTCAATCCGCCACATATTCATTTACTTCCGACCAGATTATGACATCGGCGGATATTACCTATGGAATACCAAATCACCTCTCTCGGTGTACCTGCATAATTATTGGAGAAGGGATACGTCAAATTCAATTTTAAACCATTGGGAATCCTTGGCTCCCTTTTATTCGTCATATGGGTTGTACCTAATAAGAACGCATCCGGGGCCTTACATTCGGTTTTTCATTTGGCCCAACCTCATAAACTTTTATGTGCCACCTGTATCGTCGATGGGGAATTACGATTTCACATCAGACTCGATAGTGACAAAATGGTTTCATTGGCCTAGTCAGAAATCCCATATAAGGTATAGAAATGCAAAGATTAGCATCTTGAATCCTCTGCCAACTATATCAGCCATAGTCAATTTTGTTTTCTTTGTATCCTTCCTGATCTATGGTCTATTAGGTGGGTTCTCCCTAACCTCCTTTACGAGCCGAAGAATATTAGTGTGTACTACGTTCATATGGATTTGTAATCTGTGCTTCAGCGTCCTGGCGGCGCCTGTTGAATTGCGTTATCAATTGTTTTCCTTGGTCTTGACATCCGTTTTCCTTGGCCTATTTCTTTCGCTCCTATGGGAAGAAAGCAAATCCAGGCAAAAATTAATTCAGGTAACCAATAATCCAACGTTATAATATTGAATTGTATATATGGAACTTAGTGCCCCGTATTTTATCCATTTACATCTAAAATATACTTAAATGAGAAAATCAAGAATTATGCTTGCTGCAGATGACGGTTTTGCAAGCACTACAATTTACTCAACTGAAGATTGATGATTTAAAAAATAATGACGAATGAAGTATTGGATACGCATATTATATACTGCTCTTTTGATCGGTTGCAACTATAATCAACCCGATATAGTCACCGGGTTTGAAGGAAAAAAGATGCCCTCATTTTCCTTATTGCTAATGGATGGCATTACCCGCATCAATACAAATAATATTCCTTTGGGAAATCCGATTGTGATCATCTTCTTCAAACCCACATGCCCATATTGCAGAGAGGAAACCAGGGATATCGTTCAACATATTCAGTCATTTAAGAATATCCAATTTTATTTTTTATCAAATACTTCCCTTCAACCCATTAAACAATTCTCAGAGGAATTTAAATTGAAAAAATACCCAAACGTGATTGTGGCCCAAGATGATCAATTTTTCTTTGCTAATTATTATAAAATATCACAGGTCCCTTGTACAGCTATTTATACTCCAGATAAATCTTTGAAGCAAGTATTTATCGGGGGGATTAGTATGGTAAAAATTAAAAAAAACGCAATGTAACGATCTCATATTTGTGTTACCCTGATCAAGTGATACAATTGTGCAGATATGCTGATTCAATTTCTATTGATGCATCATAGAAAAGAAATGGCGAAATGGGGTAGCCGAAAACCATTAGAACAGAGTAGGCGCATTTATACAATATAAGTTTCGCTTTTTTAACTAAAAAAGCACAATTTTATGAAGAAAGCAAAAATTATGCTGACTGCTATAGCAGTTCTGGCAGTAGTGGGCGGTTCTCTGGCCTTCAAAGCAAGGAGCAGCCATCGTTTTTTTATTGGCACGCAAGCTAACAATTGTCCCGCACTGTCTACAAAAGTTACGACTGCCGAAAACGATGCTACTCTCGGCGAATTCTATATTGGCACTTTACAGAACGAGTGCCCAAATTCGACTACCGTTTATTCCACGGCAGATTAATGTTGGAAAGATTGGTGGTAGTTATTAATTACTACGTTTTAAGAATTGCATCAGCCCTGGCGCTGGTGCAATTCCTTTTTTAGAATTGGGTTTATAGGCTCGAATCCAGCGTTAACCGGATGGGCTTCCGGAATTGTAATTAATCAAGCTTTCTTTGGGTTTCCACTTTTAATAACCCTGGGTGTAGATTTAGGTCAGGCCGGGCTAATTCAAGACTTTTTGACCAATTATCGGTGGGTCCAATTCCATTAAGCATCCAACTCGGGGCTGGCGCCTCCTTAAGATAATAATCGAAGAACTCTTTCGTCCGGATTGTAAAATCTACTGCATTCTTATCAAATACATTGTGATCCCCATCCTCATATTCCAACATCCAGGCTTTTTTTCCTAGCCTCCGCAAAGCCGTAAATAGCTCCTCCCCTTGAGTAAAAGGCACCTGGTTATCTGAAGGATTATTCATCATCAGCAATGGGGTGGCAATCCGATCGGCAAGGAATATGGGTGAATTTTGTATATACAGGTCAGGTCTTTCCCATAAGGATACCCCTATTCTTTCCCGGCCAAATTCATAGGCAGGCTGACGACTCTCTCCAGAATGAATCTCACCATATCCTGCCACATAATCCGCCCATCCAGACGCAGAACAGGCAGCTATAAATATATGCGTATGTGCTACCACATAATCGGTTTCATATCCTCCAAAACTATGTCCCTGTATTCCCATATGTTTTGCATCTACCCATGGAAAGCGGCTCAAATATAAGGCTGCAGAAACAATCGCATTGCAAGCACTCTTACCCGGATATCCAATCCGATAATAGATATCAGGTACAAAAACCAAGTATCCATTGCTAACATAATAAGGGATATTGATTGGACCCTCACTCCACTCAGGAGGAATATAGGCATTCAACCCATCGGAAAACCTTTCATAGTAATAAAAAAGAACTGGGTATTTCCTATGGGGATTGAAATTCTCGGGTTTGTACAATATCCCTTGGGTAAAATGGCCGTCCGGCGTTTTCCACCGAATGAGTTGGGAAGTCATCCAATTATAGGCTCTTTCATTATGTACGTCGCTTATCGACTGATAAGTTTTAAAGTCTTTTGTTAGAAAAAGGTTGGAAGACTCCCGGACATTCATTCGCTGCACAAGATATAGGCTTGTGTCCTTTGCCTTCCAAATTGGATAAGTATCTAATCCATCTATTCCTCCCCCTCCTATAACATAGGGCTGCATGATTAATTTTCTAAGGCTTCCGGGCTTGCCCAGTGTAACACTGTAAAATCCATTATCCTTGCTGAATTTGTCAAAGGCGTTCAGAATGATTTCTTCTCCGATCTTAAAATCCTTACCATTTGTATAAAACATTGCAAACCTGAAGATTATGTTCCCATTGCCATTCCCTTTTCCTGTCAGATTGATGGGCGGATATGTACCATCCAAGCTAACTTGATAAATATCTCGCTGACTATAGATCAGTACAGCATGCCCCCGGTCCATATAACCTGCGATACCAACGGATATCAAAACTGAGGATGGTTCATCATTTTCTGTCGACCAGATTGCCTTAATCCCTTTAGTGATGTTTCTGCATTCTCCCGTTCGTATGTCATAGCTAAAATAATCCCTTGCCCAAGCATCGTAATATATAAAATAGTCTCCATTAGGGGCAAGATCATAAAAAAGAATTCGTTTACATTCCGGATTCTCATTTATCTTAATTCGCTTACCATCTCTAACAGATACTAAAAAGAGGGATTCCTGAAACTTTGCATTCCAATAAAACTCCCTTCTTGATCCAGTTGAATGCAATAACGGCAGGTAATCTCCATCTTGTTCATTTGAAATCTTAATCCGATCGTTCTCATATTCCAGGCGAACCACTTTTCCAGCTTGGATATGAAGGACTGCTGCGAATTTCCTTTTTATTGAGGGCCCACCTGCCATTTGCTCAGATTTAAGCACAGAATCATTATAGCTCCATAGCCTAAGACGCGGCATGTCCTCAATAGTATTAGGCTGAGTCGTTTTGGTCTCCAGATTAAATAAAATATCTCTCCCATTTTTACTGAATTGTATGGGCTGTCCCACATCATATTCATTTTCCAGTTGCAATTGCTGGTCGTCCACCACCCGTTCAGCAAAATTCTGACCAGCTTGATACAGCCACAGGGAATGGGAAATCGGACCGCCCTCACTCGCCTTGACCAAAAAACAAACTTGCTGATTAACCCGATCGAATACAAAATACCCTGCTCCTGTTCCATGATAGATTATCTTTTGTGAAAAGTCGGGAAGGTCTATCCATTCCACGGTAGAATCGCCCTTCAGTAATATCGCTTTCCCATCCCCGCTACAGACATATTCCGAAACTCCATCAAAAGATCGGGCTTCCTTTAACCTCAAATTTCTCAACCATAATACCTTCCCCACCCTATATAACAAAAACTCATCTGACCCTGCCTCAATTAATTGGAAATTGGAGGCACCTGGAATATACGTTAGAGAATCATCAGACATCGTATATATCCAAATACTATCCTTTCCCTTGAAGCAAAAAACAAATTGATCGCTCTGGGCTGTAAAATTGCCGGTGCTTATGTCCCTCCATTCCCTTTTCCTATCTGCGCAGGTGGATTGAATAACCAATGAAGTGCTTCCTTTAGGTTTATTCCAAATCTTATAAATTACCCATTGCCCATTATTGCTTATGGAAGGAGAACTCAAAACCTGCCAGCGATCAAACACAGAAGTATCTAGGGCAGGTTTGCCTCCTCCTTCATACAAACCCTGTCCATAAGCAATAATATGCATGCATGTTGCCCATAGCAACAAGATTAAACGATTCATCATTTTTTAAATTAGTGAAAAATGTACTTACGTCCTATCCGTTAAAAACCGGATATTTATTAATGAGTAGACCAGGTAGGTTCATTCTTTTTCATTTTCTCCAAAGACGCCCGGAAAGAATTATCCACATTTGAATTGTACTTTTTAGCTTGTTCTTCGTCTATATTTACTGCTTTTTCTTCCCAGGCCATAGCTTCATTGATTTTCCCTGCTTTATAAAGCAAATTGGCATACGTATCAATATCAGATGCATCATCCGGATGCAAATGGTTAATGAGTTCCATCCATTTTGCCGCCTTTAAAAGAACACGTGCATCAGTGGCATGTTCAAATATAATTTCGTATAGGATATTATTCGTAAAGAGCCATCCCAATCCGCTGGTATCCAATCCGTATTTCTCAATTTTCTCCATATTATAGCGAACCACAAGGGGCCATGCCTCCTTTTTACCGTACCATCTCAACTTAGCATCAAGGATGATCTTCTCGGCACAGGTTCTACCATACTGCCTATCGATCCTTTTGGTCAATTGAGCCCAATCCGGATTCCCACCCTTGAATAAATCAGTCGCCTTGAGAGCGGGATTAATTATTTCCTGATTAATGATCCGGTTCACTAAAAACTCGACGTACCCTTTGTAATGCACCAAGGAATCCATTGCTGGCCTGTTGGCAAGCATCACTGAAAAAACTTTATCTTTTGAACTTAAATTTGTAAAAAAAAGAGGAGATTTCATAAAGGGTATATTCACGTTGGCTAACAGCTTATCTCGATTGCTCTCATCTAAATATTTTCGAATATACACTTTAGAAATATCCTCGGCAATATGATCGTCTCCATTTGAACTTGCTTCCAAAGCTAGTGGGGGCATTTCACCGTAAGGAATCAATCCTGCCGTATACTGTTCTATTTTCGAATAATATTGCGTTCCCGGCCTCATGGCATCAGTGGCTAGCGCCAGAAAGGACGAATCAGTCATAGCCCCTGAAGATCGGTGAACAATGATCCCATTCGGCGAAAAAAACAAATAGGTCGGTAATTTTGAAACCTTATATTCTCTCTTTATTTCCTGCGCA
>CAZJDB010000015.1:0-15027 GCA_964544695.1 uncultured Chitinophagaceae bacterium
ATCCTTTCCTGCATCAATCCCATTTCGGTGGCCAGCGTTGGTTGATAACCCACGGCGGAGGGCATACGGCCCAGCAGGGCGGATACTTCCGAACCGGCCTGGGTGAAGCGGAAGATATTGTCTACAAAGAACAGGATGTCCCTGCCTTGTCCCTTTCCGTCCCCATCCCTGAAATATTCGGCCAGGGTCAGACCGGAGAGGGCCACGCGCGCACGGGCTCCGGGAGGTTCGTTCATTTGCCCGAAGACGAAGGTGGCCTTGGATTGTTCCAGTTCCTTCATATTTACTTTACTCAGGTCCCAACCCCCTTCTTCCATACTATGCTTGAAACTGTCTCCGTATTTCATGATGCCCGCCTCGATCATTTCCCTCAGCAGGTCATTTCCCTCACGGGTGCGTTCTCCTACGCCTGCGAATACGGAAAGTCCCGAATAGGACTTGGCGATATTGTTGATCAATTCCTGGATCAATACCGTTTTACCCACACCGGCGCCCCCGAAGAGTCCGATCTTACCACCCTTGGCGTAAGGCTCGATCAGGTCGATGACCTTGATACCTGTAAACAGTATCTCCGTGGAGGTGCTCAGGTTTTCGAAGGGAGGGGGCATGGCGTGGATGGGACGCCCTCCGGCCTTGTCGACGGGAGGCATCCCATCGATGGGGTCCCCGGTTACGTTGAACAAACGCCCTTTGATCGCATCTCCAACGGGCATGGTGATCGCCTTGCCGGTATCCACGGCTTCCATTCCGCGGACCAAACCCTCGGTACCATCCATGGCGATGCAACGAACGCTGTCTTCCCCCAGGTGCTGCTGCACTTCAAGTACCAGGGGAGCCTGGCCTTCTCTCTTTATTTCCAAAGCATTGTATATCTCCGGGAGGTCGCTATCGCCTGCAAAACGAACGTCTATGACGGCACCGATGATTTGATTGATCTTACCAGCATTGGCCATTTTTCCAAAATTTGGCGCAAAGATAAGGGTTCAGGGGTGAAATTTGCGCAATTTCCGCGCCGCCAATTATATGGCACTTATATGGCTCGCAGGGCAAGACGGATACCCCATTTCAGGGCGGTCAGGAGGCCCGCTTTTTTGAGGGCGCCCTTGGTGGCTCCCTGGTCTTTTGATTTTAGAAAAAACAGGTCCACCATGGATTTCGCGCCATCCAGGAGCGAGTTGGTGATTTTCCCGGAAATGAGGGTGGGGACGACGTATTTGAAACCGGTATAAACCAATTGTCCGGGCAGTTCCTGGAGGCGGTCCTTGAGCTGCGCTTCCTGGGTCTTCACCCTTCTTTTCACCACCCTACGAGCGGCATGAAGCTCCGCAATGTTCTTTATACGCGGGGTATGCGGCCGGTCAATCGGGAAGTACGCCGTTGGTTGGTTCTTCTGCATCATCATTAGTTTGATCGAATACCGTCCCGATGACGAAATTGGTGAGGAACGGGAAAATGTACTTTTTGCGCAGGAGAAGAAGCACCGTGAAAAGGACGATATAGCCGCCGGCAATGATCCCGAAACCTAAGAACTGGCTGCCCGTCACTTCCGAAAAATAATAGCCGGCCATAATGCTCAGGAAAAGCAGGATAAAGAAAAACAGCAGGCCCAGTGCCAATCCTACGACAAAATAGGCTGCCAGCTTGGCCCCCTTTTCGGTAGCGTCCAGGCGGATCAGGAGGAGGCGGTCTTTGATATATGTCTCGATCAGCTCTTCCGTTTCAGCGAAAAATTTCTCCTTGTGCTCCATCCTAATTATTTGCGCTCAGGGGCTCTTCTTCTTCCGCCATCGATGTGACCCTGTCCACGGCCGATTTGACGTCCTCCGCCAAATCCCTGGCGGTGTCCTTGATTCTGGACAATAATTCTTTTCCCTTATCGGTGCTGAAATACGCGCCAAGGGCGGCCCCGGCCGCGGCGCCTACGATAAAACCCAGGAGTAATTTTGAATTGTCCGACATGATCTGGTGTTTAACTGCCCTAAATGTAAGGCAAAAACGTTGCCGAATTATGCTAAATTGCTGGTCCAAACGGCATTCATATGCAATTGATAGAAGTTCTGGGGAAGGATATGGCCAGGGCTTTCATAGAGGTAAATGCGGTGTTGAACAGTGGGAATCCGGATTATATAAGACCCTTGAACAAGGACATCGAAGAAGTATTCGATCCAACCAAAAATAAAGCTTTCCGCCACGGCCAATGTACCCGCTGGGTCCTCAAGGACGACCAGGGCCGGTACCTGGGCAGGATAGCCGCGTTCGTCAACCCGAAGTATCAGAACAAGGGCGATGAGCAACCGACGGGGGGAATTGGTTTCTTCGATTGCGTCGACGACCAGGTCGCTGCGAACCTCCTCTTTGATACGGCCCGGGAATGGCTAAGGGAAAGGGGCATGCAAGCCATGGACGGCCCTATCAACTTCGGGGAAAGGGACCGTTGGTGGGGGCTGATCACCCAGGGATTCTACCCACCCCTTTACGGCATGAACTTCAACCCGCCGTATTACCAGACTTTGCTGGAAAACTATGGGTTCAGCCCCTTCTTCAACCAGATTTGCTTCGCTATAAAGGTCACGGACCAACTCACCGAAAAGTTCTTCAAGCGCCACGCCGAGGTTTCCAAAATTCCGGGCATCAGCGCACGTCACATCCGGAAATCGGAGCTGGACAAATTCGCCCTGGACTTCGTACACATATACAACAAGGCCTGGAAAAGCCACGGGGGGGGTAAAGACCTGCACAAAGACCAGGCCCGGGCCATGTTCCGGAAAATGAAGCCCGTCCTGGACGAGCGCCTGGTCTGGTTTGTTTACCACTTCGAGGAGCCCATTGCCTGTTGGATCAATATTCCCGAACTCAACCAGATCTTCCGTTTCTTCGACGGGAAATTCGGGTGGTGGCAGAAAATCCGCTTTCTCTGGATGCAATTCAGGGGAGTGTGTACCAAATTCACCGGTTTGGTGTTCGGGGTGATCCCCGAATGGCAAGGCAAGGGTGTGGACAACTTTATGGTCGTGGAGGGGGCAAGGATCATCCAGGGTCCCGGGGTCAGGTACACCGACTATGAAATGCAATGGATTGGGGACTTCAATCCCAAGATGATCAACGTGGCCGAAAGCCTGGGCACTTACCGGAGCCGCACGCTGATCACCTACCGGTACCTGTTCGACCGCACAAAAACGGTAACCCGGCATCCCATTCTCGATTAGACGCGCCACCGGCCAATCATTAGCGAAGTTGGCGCGCCAACACATAAGTCGTAAATTTGGGGGATGGATCCTTTTGTTGTCTCCGCCAGGAAATACCGCCCCCAGACCTTTGGCACGGTCATAGGGCAGGAACACATCACTACCACGCTGAAAAATGCCATCCGGACCCAGCAACTGGCCCACGCCTTCCTCTTTTGCGGGCCCAGGGGGGTAGGGAAAACGACCTGCGCGCGGATCCTGGCCAAGACCATCAACTGCGAAAACCTGGGACCCGATGGAGAAGCCTGCAACATTTGCACCTCCTGCCGCACCTTCAATGAAGGGACTTCCCTGAATATTCACGAGCTGGACGCCGCCTCCAATAATTCGGTGGACGATATCCGGGCCCTGGTTGAACAAGTCCGTTTTAGTCCCCAGGCTGGTAAATACAAAGTCTATATCGTGGACGAAGTCCACATGCTTAGCTCCTCGGCCTTTAACGCCTTCCTGAAAACCCTGGAAGAGCCTCCTTCCTACGCCATATTCATCCTGGCCACCACAGAGAAGCACAAAATATTGCCCACTATCCTGTCAAGGTGTCAAACTTTTGATTTTAAAAGAATTACCCTAAGGGATACCGTAAGTCACCTGGAGGAAATCTGCCGCACCGAAGGCGTAACCGCGGACAAGGCAGCCCTGCAGGTGATTGCGCAAAAAAGCGAAGGTTGCATGCGCGACGCCCTCAGCATCCTGGACAAGATCGTGAGCTTTACCGGGGGGCGCGTCGATTACACCGGCACCTTGGAAAACCTCAATGTGCTGGATGACGAATATTATTTCCGTTTGCTAGACATTATACTGGCCCAGGATTTGGCTGGGGCCCTGCTCTTGTACGATGATATTAACAGCAAAGGGTTCGAGGGAGACCTGGTCCTCGGAGGCATGTCCGAATTCCTGCGCAACCTCCTGGTTTGTTCGGATGAGAAGGTGCTGAGCCTGTTGGATGTGGTCGAATCCTTCCGCGACAAATACAAGGCTGCCGCGGCCCGGGTCGATCCCGGCTACTGCATCAGCGCCCTGAATGTGCTGTCCGAAGCCGAGCTTGGCTACAAAGCCGCGCGCAATAAACGCCTCCACGTGGAGCTGGCGATCATCCGCCTTACCTATCTTTCGCAGGCCCTGGAACTGGTCCAGGATGGGGCGATATCCAAAAAAAAATTGAGTGAGGCCCCCGTAGGGTTTCGGACTCAGCCCATCGTAGCGGCCAGGAAGTTGGGGGCGCCTGCGGCGGCCTTGACTTCGGGAGCGCGGCTGGTCGTGGAGACGCCTGCGGCGGCGCCCGTTTCGTCGGCAGCGCCGGTCGTGCCGGTCGCGTCGTCCCCGTCGGCTCCGCCGGTGGCGCCCGTCTCGCCCGTCGCGTCCGCACCAGCCGCATCGGTCCCGCATGTCGGGTCCGGGCCGGAGGCTCCCGTGTCCGCCGGAAGCCGCCTGAGTTCCCTTCAAAAGATTCGCCAGCAACTGGCCTCCCAGCAAACCGTCTCCATTGAAGCGCCCCCGCTGACGCTGCCCCATTTGCAGGAAGCGTGGCAAAAATATATTGCCCTCCTGGTGGAACGAAAGAACCATTCCGCCGCCAATATTTTCAAGGAGGCCACCCTCAAGATGGTCAACGAACAAAGCTTTGAAGTCATCACCGGCAGCAATATCCAGCAAAAATTCATCGACCAGGAAAGGGCCGCACTCATTGAACACATACAAACGTTTTTTAATAATAAATTGCTCGCCTACCAGGTTACAGTCGTGGAAAGCGCTTCCCCGGAAGCACCCGCCGAACGTCCCCTGAATACCAAAGAGCTCTTTCAACAAATGAGCGAGCAATATCCCCTCGTCAGGGAATTGAAGGACCGGCTCAAGCTGGACCTGGATTATTGAGCCCGCGCCGGATGCGCGGCCGCCGGGCGCGGCTGCCCGCGCGGGATGCGGCCGCCGATTAGGCGGATATTTGATTTTGATTTAATTTCACGCCACATTTAAACACGGATACGTTTTATGGCAGAAGTGATTCGCATGCCCCTGCTGAGCGATACCATGACGGAAGGGAAAATTGTGCAATGGAATAAGAAAGTGGGCGATTCGGTCAAGAGCGACGACGTTTTGGCGGATGTAGAAACGGATAAAGCCACCATGGAAGTCATGGGTTATGCTGACGGTACTTTACTATATATAGGCGTTCCTGCAGGGCAGGTCGCCAAGGTAAACGACGTCATTGCCGTCGTGGGGAAAAAGGGAGAAGATTTTCAGAAGCTCCTGGCCGGGGCCCCGGCTCCCGCAGCGGCTGCACCGGCCGCAGCTCCGTCGGCTACGCCCGCACAAGCCGCCGCGCCAAAAGCGACACCGGCACCATCCGGCGCTCCCACCGTTACGCCCGAACAGCTGGGCGCCACAGTGATCCGGATGCCCCTCCTGAGCGACACTATGACCGAGGGCAAGATCGTTCAATGGAATAAAAAGGTCGGCGATAACGTCAAAAGCGACGACGTCCTGGCCGATGTGGAGACCGATAAAGCTACCATGGAGGTGATGGGCTACGCAGCCGGGACCCTTCTGTATATAGGTGTGCCCGAAGGGCAGGCCGCCAAGGTGAACGATATTATTGCCATAGTGGGCAAAGCGGGGACCGATGTGAAGGCCCTCGTTGCTTCCCTGGGACAAGGCGCCCCGATTTCCGGCGCCGCGCCGGCAACTGCCGCGGCCCCCGCGGCCCCCGCGGCCCCTCAGGCTGCACCCGAAGCCGCCGACAGCAATGGCCGCCTCAAGGCCTCCCCCCTTGCACGTAAAGTCGCCGAAGAAAAGGGAATCAACTTATCGGAGGTTTCTGGATCCGGGGACGGAGGTCGCATCATCAAACGCGACATCGATCAATTTGTTCCCGCCGCCAAAACAAGCGCCCCCGCGCCGGCTGCCAAACAAGCGGTGGCCGCGGCTACCGCTGAAGGCTACACCGATGTCCCCCTTTCGCAAATGCGCAAGACCATCGCCCGCCGCCTGACTGAAAGCAAATTCACCGCCCCTCACTTTTACCTGAGGATTACGGTCAATATGGACAACACCATCGCGGCACGGAAAGTCCTGAATGATATTAGCCCGGTCAAGATCAGTTTCAACGACCTCATCATAAAGGCCTGCGCCATGGCTCTGCGCCTGCATCCCGCGGTCAACGCCAGTTGGATGGGTGAGAACATCCGTCAATACCACCACATCCATATCGGCAGTGCCGTGGCCGTGGAGGAAGGGCTGCTCGTACCCGTCATCCGCTTTGCCGACCAGAAATCGCTGAGCCAGATCGCATCGGAAGCCAAGGACCTTTACGAAAAGGCCAAGAACAAGAAATTGCAACCCAGTGAATTCACTGGGGATACCTTCACTGTGTCCAACCTTGGAATGATGGATATCGATGAATTCACCGCCATCATCAATCCTCCCGACAGTTGCATCCTGGCCGTAGGGAAAATCCAGGAGCAAGTCGTCAGGACTCCGGATGGATTCGGTGTGATCAACGTAATGAAGTTGACCCTGAGTTGCGATCATCGCAGCGTCGACGGCGCCGTTGGGGCCGCTTTCCTTCAAACCTTGAAAAAATTCATAGAAAACCCGGTGATCATGCTGGCGTAGCTCGCCGCCGCCGGGATTGCCTCCGCCTTTATTCTGCCAGCCAAAATCCGAAATCGCCGGGGTTGCGTAGATAATTCTGTTCCTCTTTTAAAAATTCCCATCTAAAAAACGTTGTATGAAGCGATTTTTCAGCCTATTATTAGGCGCAGGACTCCTTTTTTCTGTCTCCAACACTTATGCTCAAATGAGCAGCGAGAACACTAAAGAGGTAGGCGGCTCACCTATGTATCCCTCCAAAGACATCGTAGACAATGCCGTCAATTCTAAAGACCATACGACCCTGGTCGCCGCGGTAAAAGCCGCAGGGCTCGTGCCCACCCTAAAAGGCGACGGACCTTTCACCGTGTTCGCGCCCGTCAATGCGGCCTTCGACAAGCTGCCCGCGGGTACCGTTGACAACCTGCTGAAACCCGAAAACAAGGCCCAGTTGGTAAAGATCCTGACCTACCACGTCGTGGCCGGCAGGATCGGTTCAAAAGCTCTCCTGAAGATGATCAGCAAAGCCGGTGGTAAGGCTACCCTGAAAACCGTGGAAGGGGATAATATCTACGCCACGCAGGCGGGTGGCATGATCATCATTTGGGATGAAAGTGGCAACAAGGCCATGGTCACCATCGATGACGTATGGCAAAAGAACGGGGTGATCCACGTGATCGATACCGTGCTGTTGCCTAAATGATTTTTGCCACGGGTCTTATCCATCTAATGGGCCTTCCCTTCGGGGCGGGCCTATCTTTTTCGGGCAAAACTTTCCGGGTAATTCTTTTCGGGTAAAGTATGTACATTACATATATGTTTCGCCAGACCGTTGCTCACCTTCGCTTTCCCTTTTCCTTTTTCCTTCTCCCGGTTTACCTCTTTGCACTCAGCCAGGTCAGCCACATCGATACGGGGAGAGCGATTTTGATCTTTTGCATTTTCCATCTCCTGATTTACCCGGCCAGCAACGGCTACAATAGTTATATGGACAGGGATACGGGACCCATCGGCGGACTAGCGGCTCCTCCCCCGGTCACACGTCAGTTGTTCCGGGTTACCCTCGGCATGGATATTGCCTCTGTAATCGGGAGCCTCTTCGTGAGTTGGGTGTTTGCGGGATGCTGTGTGGCCTACATCCTGGCCAGCAGGGCATACAGTTACAGGGGTGTCCGCCTGAAACGGTATCCCTGGCTGGGATACCTGACCGTTGTGGTATTTCAGGGGGCCGTGGTATTCTATGCGACTTATCACGGAAGTTCTACGGACCTGACCTTGCATGTGCCTGCCCTGCCGATGCTGGTAAGCAGCCTCCTGATCGGGGGTTTTTACCCGCTCACCCAAATCTATCAGCACAAAGCGGATGCCGCAGACGGGGTGCGCACCATCAGTTCTGTGCTCGGCTACAGGGGGACCTTCCTCTTTTGCGCAGGGGTCTATATCCTGGGCTTCGCCCTGATGGCGGTTTATTTCAACGGGCTGGGGGAGATAAGTAAGTTTGTACGCATCCAGGCTTGGTTCTTTCCCGTATTTATATATTTTATACATTGGTTCACCCAGGTGACAAAAGATACGGGGAAAGCCGACCATTCTCATACCATGCGGATGAACTGGCTCGCGGCATCAGCCGCAAACGCGGCTTTCGGAACACTTTTAATTTGGTTACACAGTGAGTAAAATCATTTCCATTGGAACCGGGGTACCAGCTTACTCCTATACGCAGGATGAAGTGCTGCATTTCCTGCAAAGGATTTATGCGTGCTCTCCGGAAGAATACCGAAAGCTGAAATTCCTCTATCACCATTCCGGCATCGAACACCGCTATTCCGTCATCCCCGACTACGGGTTGCCCGCGCCTGAATGGACGTTCTACGCGCCTACCGAAAACCTGGAGCCCTTCCCTTCGCTGGAAAAAAGGATGGAATGGTACGGGCAAAATGCGCCCGGTCTTGCCGTAGGTGCCATCCGTTCCTGTCTGGAAGGCGTCGAGGACCCCTCGCGCGTGACCCACCTGATCACGGTGAGTTGCACGGGAATGAGTGCGCCCGGTTTGGACCTGGCAGTCATGGAAGCCATGAACCTGCCCACGTCGATCTTCCGGAGCTCGGTCAATTTCATGGGTTGTTATGCCGCCATCCATGCGTTGAAATGGGCGGATGCCGTCTGCCGGTCGGAACCGGGTTCACGGGTCCTCATCGTTTGCGTGGAATTGTGCACCCTCCACTTTCAATCGGAAGCGACACCCGACAATATTTCTTCAGGACTGCTGTTTGCCGACGGAGCCGCAGCCGTGCTGGTCACCCCCGATGAAGACGCGAGGAAGGGCTTCAAGCTGGAACACTTCCACAGTGAAGTGGCCCTCCAGGGAAAAGGGGATATGGCGTGGGACCTGTCTTCGACAGGATTCCGCATGACCCTGAGCAGCTACATCCCGGACTTGCTTGAGGCGGATTTCGCCACGTTGGTAAAAAAAGCGCTGGACAAAGCAGGCCTGGGCATCCCCGATATCGATCATTGGTGCATCCATCCGGGCGGCCGCCGCATCCTGGAAACGATCGCGCGCAGCCTGCACCTGGAAGAAAGACAGCTGGAGCCGAGTTACAACGTCATGCGGGATTATGGGAACATGTCCTCCCCGACCATCCTGTTCGTCCTGAAGGAAATTGCCGCCCGTCTCGGCGACGCCACAGGGGAATACATCTTCGGAGCAGCCTTCGGTCCCGGATTGACTATGGAAACTTTCATCGCGACCGCCGTATGAGCTTCCGCGAACGAACGGACCGGAAGGAATTGCTGGATGAAGAAGACATTCCCGAAACGGACCTGAGGCGCAACCTCACGGAACTGGAATTCATAAACCGCTACCTGGGCGGTCACCGGATCACCTTGCGCGCCTTCCGTCAACTGGCCGCTACACCGGCCGCCCGGAGCATCCTCCGCCACAGGTCCCTTCATATCTGCGAAATCGGCTGCGGGGGCGGAGATAACCTCCAGGTCATCGACCGCTGGGCCCACCAGCAGGGCATGTCGCTCACCATCACCGGCGTAGATATGAAGGAAACGTGCACCCACCTGGCGGCCGAAAAATCCTGGCACTCCCCTTCCAGTTGGATCACGCGTGACTACCGCGAGGCCGATGTGGATCAACCCGACATCGTTTTTTCCTCCCTCTTTTGTCACCATTTCCCCGACAGCGCAATGCCCGGGATGCTGAGTTGGATGAAAGAAAAATCCACCTGCGGCTTTTTCATCAACGACCTGCACCGGCATCCCATGGCTTACCACTCCATCAAGTGGCTGACCCGGGCTTTCTCCCGGTCCTACCTGGTCCGCAACGACGCGCCCCTGTCGGTACGGCGCGCCTTTGTACGCCGGGACTGGGAAGCGTTCCTGTCCCGGGCGGACATAAGAGGAGCCCGCATCCATTGGCAATGGGCCTTCCGCTGGCTGGTGCTGGCACCCCGTCAAACATAACGATATGTCCTCAGGGAACGCATACGATGTAGCCATTATCGGAGGCGGCCTGGCGGGTCTTAGCCTCTCTATAACGCTCGCCCTCGAGGGCCGCCGGGTTACGGTACTGGAAAAAGAAACGTATCCCTTTCACAGGGTTTGCGGGGAATACATCAGTATGGAAAGCCACCCCTTCCTGGAACGCCTGGGCCTGCCCCTGGAAGGCCTGCCCAGGATACGGCGACTCCTGGTATCCGCCCCGGATGGTTTCACCCTTACCCATGACCTGGACCCTGGCGGGTTCGGTATCAGCCGGTATACCCTGGATGCCCTGCTGGCCGACCGCGCACGTGCCTGCGGCGTTCATCTCCGGACGGGCTGTAAGGTTTCGGGTGTAACCTTCCGTGGGGAGCGCTTCGAGATTCAAACCCCGGGGGGGCCGGTCGAAGCTGCCGTCGCCGTGGGCAGTTTCGGAAAACGAAGCAACCTGGATGTGCAACTGGAACGTCCATTCATCCGCGAAAAGGGGAATAAACTCAACAATTATATAGGTATAAAGTATCACATCCGCTCGACCCTTCCCGAAGGGCAGATCGCCCTTCATAACTTCGATCGGGGCTATTGTGGTGTTTCGGCGGTGGACGGCGGACGCCATTGCCTCTGTTACCTGACCACGGCGGCAAACCTTGAAAAAAGCGGAAACAGCCTCCGCGAAATGGAGGCACGGATACTGTATAGGAATCCCCACCTGAGGGAAATCTTTGAAAACGCCCGTTTTGAATGGGAGAAACCTGAAAGCATCGCTCAAATCAGCTTTTCTCAAAAATCTTCGGTAGAAGGACACTTGCTGATGACGGGAGATGCCGCCGGTATGATTTCTCCCCTGTGCGGGAATGGGATGAGCATGGCACTGAGGTCAGGACAACTTGCTGCAGATGCGATCCTCCCCTTCCTGGACGGACGGGGGACCCGGGAACAAATGGAAAGCGCATACCGGAATACCTGGAGACGACAATTCGCCGCGCGCATGCGGACCGGCAGGATCATCCAATCCCTTTTCGGAAAGCCCTGGACGACAAAATTATTCCTCCAAATATTAAAGCCATTTCCGATATTAACGGGAGGAATTATACGGAAAACGCACGGGAATGCGTTTTAAACTTAATCTCTACGGACCGGACAATGAAAAAGATACTGACCGCCTTATCGGCACTCTTGTGCCTCGGACCCATTGCCGAAGCCCAGAATTACCAGGCCCTGCACGGGACGCCCTATTCGGGGAGCCTCAGCAATGATTTCAATCCGGCGGCTATCCTGAATTCTCCGTACACCTGGGACGTGACGGTGCTTGGAATGCAGGGGAAATTCATTACCAATTCTTTCAACGTCACCAACGCATCCCTGTTGAAGGAGGCCGATACCTTGTTGATCCGTACCCACTCGGGCACATTTGAACGGAACCTTTTGGCCTCTGTGGACATCCACCTCCTCAATGCGCGCATTTCCCTGAGCCGGCGCACGGCGGTTGCCTTTGGACTGAATATGCGCAACTACCTGCGCGCGGTATCGTCGGCATATAACTACAACGATACCATCGTCACCCCCAGGGATTTCATGGCCGCCAACATAGGCAATACGCCCTTGTCCGTCAACATGGTTCAGTCGAGCTGGCTGGAGGCTTATGCCACTTACAGCCACGTCCTCTTCGAGGACGACGGAAGCCGCCTCCAGGCCGGTGGTACCTTATCCGTATTGCGCTCCTTGTCGGGCGCGTACGCCTATGCCGCGGACGCGCAATATATCCCTGACGGCAACGGCTTCCAGATGACGAATGCCGAAGCCCAGTATGGCTATTCGGAATTTTGGGACGGGAACTCCAAGGCCAGCGCCATCGATAAATTAAAGGATGCCGTAAAAAAAGGACAGTTGGGCGCTTCGATTAGTATAGGTGCGGAATACGTACAAAAAAGCGGGGATGATTGGGGGAGACAGGAAAAATCGGGCACCGACGAGTATGACTGGAAGCTGGGCGCGGCGTTGCTGGACCTGGGAACCAATTCCTTCATATATGGCAGCGCCAGCGGGGTTTTCTCGGGTGTCAAGGGCGTGGTGACCGATTCGACGCTGAACACTTCTTTCCACAACCTCTCCGGCCTTGGGCAATTCGACGATACGGTCCAGCAGAAGGCCGACCACTTCAGCTTTGTCAGCGGGCGGTTCAACGTCTCCACACCCGCCCGGATCCTGTTGAATTTCGACAAACGCCTGGAGGGTTACTGGGCCGTGAATGGAGAATTGTCCATCAACCTCACCGGCATCCACAGCAACCTGGCGAGCGTGCAGGAGTTGAACCTGCTGACGATCACGCCGCGCTGGGAAAAATCGGCCATTGGCGCCTATCTTCCCCTGGAAATTACCAACCAGGGTCACTTTTGGGTGGGTGGCGCCATAAAAGCGGGGCCCCTGGTCCTGGGGTTGCACAACCTGGGATGGCTGGTTTCCAAAAAATCCTTGCCCAATGGAGGCGGGTACTTGGCCATTATCATCCATCCCGGTGTGCGCGAGAAAGAAGGGGTGCCCTGTCCCAAGTTCTAACGCTTGCCGGTGATTCCGTAAATTTGCATTATGAAAAAGAAAACCCTGGTCCTGGGAGCTTCGGACAATCCGTCCCGCTATAGTTTCCTGGCGGTGCAGTCGCTCGTCAGGCACGAGCAGCCCGTGGTTGCCGTGGGGATAAAAGAGGGGCAGGTCGCCGGAGTGCCCATCGTCACCGAAAAGCCTACCGATACCGATTTCGATACGGTAACCCTTTACCTGAATCCTGCACATCAAAAGGACTACTACGAATATATCCTTTCCCTTCATCCCAAACGCCTCCTGTTCAATCCGGGAGCCGAAAATGAAGAGCTCGCCGAAATGGCCGCCGCAAAAGGCATACAGCCCGTTGAAGCGTGCACGCTGGTGCTACTGAGTACGGGTCAGTATTAAAGCGGAGCCAACATTACGTTTGCGTTAAAGCGTTTGTACGGGGCCGTGTTGTGCGGAATTTTTCGTAAATTGGGAAAACCCATTAATAACATGAAGTGGCGCAGATTCAACGGAGAACCCATCCAACTGCCCATCAAAGAGGAAGTCAGAGACGCAATTATCCGCGAAACGAAGAAAGGCTATCACCTCAAGGTTTGCATCGGCACTGATTCGCAAGTAAAAGGAACTGAAACGGAATTTGCTACAGTCATTGTTTTCCTCCGTGAAGGGCATGGTGGATTTATGTTCATCCACAACGAAAAAACCAGGCAGGCATTTACCATCCGGGAAAGGATGCTGGTAGAAGTGGCCAAAAGCATCGAGATCGCTTATGAGCTTTGCGATCTCTTCAACGAGTTCGATGTCGACATGGAAGTCCATGCGGACATCAACACCAATCCCCACTTTAAAAGCAACGAAGCCCTCCGCGAGGCCATGGGCTACATCCTGGGTATGGGCTTTGCCTTCAAAGCCAAACCTGAGGCTTTCGCCAGCAGCAGTTGCGCCAATAAGGTGGTCAACTGAGGTCCCTCCCTGGGTTCATCCGAGGCGGAGCAGCGCGGCTGCAACGATGCCGGCCGTCTCTGTCCTGAGACGGTTCTCTCCCAGACTCACCGGGTCCCAACCCCGGGATAAAGCTTTTTCGACTTCACCCGGCGTGAAATCCCCTTCGGGGCCTATCAGTATGGTCGAGGTGCCGCCGCCCCTCAAGTGTTTCCTTTCGCCTTCCACCAAATGAGCAATGAATCGCCGACCTTTTGAGTCCTGGTCCAGCAATGCGTTTAACTCCGTCGGCTCCTCCAATTTGGGCAGCCAGACCTGGCGGGATTGCAGCATGGCTGAAATCAGGATGTTGCGGAGCCTTTCGGGCTTGAGGATGTCGCGTTCCATCCTTTCGGTGAGGAGGGGGGTCAGTACCGCCACCCCGATTTCGGTGGCTTTTTCCAGGAACCACTCGTAGCGGTGGGCATTTTTTAGGGGGGAAAGGGCGATGTGCACGTCCGGCCCCGTCCGGGGGCGGAATTCCTGTGCTTCCAGGCTGACCACGCAATGCCGTTTATCGGGTGTGCGGATGGTCGCCCGGGATTCGTGGCCCTGGCCGTCGGTCAGCAGGAGGGGATCGCCGGTCCGCATGCGCAGGACCTGGATACAATGGCGGCTCGTTGCCTCGTCCAGGGTGGCTTCGGGGCCGCCGGCCGCCAGGCCGGGCCCGGGATTGAGCGCCGGCATATAAAAATAAGGAAGGTCAGAAAGGCGTTTCTTCATCGAATCCTTCGTCAAATTGCATGTCATTCATGCGGCTGCCCTTTTGGATATACAGCTTGGGTCCTCCCCCGGCAGGGCCTTCCGTAGGGGGGATGGGCTTCCAGTTTCCACCTCCCTTGGGCGGAAGTCCGGGTCCGAAGTCCCCGGCATCGTCCTCGACGAATTTCTGGATATGCAGCAGGGCCCGGAGCTTGATGGTTTCCAGGGTGCCATTTCTGTGCTTGGCGATGCGGACGTGCGTTTCCCCCTTGTTGCTTTCTCCGAACTCGTTGGCATTGATGTCATAATATTCAGGGCGATACAGGAACATGACCATATCGGCATCTTGCTCGATGGCCCCTGATTCCCGGAGGTCGCTCAGTTGAGGCATTTTATTCCCGTCCTTCCTTTTTTCCACCTCGCGGCTCAACTGGCTCAGGGCGATGATCGGGACGTTCAATTCCTTGGC
>CAZJDB010000016.1:0-67223 GCA_964544695.1 uncultured Chitinophagaceae bacterium
TGCCTCTTTCAGCAGATACCTGCATTCATCCAAAATGTGTTGCAGAAATTCAACCTGGGAGGGATACATACTCCACTGTTTTCAGGATCTTGGGACCAATATATGGGCTTAATGATTGCGGAGTCACTAATTCAACCTTACGACCAAAGAGGTCCTCCAGATAATAATTTAAGGAGAGAAAATTTCTAAATGTCTTCTTGTCCCTTTGAATGCTAACAAGAAGGTCAATGTCGCTATCTTCTTTTGCTTCATTACGGACATATGAGCCGAAAAGCCCGATCTTATTCACCCCAAAAGCTGATAATTGCTGATTATGCTCAGCAAGAAGCTGTAAGATTATATTTTTATCTAAAAAGCGGCTCATAGTGTGAAGTTAGTAAATAAAGTCTATTAACTAGCCCTTATACTGCAATTTAGGGGCACCTAAATCAGTCGGTATAAAATCAATAAACCTATCGATACACCGACGTCTCCTTCTTAAGCGATTCATAATAGTCCCACCAAACCTTCCTGAATTTATCACTTGGCCCCTTCAGTAAAATAATATAACTGCCGTATTCGCGGGCATAAGGATTGACAACGCTATCCGCCAACGATACGTAACGAAATTCCTTCATAAAATCCGCGTGGATTTCATTACGGGCATCCGTCGTCAAAATGAAGACGTCCTCGCGAAAGGAATCTTCATGCGTCCACAACAAATAGCTTGCGCCATGTCCAATGGCAGGTGGCAAATGAAATGCCGGCCCGTAATAATCTACTGCACCGTCTTCTCCATAGTTATCGCAATCCAGTACCGCTTGCGCCCTTTCAGAGGGAGGCAGCGAATAATACACTCTGGCGATGCGCTCCGTCATTTCTCTCCAACCCAGCATATCTGCGAAATCCTGGGGTAACGGGTGATCATTTTGGTCCTCCCACTGGAGAAATCCCAACTTTCTGAATATGGGATGCGCTGCATAAAATGCCGTCAGTCGTTCCGGCGGCAGAAAGGGTATGGCGATCATATCGATAAAAAGGCCGGCCGCGAGGCAATAGGCCACCAGCAAGTAACGCCAACGCTGCTTTGTCCACTGGGAGAGGGCGAACGAACCGGTCGCGAAAAGGATGGGATACACCCCCATTGCATAATAGCTCTTTCCATGGGCAATTGTCAGAAAAGCCAGCACAATCAGGGTCGCCCAGGAAACGAAACGGTAGGGGGAAGAGAACGACCAGTACAGACCAGCCGTCCAAATAAATAGCCCCGGTAAGTTAAACAGTAATTGATCCCTGAGAAAGCCGAGCCGGCTCACGTTAGCCAACTGCTGGTTCTGAAGTTCCCTCATGTGATAAATCAAGGGGAATCCATGGACCGCCTGCCAGATCAGGTTCGGTATAAAAATTACGAGGCTGATGAGCAGCGCGAAGTAAAAATGCCGGTTGCGGAATATGTTACGTTCCGGAGTCAATAATAAGCCCACCAAAAGGCTGATAAAATAAAACGCAACGGAATACTTGCTCATCATGCCCAACCCGAGGCCTATACCCATAATATATAACCCGCGGGGTTCCCTGGTTTGAATATGACGGATCAACCCGTAAGCCATAACGGTCCAAAAGAATACTTCCAAAAAATTCGGCTGAAAGATAAAATGCACATGCATTAAATAGCCGAACACAAAAGGGAGGAAACCCAGGACCACAGCAAAACCTTTGCCCCCAAGGTGTAGGATGAGCCGTCCCACGATAACATACGTCAAGGCCCCAAACAGGGAAGGCCATAGCCTGATCCAGAAAAGGCCTGCCCCGGCGAGGTTCGAAATGTATGCCATTGCGGACATGAGGGGCGGTACTTCCAGGTAGCCCCAGGCCATGTGACGGGCTTCGGCCAAATAAAGGAATTCATCCCTATGGGGCTCATATATATGGTTTTGCAGGAGAAAGGGAAGGCAAAACTTCAACAGCGCCAATCCATAAACGAGGTATGGTAGTTTTCGGGTCATTTACATCCAACAGACAGCCTCCGATCATAAATGTTGCAAAAAAAAGTCAAAAATAATTTGCGCAGTCAAATAACTGCACTATTTTAGCAGTCAAATGACTGCATAATGAAAACGAGGCGAGACATATTCCAGGCCATAGCCGACCCCACCCGAAGGGCCATCTTATCATTGGTTGCCGTCCAGGCTATGACCGCCGGGGCCATAGCGGGCAGCTTTGATTCATCGAGGCAAACGGTTTCAAAGCATATTCAAATCCTGACTGAATGCGACCTGCTGATGCAGGAACAATCGGGTAGGGAGATCTATTACCATTTCAATCCTGACAAAATGAAAGAAATAGCAGAATGGCTGATGCCATTTGTAAAATTGTGGGACGACCGGTTTAATAAACTGGAAGCTATCATGAAAAAGTACATTTCAAAAAAATAACGATTATGGAACAAAAAACTAAAATCACCGCCGAAGAAGGTAAACAGGAGTTGTTTATCACGAGAGAATTCAATTTGCCCGTAGCATTGCTATTTAGAGCCCACGCCGAGGCGGACCTGGTTAGTCAATGGATGGGAACGGAAGTGCTGGAACTCGAGGGTAAAAAGCATGGCAGATATCAATTTGAAAAGAAAGATCCTCAGGGGAAGGTGATGTTTCGGGCAAATGGGGTAATTCATGAGTTTATCCCCGACCGGAAGATCATAAGGACCTTTGAAATGGAGAATACCCCTTTTGGCGTCCAGCTCGAGGTCTATGACTTTGAAAGGCTCACAGACGATACCAGCAAGCTCTCTATGCACACCATTTATGAATCGGGTGCGCTGCGGGATCAGGTGTTGAAAATGGGTATGACGCAAGGCATAAATATGGTGCATAACCGGCTTCAGGAAATCATCGAAAAACTAAAATTATGAAAATAGCTTATTGGATCATCACCGCATTCCTCGCTGTGGGGATGCTCGCCCAGGGTGTGGCGCAAATCATGCATACCAAGGGGTACGTGGATATCATTGTCCATTTGGGTTACCCGGTATATTTCTTGTACATTATCGGTGTATGGAAAATACTGGGAGTAATCGCTATTTTAGTTCCGGGGTTTAAGCTTGTCAAGGAATGGGCGTACGCGGGCTTTTTCTTTGTCATGTCCGGGGCGTTGTTTTCGCATATCGCTTCGGGGGATTCCGTAAAAGAAGCTTTGCCCGCGATAGCTTTGTTAATACTTATTGTGCCCTCCTGGTATTTGAGACCCGCAAACCGAAAACTTAGTGTATGAATCCCAAGGTGGACAATTTTTTCGAAAGAGCCCAAAAGTGGCAGAAGGAAATGGAGAAATTAAGGTCGGTCGTACTATCCTGCGGCCTGACCGAAGAATTGAAATGGGGAAAGCCCTGCTATACGGATGAGGGGCACAATATCGTCGTCATACAGGGCTTTAAGGAGTATTGTGCGCTTTTGTTCATGAAGGGGTACTTGTTGAATGATCCCGATGGCATATTAGTTAAAACGGGTGAAAATACTGTGGTGGGGCGCCAGGTAAGATTCACCGATGCAAAAGAAGTCACCAGGCTGGCGACCATATTGAAAACCTACATTTATCAGGCTGTCGAGGTGGAAAGGGCCGGAATAAAGGTGGAGATAAAGAAGAGCGCACCTCCGGCCATCCCCGAAGAATTTCAAAAGAAATTGAAAAAAAGCCCCCGCTTGAAAGAGGCATTCGAGAAATTGACGCCGGGGCGGCAAAAGGCTTACCTGTTTTATTTCTCCGGGGCTAAACAATCCCAAACCCGGGAATCCCGGATCGAAAAATGCATACAGCCAATTCTTGACGGAAAGGGATTAAATGAATGAAAGCCATTATTCCTTATTACGACGATATTAATGATTTTATCGCCTCCACCTCTTTGAGAAACAGGACAAACGACCCCGACTTTTATTGCCTGCGATTGCAAAAGAATGATGGCAATATCGTTTACAAACCCCCATTCAGGCGGGGCTTCTATTTTGTAGGGCTATTGACCAATGCGGAAAATACCAGAATTTCATTCGACGATACCCACGTAAACGATTTGGATTCTCTTCTTGTGTTCCAGGCACCAGGGCTCATGTACAGTTTTTACAGGGACTGTTCCACGCATGGGTACTTCATCTATTTTAAACAGCAATGTTTTTCTTACCTTAAACCCCCTCTGGATACCGAATTTTCTTTCTTCGATATCCAGCAAACCGGCTTCTATAGGATTTCGCAGGAGAAATTCAAAGAATTGGCCATGCCATTCGAGGATATTTTTGCAGCCTATGAAAAAACCGACAGGCACCGCGTGGCCAGCTTAAAGTTACTCACGCTTTTGTACGAACTTAGGGACGGTTTTACTAACGACTGGCAACAAAAAGTCACTCATCCAAATCAAGCGCTGCTTAAGAAGTTCATCGCCCTTGTCAATACCAATTACATAGAAAAGCGAAAGATTGAAGACTATGCCAAAATGCTGTTTGTTTCGCCCAACCACCTTTCTCAGGCGATAAAGTCGGTTTCGGGTAAGAACGCCCTTTCTTTTATAAATGAAAGGCTTTTGACGGAGGCAAAGTCATTTATCAGGTACACCGAATTCAGCATTGCCGAAATCGCCTATAAGCTGAACTTTTCCGATCCTACCCATTTCGGGAAGTTCTTCAAGAAGAATGTAGGATCGACTCCACTCGAATTCAGGGAAAGCAAGTAAAAATAAATGGACCATTCCAACCAAGTTCCTGACCATAGTCTGGGAGTTCCCTCCCTTTACTTTGCAATAATGAAAAAGACAAAGATTATATATTGGACAATCACTGGATTGTTCACCCTTTCAATATTAGGCTCGGCCATTCCGAGTGCCCTGAGCCTTCCTTATGCGGCGGAGCACTTTACCAAGATTTTGGGCTACCCGGCCTATTTTTTACCTTTTACGGGAATTGCCAAAATTCTAGGCCTGGTCGCCTTGTACATTCCGGGGAATCGCCGGATCAAGGAATGGGTTTATGCGGGTTTTACCTTTGATTTGGCAGGCGCCATCTATTCGGGATTCTGTATAGGCGCGGCAACCGCCTATTTGCTTCCCCCGGCGATCGCTTTGGTCCTGATGATCGGTTCTTATATTTGGTATCGTAAATTAATTGACCATGTCGTTCCAAGCCTACATCGATAATATCAGGACGAAGACGGGTAAAACACCGGAGGATTTCAAAAAGCTTGCGGAGAAAAAGGGGTATTTGAAAAAGGGTAAATTGGTAGATGGGGTAAAGGCGGGGGAGATCGTTGCGTGGCTGAAAAAAGACTTCGATTTAGGGCATGGGCACGCCATGGCGATTTATGCGGTCTTTAAAGGTGTAAAGCAATCCAAGGACCCCGGAGGTCAACCCTAAGACACCTTTTTCTTCTTCTCATACATATCCTTCAGCGCCAGCTCGAACAACTTCGTCGGGGAAACATCGATCCAATACGCCATCCAGGTTATATCCTTGATGGTAAACCGATGGGCATTTTCGACCTTCCCGGCGAAGGTCCTGTAATTCTGTTTTAAATCCCTGGCAAGGATCGTTTTAGGGATGAAAATGAATATATCTTTTAGGCTCTGAATCTTATCCGTTTCGATCAGGCTTTGTACCGCTATGTAACGCTCATCCTTAACCATGCAGGGACATTATGGATTCCACAATGTAAACAGATGGTCAAACCTTAATGCAAAAAATTGTATTTAAGGATAGTAGATGATTTTTAATTACAACCTTATGTATGTTAACTACAAGGAAATATTGTAGAATTTGATAGGTTGGGATATTATAATACATCTTTCCAACCGATCGATCCTGGATACATGCGACCCCAAAAGAGCCGGATAATCCGAGAAAAACCTGGTTTTTAGCAAGGTATTTGCTGTATTGCCAACTATAGCAAAACCCAACCGTTTATGAAGCCTGTATTTTTGGCGATGCTTTTCCTCTGTGCAACCCTCGCATCTACTGCCCAGCTCAAACCGCACAGTAGTTGCCCCGAACTCGCGGTGGATATCCTCAACGGCACGATCAACGGCCTGAAGGCGAATGCCAGCGGAGACGAATTCAAGGGGACGGTGGCCTGCAGTACGGGATATGATTCCGCCAAATGCGGGGGAGCCATCATCTTCTACAAAGACAAGGACGTCACCTTTTATTCCAAGCGGAATTACTTCGAAATCGGCCCCAAATTCAAGGGTAAAATGAGTATGGTGGTGTTGGGCACCCCACGGAACGCCCTTTTCAAGTATTTCGGGAACCCAAAGGTCAAGGATACGTTGTGGGATGCTTTCGAAACCCAGTACGGCACGCTCGTTCTCCATTATACGGTGGCCGGACCCGGAGGTAAGGTGAAGCTGATTCAAATGAGCACCCTCGGCACGGACGAACTAAGTTTGTGCGAATAATGCGTAACTTGTTTTCATGGAAAAACTGGGCATAGCCAAACACTATGGAACCGACTCGAAAAGGTTCCAGGTAAACGGCTTGACCCTGGTCCACTCCGACTATCACCACATAACGGCCTGTCCCTGGCACTACCACCAGAACGCCCATTTCGCGTTCACAACAGGGGGCACCTTGAAGGAAACGCACCGGGCATTCCAATTGCACCTGCAGGCCGGCTCCTTGCTGTACAACCACAGTGATGACCCCCATTGCAATTCGGATTATTCGGACCATGTCTCGGCCCTGCACGTGGATATGGATCGAACCTGGTTTGAAAACCATGACCTGCCATTTCACGGGGGCGTGCACGAATTGAAGGACCCGGTCCTGAAAAATCAATTTTATAGAATTTTAAAAGAGCTACATATAAATGACGGAGGAACGGCACTCACCCTCGAAGCCCTCCTGTTGGAAGCCATGCAGCACATGCTCCAACAAAAAGCCCATAAGGACGGGTCCTGGGCCGCCAGGGTAAAAAATCTATTGTACGATCGTTATAACGAAAAAATCCTGCTGAAGGAAGTGGCGCGGGAAGCCGGCCTTCACCCCACTTACCTGTGCCAGCAGTTCCCGGCGGTCTTCCACTGCTCCTTTGGAGAATACCTCCGGAAGATAAGGATCGAAAAGGCGGTTGAACAAATGTTGACCCATCCCCGGAGGTCGCTGACGGAGATCGCCCTGGACGTCGGGTTTTCGGATCAAAGTCATTTTATCCGGACCTTCAAAAGGAACGTCGGCGTTACGCCGAAAACGTTTCAAAAAGGCATACGACCTTAATCCTGTTCTATTTTACCTCGACGTAAAAGCGCAGCTTTAAATAATGAAATATCTGATCATCATCCTGTTATTCGGTTGCGTCGAAACAACGGATTTCAGGGAAGTAACCATCAAAGCCGGCAACGGCGTGGGAAGCGTCGAATCCGCCGATTTTAATAAAGACGGCTACCCCGACCTGGCTGTCGCAAGCGATGGAGACAGCGCCGTTACGATCCTGTTGAACGATGGCAATGCAAAATTCAAACCGGCGACCTTTTTTGCCAACCAGACCCCCAACGACATTTGCATCGCCGATGTAAATAAAGATGGGAACCCCGATCTCTGTATCGCCAATACCGAGGTAAGCATGCTGACCTTGCTGTTGGGCAATGGGCGGGGCCGGTTCCGGCAGGCCCCCGCTTCTCCTTACAGGGTCCATTCCCGGCCCCATACGCACGGTATTGCCGTCGCCGATTTCAACGGAGACGGGAACCTGGACCTGGCTACGGACAGTTGGGGCGACAACGAGGTGTTGATCATTTTCGGGGATACAAGCCTGCGTTTTGGGCATGAAACGCACTACCCCGTCGGCCACCGCCCTTACCAGCGCCTGAGGTCGGGCGATCTAAACGGGGACGGGAAAGCGGACATTGTAACGACCAACCTGGAGGGAAATACGGTTTCCGTGCTGCTGGGAAACGGGAATGGGACTTTCAGGAGGGAGGATTACGGGGCCGGCGACGCACCCTTTGGAATAGCCATCGGCGATGTAAATGGGGATGGGTTCCCCGACCTGGCGGTCGTCGACGCACCTTCGGTTACGGCGGAAAGCACGGGGAAGGACGGGCTTTGGATATTGCTGGGGGATGGAAAGGGAGCTTTTCATCCGATGGTTGGGTCGCCTTTTGCGGCGGGCACGGGACCAACACGGGTGGCGATCGGCGACCTGGACGGGGACAAGATCAACGATATTGCCGTAACCAACTATAAGGATAATACCATTACCCTCTTTTACATGGGAAAAAAGGGAGTAAAACGGACGGCGATGCTCCGAGTAGGGCACCACCCCGACGGGATTTGCATAAACGACTTCAATGGGGACGGGAAGAACGATATAGCCGTAGGAAACCAGGACGACGGGACCGTCACGCTACTGCTGCATCGATAAGCGCGGCGCGCCCGGAAGTCACCGTTCCGGAAAAAACATCTCCAGAAACTCCGACTTGCGCCGCTGTGATATTTCCAGCTTCGCCCCATCCGTCAATACGATATAACTGTTCTTCCCCTTGATATAACTTTTGATAAAGCGCAGGTTGATGATCGTGGAATTATGGATCCGGTAAAAATTGTTGGCGCACAGTTGTTTTTCATAAAATCCCAGGTTCCGGGAAGAGATGACCCTGGTTCCATGCTGCAGGTAGAAATGGGTATAGCTGCCTTCGGAGGTGCACCATAAAATGTCCCTGATGTCTATGAATTCGTATCCCTCTACAGTGGATACTCCGATCTTCCTGGGTGTTTCGTTAGAGGGATCCCTGTGTTTCTTTTCGTCGATACGTGCCCTGGCCCTCGAAATGGCTTCCTCGAATTCCGGTATGCCGATGGGTTTCAGCAGGTAGTCCACGGCGGAGGCCCTCAGGGCATCCACGGCATAGCCTTCGTGGGCCGTTATGAAAATCAATTCGAAGTTCCTGGATTCCACTTTCTTCAGGACATCGAAGCCGGTTCCGTCGGCAAGACGGATGTCCATTAAAACGAGTTGGGGCAGCCTGTTGGAAATGAGTTGGGCCCCCTTATCCACGTAACCGGCGGACCCGACCAGTTCAATATCGGAAGTCAGTTGGCGGATAAGGCTGCTGATGACTTGCAGGCTTCTTTCTTCATCTTCCAGGACAACAGTTGGTATAGGCATATATAGGTTATTTCATAATAAAAAATGGATTTCGGCGATGGTCCCCTGTTCTTTGAGCGCCGTCTCGGATTTGTCCGTTATTTTCAGCGAGATCTCTTCCTTCCGCATGGCGTTTATGATGTGGATCCGGTGCTCGATGTTGCTGATGCCCAGGGGATCGTGCTCGACCGGAACCTTTCCTAAACGCGAGGCATTGATGCCAATCCCGTTGTCCTCGACGGTGCACACCAGGTATTTACCCAGGCGCTTGAAATCGACGCGGACCATTCCCTTTTTATCTTGCAGCGGAGATATACCATGCAGGATGGAATTCTCTACAAAGGGCTGGATAATAAGGCTGGGGATCATGATCTTGGAGGGCAGCAGGTTTCGGTCTACTTCTATCGTGTAGTCCATCCGGTCCGAGAGGCGCAGCTTTTCCAGCTCCATGTACAAGCCCAGAATGGACAATTCCTCGTTCAGGGTGGTATAGGTGCGGGAACAGTGTTGCAGGACCTTCCGGATCAGGGAAGAAAGTTTATGGAGGTATAGGTTGGCGTGTTTGATGTCGGCTCCCAGGATATAATACTGGATCGAGCTCAGGCAATTGAAAATGAAATGGGGATTCATTTGAGAGCGCAGCGCCATCATTTCCAGGTCGGCCATGCGGGTCTTCAGGCGGAGGTCCCTGTCCCTCTTCCGGTGCCGTCTTTTCACTTGGGTATAAACCCCCGCCCCGATCGCCAGGGCGGTCAGGAGATATGTCCCCGCAATGAACCAACCCATTTCCCAGAAAGGTGGAGGATACAGGATGCTGAGGCGTTTCGCGGGACCCGCTATTCCCCAACGGTCTACGACCCTGACTTCGAAGGTATGGTTGCCGAAGGGCAACGCTGAAAACTCCAGGAATGGGTTATTCGTTGCAATCCAGCCAGTGTCCAGGTCCTTCAACCGGTAACGATAGGTTATTTGCTTCCCGCTGCGAAAGGATATGCCGGAGAGCGAAATGTGGAGGGCATGGTTGGCATAGTCGATCCTTACGGAATCGGATGTCGGCTCATTGATGTTGATGAGAGGGTCTCCCATGGAATGGGGGATGTATTGTACGGGAAAATTGGAAATACCCCGGGAGGTGGCGGCCCAGATGTAGCCATCCAGGAAGGCCGTTTGGTTGACGTCGTTGGATATGAGGCCATCGTCCTCCGTGATGTTGTTCACCCGGAATACGGCCCCGTCCTGTTCCCAACGGAAGGTAATCCTCGAAATTCCCTTGTCCGTAGAGACCCAAGCCACGTTTCCCTTGATGAGCACGTGTTTGCATAGATCGCTGAGGAGTCCCTGGTCCTTGCCGATGGTAAACGCCCGGTTTTTTCTCAGGATCACGAGACCTTGCTGGGTAGACACCCAAACCGTGGTGTCGGGATCCAGGTTGATGTGATTGATGATGCCCCCCAGGGTTGGCGTCAGGTCTCCCCAATACCGGGTGACGGATCCGCTGTGGCTGTACATTCCCTTCATAGTGCCCCAGTAATAGTCATTCCCGATACAACCTATGCACGTCGCCCTGAAATTGAAAATCCAGTGAGCGTTGACGCACAGTCCCTCTGCCGAAGCGAAAACAAAGCCCGAATCCTTAAGGCAACAAATGCCTTTTGCGCTGACGGTGGTGTCCAATTTCCTGCAAGCTCCCGATGCCGACAGGATGTGTATACCATGATCGCTGGCGACCAGGAAGGAATCGGTTCCGTAAGGCTTGATATCCAGTACCCGGTTGTTTTTATTGGCGGAAGCCCACCGGGGAAACGTTTTTTCCGGGGAGAGGTTCCGGCCGACCATGAGGATGCTTCCATTGGACAAACCCGCGATCAGGGCTGTATCCCCCATGGCCTGGATACAGCGGACATCTTTTCCCTCGGAGGTCCCCTTCCCGGTCAGGTAGTGGGCGTCCAGGCAGGGCAAATAAAATACGCCGTCATCGTGGGTGGTTACCCAGTATCCTCCTTCCCGGTCTTTCCGGATGGATGTGCAATAGGTTCCGGGGAAGTAGGTCCTGATGGTTTTCCTTTTATCCCGGAGGCCCTCCACGCGGATCAATCCCCGGTTTCGGGAACAGATCCACAGGACGTTCGGGGACTCGAAATAGATATCCGTGCAATCTCCCCTCACGAGTGCGATATCCTTCAAGGCGAATAAGCTCTTGAGGTGGCTGGAGTCGGCCACGTACACCGTATCCGTATAAAATACGATGGAATGGCGGTCTGGTGTCAGTGAAAAGTAGGATTTCAGGTCATAGGGCAGGTAGGCCAGGAAGGGTATAGCATAGAAAAGGAAAGTGGAGTTCCCACCTCCCCGCGACCGGATGATCAATCGATGCAGGCCCGGGTTGATCATTGAAAAATAGAAACCGGTGCCATCCGGGGCGGATGCCCGGAGCAGGGAATATTCGGTGGGAATCCCGGATCCTGGGTTTACCAGGGAATGCATGGTGAAATCCCAATGACCCGGAGTGTTTGGCGATTGATAGTACCCCAGTGCGGTACCGCCATGAGCAAGCTCACTGGTTAACAGCAGGATCGATTTCGTACTGAAGTCTTCCGAGATGGCAAATACGTTCTTGCAGGAATCCAGGCAGTGGATATTCCCCGAGTAATAAACCGAGGGGACTCCCTTGAGCGAAATGAACCAGACATTTCCATAGGCATCGAGGTACAATTTCAGGATTTCGTTATCGGGAAGGCCGTCCTCCTTGGAGAAATTCCGGAAGGTTTTCCCATCGAAACGGCTGACGCCCTGGTTGGTGCAAAACCACATGAAACCGGATCGGTCCTGCAGGCATTGGTATACGTTCGAACCGGGAAGCCCATCCCGCACAGTGTACAGGATATGCGACAATTCCTGGGCGTCCGCTACCAAGTTGTGTATCAGAAATAAGAGTGTCAGTAACTTGTTCATAGGTTGCTGCTATCGTTTGGTATGCAAACCAATTAGGGCCTTCGCAAAAAACAGGGGTTAAGCCGCAGCTATTGAAAGAACAATGCGAATATATAATACGGTTTCCTTAATTAATCCTATTGATTAGATTTATTTCCTAAAAATAACAGCACTTATGAAGCCAAAATCCCTCGCCGTATGGGGCGTCTCCCTGACCCTCATAGGGTTAATCGCCCTAGCCACGGGTTGCACCAAATCGCCTTCCGCGTTGAAGGCGACCACCCTCCCTCCCATAGGAGTTACCTCCGACCAGGAGGCAACTTCCATCCCTAATGGAACCTCTACAGGTACCGGGTACCAGGTGATTTTCGATCAATACATTTATGGGGCCACGACCACCGCTGAAGTCACGGAGTGGGCCGCCTATGTCGGGCCGGCAGAGCATAACACCGTGGAGATCGCCGTGGAGAACGGCTATGTCTGTGTTGGGGGCGGGGCCCACACCGTGGATCCGAACGGGAATCAAGCCAATGTGGATGCGCTGCTGACGGCGGCATACCCCGTGGTGGGGGATGGATACTATTCCTCCTTCGTGGCGTCAAACAAGGATCAGTTCACCCAATACTTCAGCTACCTTTACGTCTATGTGATTGGTCTGAAACTGTATGGACCCGGTGGAACCGTGATCCCAACGAGCGCCATCACCCCACATTTGTACGAGACCTACGACTTGTCCACGGCCGCGCATTATCCTACCGTCTCCGAGGGAGTACCTTCCCAATACGCCAACCGGATTTTGAGCGGAGGCGCCTTTGATGATTATGGATCGGGTTACGGCAACCTGATTACGGAATGCGACTGGACCCTCCCAGCCACTACGACCGCTGCCGGCAAGGACCAGCATAGTCCCGACGTATGTTCCATTTATGACTTCGTCATTGCCATCGACAACAACCCCATTGCCGGGTTCGGGAACCTCAACGTAGCCTATAACTCGGCAACGATTCCCAACTCGACCCACCTCCAATCCCTGGGTGTCGCGGTTGCCCCTGGCTATGGCCTTACCGGGGTAGGTGGTAAGACCACCTGGACAGGGTACGGCAGGATGTTGTACGACCTGTATGCACCGTCCTCTTCCCAGATCGTGGTGGGCTCTAAGGACCAGCAAACGCCTGATATTTCCGGTAATATCTCAGGCATCGTTTCGGGCGTTCAACCCGCTCAGTGATCCGCGTAAGTGAATTATAAAAAGGGCCGCCTTTCGCTGGCGGCCCTTTTGCCGTTAGAGTTTAATCGCCTTTTTGGCTACCCTTTGCCCGTCAAGGGATACCGTATAGATGTATATACCGGAAGCCAGCTTGCTTCCGTCGAAGGGGACCGTATAGCTACCCTGCTTTTTGGTCGTATTTTCAAGGGTGGCGATTTTCGTACCGTCCATCGCATACAATTCCGTTTGTACCTGGCCGGAATGATCGATCGTGTAAGGGATCACCGTTTGCTGAGAAAAGGGATTGGGCACATTTTGCTGGAGATTCAAACCCGAAACGCCCTGATTACCTGAGAGGCTGGCCAGCTTAGATGTGACAAGCTGTGTAAGTGAATCTAGTTTCTGTTCCAGGTCGGTAATATGCTTATCCTGTTCCTTGAGGGCTTCCACCAATAAAGGCACAAGGTTTTGGTATCCCATGGACAATGTTTCTCCTTTGGCGATATTCCCTTCTTTTCCCGTGACCGCTTCCGGCACCACCTTCTGGACGTCCTGTGCAATGAAACCCAATTGGCGGTTCGATGCGGAAGGATCGTTTTTCCATTGGAAATATACCCCGTTCAGGCGGCGGACCAGGCTCATGGCGGAATCTATAGACTGTATATGAGTTTTCAGCCGGCCATCCGAGGAGGTTTGCCACCCGGAGGTCGTGTAGGTTCCGGTGGTCGTCCCGTTAAAGACTGTCAGAAGCGCACTGGGAGTCGTGGTCCCTATGCCCACTTTTGCCGCAAAGTAGTTTTGATCCGAATCTCCTACCTGGTAGATACCCCAGGGATGGGTGATTTGGGTGGAAAGGGGCAGTGAAGCTGCCTGGGAGCTTTCCAGCCGCAAGCCGTAAAAATTGGTGATGGTTCCCGAATAGCTTTTCCCGAAAATCACTTGCGGGCTGCAGGACCGGAAGTTGGTATAATCATGCATACCCCCCGTTCCCAGGACGTTCAGGAATCCGGCTACGCCGCTAACGACGCCCTGTGACATGGTTCCGCTGTCACCTTTGGTTACGGCTCCGGCCAACCCTGAAAAATAGCTGGGATCGCTGGAACTCTCATCGGCGAAAGCGCTGTTCACCATCAGTTGCAGGACTCCGGACGCACCCAAATAACTGTACTGGTTGGTAAGCGTACCTCCCGAACCCATCACGTACAGGTTGGAGGAACCCTGGAAGAAACCGGAGTTGGTGGTCCAACTGACGGAATCAATACCGAAGTATGTCCCGTGGACGTTCAGGGTACTAGTTGGTGACAGGGTGCCGATCCCGACATTCCCGGAAGCGGGGAATGTGTTTTGGGAACGCGAGTTGATGGAAAAGAGGAGGACGGTGATGATAAGTAAAATTGAATTTTTCATACTTGTGGCATTTTGGTTTGCTCTCAAAATTAATTGAGTGTCCCCCCTGCCACAATCCGTTTATATACGGATATCTAACGATATCGGCCGTCCCCCTCCCGAGGTTATTTAACAGAAAGATATTTCTTCCACGGCTCCCAATAGTATTTCTCCCATCCGGTATAAATGTCGTCCGCATGCTTTTCCGGCAGGTCCCCGTGCACCATGTGCAGGATAACATTCTTCCCCTTGGGTTCCAGAAAAATCATGAATACAGAATCGGGATCCTTTGGGTCCCAGTCCGCACCCCTCCACGTCTGGACGATGAGTTGGTCTTTCACGAGGGTCAGGTTTTTCCCCGAAATATGGTCCCCGTGGGCCGTATAGGGAGCGCCTATTTTGGAAGTAATGGTAGCGGGCGCTCCCGTGGACTCCGAATGCTTTTTCGCATTCATGTACAACTCGTAAAGGGTTGCCGGGCCGGTGTTTTTGAACTCGACGGTTTGGGTGATGGTCATATCGTTTTTCTAAATGACGGATGACCGGCGCCGATTAGGACACTATTTCATCGCGCTTTCGTAAAATTTCTTCTCGTCCTCCAGAAACTTGGCGTCGGTCTCTTTACTGACGTATACCATATGCCCCGCTTCATAATAATTCAGGATGATGTTACCCCGGACGTCGGGCCTCAGGCCCATATGGCTCACCATGTACTCGGCGTTGTACACCGGCGTAGCCAGGTCATAATAGCCGCACACCACGTTGACGTGGAGGTGGGGGTTTTCGGTCATGGCGCTCCGCAGGGTCTCCGACACGTCCAGGTAGCTGTTCTCGGAAGGCTTGTAATCCCAGGGGCGGACGTTGGCCGTGGATTCGTAGGGCAAGTCGGACTTGAATCCCAGCTCGCGGCGAATATAATTGTTGAACGCGCCAACGAACAAACCCGTCAGGTTGTTGTCACTGGCGTCGTAGGTGGAGCGCTCTCCGGCGTCGTCAATGTCTTCTCCCGTGAAACGGCTATCGTAGCGCCCTACCGTTTTCCCTTCATCCCTCAGCACTTCCTTGAAGAAGCGGAAGGCGTTGACGCGTTCCCTGGACTGGCGGATATACGTGGTCGAAAGCCCCGTAAAATAATGGAGGGAATCGACGATCCGGGCTGTGAGGTCCGCGGAGGCGTTATCTCCTTCCATGAGGAAGGAAGCATAGGCGCCACCCGCAAACGTCTCCGCGCGCCGGGTCAGCTCGGCGGGGCTGATGCTTTCCAGGTCCGTAGAAAGTTTATGATGATACCGTGCCGTGGTGGCATAGGTAGGCAGGAAGAAAACATAAGGCATTTCGTTACCATGGCTGAAGTCGATCAGTTGGAAGTTGAGGACCGAAGAAATGAGGGTGATGCCGTTCAGATTGATTCCGTATCGGCTCAGCAGGTATCCCGAGAGGCCCGCCGCGCGCGTCGTCCCGTAGCTTTCGCCAGCAATGAATTTCGGGCTTCCCCAGCGTTCGGTTTGGGTAATGTAGAGGCGGATGAAATCCCCCACAGAGGCGAGGTCTTCGTTATACCCGTGGAAGTCGCTGGCCTGCACGCCCTTCATGGGACGGCTGTATCCCGTGGAGACGGGATCGATGAAGACCAGGTCTGTGAAACCCAGCCAGGAATAGGGATTTTCCTCGTATTCGTAAGGCGGGGAGGGGGCGTCCCCTTTGTCATTGGCGAACTTGACGCGAACTGGGCTGAAGGAACCCATGTGCAGCCATATGCTGGCGCTGCCCGGTCCTCCGTTGAATACGAAGGTCACGGGGCGCTTGGCCTTAGAAGCGTTATCGGCGGTATAAGCAACGTAGAACATCCGGGCAACGGGTTTCTCACCTTCTTCGTCCTTCATGGACATATATCCCGTAGTGGCTGTATAGGAAATCGACTTCCCTTCCAACGTAATCTCGTGATGGGTAACGACGGGTCGTCCTACCGATGTGTCGCGGCGCTCGGCGCCCATGGTATCGCGGATGTTTACGGAAACGTTTTGTGTGGATTGCGGTCTTTGGCCCAGGGCTGTGCCGAGGGAGCAAAGGGATAAAGCAGTTAGGATCAGGTATCTCATAGGGAAAAAGTTATGTAAAAAAAATGACCAACGGCCTCGTCCTACATGAGCGGCTATAAACGGACGCCGGATGTATCGATACCGGACGACCGCGCCAGAACATGGGCGGTAAAAAATTGATTCTAAGTAAATTGCAGGAATGGCGTTCTTTTTGAAGCCAAAACCGATATGCTGAAGTTACACCTCCGGACGGCCATCAAAACCCTCCTCCACCAAAAAGTCTTTTCCTTCGTCAATGTATTCGGCCTGACGCTGGGCTTGTCGGCCTGCATGCTTGTGGCTAATGTCGTCATCGACGATCTATCCTACGACCGCAACTGGAGCAAGTCGAAGGATCTGTACCGGATCCTCAGCATCCAGGATATGGGTTCGGGTATGACTGAGCGTATGTCCGCATCTTATGCGGGACTGGGACCCGAACTAAGAAAAAATTTCCCGGAGGTTCAGGCGGTAAGCGCCATCGTTCAGGAGTCCATGCGATTGCGTTTCAATACCGGGGATCCTGCGGGCGTGGCCCTGACGGAATTGAGGGCGGACACTACAGTTTGGCAACTCCTGGACCTTCCCCTGAAAGCCGGCTCACCGCGGGTGTATACTGAAGGAGTCAATAACATCGTGATTTCAGAAAGCGTGGCCAAGCGTTTTTTTGCGGGCAGGAATCCCCTGGGCCGCACCGTGCAGGAGGTCTCGGCTTACGGAGAAAAGCCCGAGTCCTATGTGATTACGGGCGTCATGAAAGACCTGCCGTACAATACCCATCTCAGGGCAGAAGTCCTGGTGTTGGATAAACCCAGGGTAGAATCCCTGGGAAACAGGAGCGCGGGCACTTTTTTGAGCCAATATATCCTGTTGCGTCCCGGAACCGACGCCGGCGCTTTCACCCAAAAAGTGAACCGCTGGTACGCCGATTTTATGAAAGATGCACGCGTGTACCGGTATGCCTTTCAGCCCATCAGGGACGTTTACCTCCGCTCCGACTTCAACGACTCCCAAAATGTCAAAGGAAGCATGCGCAATATTTATATTTTCAGCGCGGTGGCCGCCCTACTCCTGTTGATCGCCTGCATCAACTATATCAACCTCAGTACCGCAAGGGTCGTGTCGCGCCTAAAGGAAACGGGCACGCGTAAAATCCTGGGCGCGCGCCGAAAAGATATTGTCCTGCAATCATTAGCGGAGTCCGTCCTGGTTTTTGCGCTTTCCCTGGGCCTTTCCATATTCATTTATAGATTGGCCTTGCATCCCTTGGAAGACTACCTGGGGTACTCCCTGGAGCTGACATTCCTGTCGCGCCTGTCCCTGCTGGGAATTGCCTGCGGCACCGTCTTTTTGGTAAGTCTGTTCACGGGATTGTATCCTGCCTGGTTACTTTCAGGCGTACCCGTCGCGGGAGCCCTCAAGGGCAGACTTTTCAAAAGCAGCCAGTCATGGTTACGTAAAGGCCTCGTCGTAGTCCAGTTTTCAATCTCCATCGTCGTCCTGGTGGGGATGATCGTGGTCAAGGGGCAAGTGAACTACATGACGAATGCGGACCCGGGCTTCGACCGGAAGGGATTGCTGAGCATCGGATTCGTGTCCTGGGATGGAAAAGGGGATGTGTTCAAGCAGGCATTACTCGGGGTGCCAGGGGTGGAAGGTTGCAGCATCACCACTTTTCTGCCCTCTTCTGGTCCCGGGTTTATGTCCAGGGACCAGGACGACCCTCTGCACCCGGGAAACAAAGTGAAGGTTTGGTACATGAGCGGCGACATCGACCTTGAAAAGGTGTTGGGTCTGCGGTTGAAAAGCGGGCGTCTCTTCGACCCAGCCCTTTCGACCGATGCCTGGGTTTACGACTTCTCGGAGAAGATGAAAGAGCAGCCCTCCCTCATCACGGCCAGTACCGCTGAAATGCTGAACATCCAGGATTTGCATACCATCCCCGGGGATGTTTATTCTCATCCCGTAGGGATCGTGGAAGACTTCCACAGCCAATCGATGCGCGACGCCATGGGTCCGACCTTCATCCTGGCGGAGCGCTCTCCCCAATACGGAGGTATGCTCATCCGTGTCCAGTCCGGTGCCGAAGGAAGGGTCATGGCCTCTATCCACCGTTTGTGGAGGCAAATGTATCCGGGCAAGCTCCTGGAAACGCATTGGGTGGACGAGATGCTCACCGATCAGTATGCACAGGAAAGCCGCTTCCAGCAACTCCTGACCTTCTTCAGCGGACTGTCCATGATCCTGGCGGCCCTGGGCATTTTCGGGCTCATCGTACATGCCGCTGGTCAGCGGATCAAGGAGATCGGCGTGCGAAGGGTGCTGGGTGCATCGGTGGCCTCGATCGTGCGCCTCCTGGCTTCCGATTTCGCCCGCCTCGTTTGCATTGCCTTCCTGGTCGCGGCACCCCTGTCCTGGTGGGTCATGCAAAAGTGGCTGGAAGGATTTGCCTACCGAATTCATATCCAGTGGTGGATGCCCGTCCTGGCCGGAACGGTGGCCCTGGTCATATCGCTGATCACCATCAGTTTTCAGGCGATCAAATCGGCCCTGGCGCCCCCGGTGGAAAGCCTGAGGGCGGAATAGATTCCTGGCATGAAATTTCCGTAGTATACTTGACGCGCCGTAGGCGCGTCGCCCGAAGGGCAATAATTAGCAAAGTTGGCGCGGAAGCGCTAAATTGACCTTGGGGCGCTTCCGCGCCAACTCAAACACATTGGTATGTCCGATAATCAGCTAACCTTGGAAAGACCCGCCAACGTGGGCAAGACCGAACGCGTCCTTTCCGCTATGGCGGGCGCCTTTATCATCGCGCGAATCCTCCGTAAGCGTAAACTGGATGCCATGCTGGTGGCCGCGGGCGGCTACCTGTTGTACCGGGGCCTTTCGGGGCATTGTTCCCTCTACGCCCTGGGGCGCAACCCGGGAAGCCACAATAACAATATCAACCTGAAAACCAGCGTCATCGTGAACCGCCCCCGGCACGAAGTGTATACCCTCTGGAAAAACGTGGAAGGATTACCCTTTTTCATGAAACATTTGGGCAGCGTCCGCAAGCTGGACGACCGCCGGTCGATCTGGCAGATCCAGGCGCCGGAAGGCATTCCCTCCGTTCAATGGGTGGCCGAAATCGTGCGCGACGAGGTGGATAAGGAAATATCCTGGCGATCCCTGCCCCATTCGACCCTGGAAAATTCAGGGAAAATTAACTTTTCGGACGCCCCCGGCGGGGGTACGCATATCGACATTCACCTCTCCTACAAGGCGCCCTTCGGGAAAGTAGGGGCTGAGTTGGGCTGGATGTTGAACGGCGTCTTCAAGAATAAGATCGAGGAAGACGTCCGGGGATTCAAGCGCACGGTCGAATCCCAGTTCGCCGAGGCGCATCCCGCGTAATTGAGGCGCATCCCGCGTAATTATTAATTCTGCGCCCTCTCCTCTTCGCTTTTGGCGCCATTGCCCTCGTGCTTGCGTTGGTCCTTGATGGCTTTGCCGAAACGGTAGGTCAGGGAAAAGACAATGTTGCGCGAATCCACGATGTTGCTGTAATTGGCCTCCGTTCCAGCCAGGTAACCAATGCGCCAAGTGGTTTTTAATATGTAGAAGGGGTCGTTTCCCACGACGCGCAGCGTCCACTTCGTTCCGAACTTTTTGGAGAGGGCTGCATTGACCTGCTCCCTGCTGCCGTCAACGAACTGTTCGACGACCAGGCTGGTTTGGTAGTTCCCATAGAGTTGGAATGTCCAGTCCTTTGCAGGGGTAAACGTCAGGACGGGGCGGACGTACCATTCGACTCCCCGCGTATCCAGGGGACCCGTATAAAAGTTGCTGACCGTCCGCTGGTACATCAGCCGCGAATACACGAATAGGTTGCACCAGCGCGTAAGGTCGAATTCTGCATCGATTTCGAGGCCTTCATCATAGGTGTTGTCCAGGTTGCCGGGACGGTTGTAATAGTATCCGTTTACAATCTGTACCAGCCCGTCAATCTTGTTGCGGATATAGCTGTAATATAGTGTGGCCGTGACTTTTTTATATGTATAGGACAATTCGACATTCGTAGAATAGGTGGGCAGCAGGTAGGGGTTCCCTGTATTGAAGGTAAACTTGTCCAGGGGGGAAATGAATGGGTTCAACTGCGAATAATTCGGGCGATCCACGCGACGTCCGATGTTCAGCTCGATTTGCTGCCTCCCCGCACTGTCCAGCTTGTATTGAGCGTATGCCGTCGGAAAGAGGCCGGTATAGTTGCGGTTGAACGAGGAATCGGGCACCTGGGGGTTTCCAAGCTGGTGCCCTTCGGCGATCGTATTTTCCAGGCGCAGCCCCGCCTGCAGGGAGAGGCGTTTAAAGTCCCGGTTGGCATTGACATATGCAGCGTTTATGTTTTCATGGTACAGGAAGTGGTTCGTTTGCGTATAATCCGGGATGGACACGCCCTGGAGGACGTTGAAATAATCGGCAAGGTTGTCGGTCAGGGTGTAGCTCGATTTCAAACCGGCCGCTATGGTGAGCCCATTTTTCAGTGGCTGCGTATAATCGGTCTTGGCCGAATAAATGTGGATCTCAGAGGGGAGATTACCCGTCTCGAGGGTCGTGTCGTTGCCCGTATTGAGAAAACGCTGGTTCAACTGTGTCCGGTACGTTACATAGTCCAGGTCGATGGTGTGCTCCCAGCCCTTCTTGTCGTAGGCGTGCCGGTAATTGAGGTTGATGGCTCCGTTGTCGAAGGTTCTATCGTCGCGGTTGTCGGCCAGGATGGTGGAGTCCAACTGTCCATTCGTTTCCTCGAACAGGCTGGTGCTGCCCGTGCGATTGGTCCCGTTGTTCAGCAGCCCAGCGAGTACAATTCCAAAGGTGGTTTTTTCGGAAGCATACAGGTCTGCGCCGATCCTTGCGGAGTAACTGTCGAATGCGCGCCTGGTCGTGGAGTGCTGGTTGAATACGGGGCTGAAATTGTGGATGCTCGTATCGTAGTACCGGTTAATGATAGAGCTGTTGAAGGTATTGATGTCGTTAAAACCCAGGCTGGCGGAGATGTTCAGTTTGCCCTGCCGGTAATTCAGATTCAGGCTGTTGACGGTCCGCGCATATTTGCCCTGGGTATAAGAGGCTGTTGCGGTCCCATTGAAGCCCCTTTCTTTAATTCTTTTCGTACGGATGACAATGATCCCGGCATTCCCTGCGGCGTCGTATTTGGCGGGCGGGTTCGTCATCAGTTCGATCCGGTCGATCGTGGAAGCAGGGAGGGAGTTGAGGTAGTTCGCCAAATCCTGCCCCGAGAGATAGGTGGGTCGGTCGTCGATGTACACCATGACGCCGCTTTTCCCCTGCAGGCTGATGGTTCCGTTTTGATCCACTTCCACCCCGGGAGCGTTGGACAGGACGTCCAGGGCCGATCCTCCCGCGTTGCCCACCAGGGCATCGGTATGGATGACCGTTCGGTCGAGGAGGTGTTCCACGATGGGCTTTTTGCCCACCAGTTTGATTTCTTTGAGTTCTTTTGGTTTGGTCGTGTCCTTCTGTGCATACGTTATCGCAGGGGCAAAAAGGAGGCTTACGACCATTTTTATGGCCGTCCGTTTGACGTTCATGGTTGATGTTTTAGGGATTACTGTCCGTGTCCCCAGGACCAGTCACCGGTGGTATTGATCTTGGGGCCGAACTTGGCCAGGTATTTTGCGAAAACATTATCCGGCACCTTCTCTCCATTGACGATTAACGATTTATTGCTGAACAGGAAGTGTATGTGATCCGTTACGGATCCGATGTACCCGTCCTTGACCAGGTCAGAGAGCATCTCGTCCTGACGGGGATCTTTATCGTTATAGTGGGAACTGTTATATGGACTGTTATATGGACGCATTGGGCTGACAGGTTCTGTCGCGGGTGCCACCACTAGTTGCGTGGCACGCGGAAAGGTATCCGGCAAGGGAGGAAGGATGCGATGTTCGGCGTTTGCGGACGCCATCCGGATATCCGGCTTCCGCAAATCCGGCTTTGGGGCCACCATCGTCGATTTAACCGGCGCCGTTTTGACCGCCGGTGGATTTTTGTGTGGATTCCTATTGAAAGCAGATACGCAAATCCCGCAAAGGACAAGGCAAATCGCCAGGAGCGTTTTTTCCAGGATGCTCAGGGAGTGGTTTATATCCCCCGCCAGGCGCCTGACCCTGCGCAGGAGACCGTGCCGGTTGCCTGCAAGGCCCATGGCATGGGCGGGCAGGGCAGACTGGAATTCCGCGCAGGAAAGGAGGGCGCGTATATATCCCGCGCGGTCATGGTCCCCTCCCAGGGCCAGGTCGTCGCAACAGTTTTCCCTTTCATTTTTGATCAGCCTGGATACCCAAAGGAGCGCTGGGTTGAAGAAGAAAAGGATCTCCAGGAGGCTTTGCAACAGGTTCACCAGGTAATCCCGGCGGCGGATATGCGCCAGCTCGTGGGCGAGGATCGCTTCCAGGGATTCATACGGTAGTGCCGTGCATAATCCCAGGGGGATAAGGATGATGGGCTTCAGGTGACCAATGACCATGGGTACCCTGGCCACGCCGGATTCCAGCATTTCTATGCTTTTCTTTATGCCCATCGTAGCGGCAATCCCCTGCACGCGCTCCTTCCATTCCGGACTTACCGGGTAGACCTGTACCCGGCGCAACCGGTAGGTTCCGTATAGCCCGATGCTCCATTGGATGGACCTGGCACAGATGATGATAAACCAAACGGCCACGATGGTTCCCGCATATTGGTTCACCATGCCCCAAAGGGTAGGGATTTCCGGGGCGGGACTCCATGCAACCATGCTGAAAGTTGTCGCCCGAACGTTAGACACGTCTTGCACCGGCCCTTTTTCCAACACTATCGCGAAGGTTACGAACACACCTCCCGCAAACAAGAACAGGGCCGTCACCAGCAAATTATATCGTAAGGCAGGGCTCAGGCGTTTCGTACAAAGGACGATCAGACCAGCCACGGCCGCCAAAAGGGCGCCTTGCCACAAGGAATGCGCGAGCGTCAAGCATAGCGCATGGATTACCGGATAACCCATATGAATGTTTTTTACTTTTCTTTTTCAAGGTTGTCCAGGATTTCCCGTATCCTGGCTAAATCCTCCTTTGACGTTTTTTGATTGCCCAGGACCTGCATCAGCAACTTACCCGTGGATCCCTGATATACGGAATCCACGAACCTGTCCAGGAGGTGGTCCTTGGTCTTTTGTTCCCCTTCGGCAGCCTGGTAAACGTGCTTCATCTGGCTTTCGTCGCGTTTCAAAATCCCCTTGTCCGTCATGATCTGCATCACCTTCAGGGTTGAGGTATAATTTACGTCCCGCTGTTCGTTAAGCTTGTCGTTGACGAACCGGACCGTAGAGGGCCCCCAGGTCCACAACACGTGCAGGATTTCCAGCTCTGCCTTGGTAGGTTCCATGCTTTTTTCCTTCATGAAACTAAGGTACACATATTTTCGTACGAAGCTACAGTTAGGTTAATAATTTTTTAATACACTGATTATCAATAATTATTTAGTTTACCGGCATGAATAACACCACTGGAGAAAATTTCAACATAACGCTCTACGGCTACTCGGGGGAAGCCGTAAATCGCGATTGGGCGAATACGGGCATGGCCCTGATGAACAAAATGTTCAAGGAAGTTGCCGCCCACGGCCTCGCCACCAACGGGACCGTCGTTTGGGGGTATTGGCAAGGCAACATGATGATGGCCGGTGTCGAGCTGTCCGGGTCCCTCCCGGGCGGAACCGATTTGGAGCAACGGTCATTTGAACTGCCCCGTTATGTGCGCATCAAACACATTGGGCCTTACAATCAGATACCTGAGACCTTCACGAAAGCGCAGGAGTATTTTAAAAACGAAGGGATAGCAGTGGGTTTGCCATATCTGGAACTTTATGGGCATTGGAACGAGGATCCCTCCAAGCTCGAGACGGATTTGTTGTGGACCCTGGTTTAGATCACTTTTTTTACCCCGGGAATCTCGGTCACCAGGGCGCCCAGCAGGAAGCTGCCCAGCACGGCCAATGGTGCAACCACCAGCAACTTTACAGCGGGATCTACATTCCATCCCCTGACCGCCAGGCTCAGTGAAATGATCACTACCGGGTGAAAGATATAGACCGCAAATGCACTCCGCGAAAGGCGGCCTAATAAGGGTGTTCGCACATTCCACTTCCTTTTTCCCAGAGACAGGAGCGCCACGATGATAGAGAACCCTACCAATTGTTCCCAGAGGGCATAGAGTAACGATTGCCAGTGGAACCCTCCCGAATACCATTCCTGCGGGGTATGCAGGGTTATATTGAGGATAAAGAAAAGGACGAAGATGAGCAACGACCGCGGGACGTTCCGACCGAAACGCCTGGCCGCATTGTCGGGAATCTGGGGTAGCCAGTTGTTTTTAGCGGCCACGAGTCCCAGGCAAAACAGCACAATATATTGTGTGAAATGACCTGGTTGGAATCCCAGGGGTTTCAGCACCCATCCCACTGGAAAGAAGATGCGCACGACGAAGCTGACCAAACCCGTTCCGGCGGCGAACCAAAGTATCGTTGACCTGCCCGGAAGCGGAAGCCCTTCGGGTACGCCCCTTTTGGAGAGTACCCTCCACAGGGCGTATACGAGCGTAAACAGCAGCAAGGCAGCCACAAACCATAATACCCCGAAATCGATCCAGCCGTCGAATCCACTCAGGTAGTTCCCATAACTGATATGGTTGCCCTTGGCAAAATAATTGACGAGGTAGCTCAGGAAAGGGGAAAATATAAAGGAATAAAAAAGTAGGGGGATGCCCAGCCTCCATAATCGATCTCCGACAAATTTCGAGAAACCTTTCCGGTCATAAGAAGACCCGGCAAAGAAGGAGGACAGGAAAAAGAAAAACCCCATGAAAAAGGACTGGTTCAGGCAGACGAATATGGTAATGGGCGCCAGGGCCCAATGCGATGTCGTGCTTTCCTTGTAATACCAACCGCCCGGCGCTCCATACGCAACACAGCAATGATGGAGGACGACAAGGATGGTCAGCAGGACCTTGATATTGTCGATGTAATAAATCTTCAGAGGTGGCTTCATAAGGTAATATACCAAAATTGCCCCGATGGGAGGCGTAAGCAGGTACCACACCCAGGAGAGACAAGAATAACAAGGTCCATTTCATGGTGTAAAATGACAGAGAATTCAACGGCAATCCAATAGTATAAACATCTGATTATTTGATGCCGTTGGAGACCACGATCAAGCCTCTAAGCCGCGCTTCCGCGACCAATAAGTCCAAAGAATCGAGAAGATACAAGCGGCTACGATAAAGCGCCCGTGAGTAGGGCCACGGCATACCATTCCTCACCCTTCCCCCAAAGGGTTTTAATGGACAGGCAGCCTACGTGACGATCGCAATGACTTTTCTTGGATAAGGCGTTGAAAATGATGTTCTGGGGCGGAATGATCCGGCAGGCTTGTAAAATACATGCGGATGGCTTTACCATCAAATTTATACCTTTATCGTATGCGCAAATTTTTCCTGGCGGTGTTTCTCGTCTCCGGCATTCCCGCCTTCTCCCAAAGCAAACCCCATTTGTTCGATGAAACGCCCGCCCAGAAACAGCAGCGGATGCTGTGGTGGACGGATGCCCGATTCGGGATGTTCATCCATTGGGGCCTGTATTCCCTGGCGGCGCGCCACGAATGGGTGAAGCACAACGAACACCTGACCAATGAGGAATACCAGAAATATTTCGATGAATTCGATCCCGACCACTTCGACCCCAAGAAATGGGCGGCCGAAGCCAAGGCCGCGGGGATGAAATACGCGGTGCTCACGACCAAACACCACGAAGGCTTTTGCCTCTTCGACAGCAAGTATACCGACTACAAAGCCCCCAACACGCACGCCAGGCGCGACCTCGTCAGGGAATTCGTGGAAGCATTCCGGGCGCAGGGCCTCAAGGTGGGGTTTTATTATTCCCTGCTCGACTGGCACCACCCCGACTATACCATGGACGACGCCCATCCCCTGACTCAAGTAGATACCAGCCAGGCGAATTACGACCGTCTGAACAAGGGCCGTGACATGGCCAAATATCGCGAGTACCTCAAGCACCAGATCACCGAACTGATGACCAACTACGGGAAGATCGATATCCTGTGGATGGATTGGACCTGGGATAAAGGGGATCCTCACGGCAAATATGCTGCGGATTGGGGAGCCACCGATTTAATCAAGCTGGTCCGAAAACTCCAGCCGGGCATCATCGTCAACAACCGCCTCGGTTTGGATGATACGTATGCCGACGGGGGAGACTTCCAAACGCCCGAGCAGGTTTCTACCCAGGAATTGCTTCCGTACCGGGGGAAAGTTTGGGAGACGTGCCAGACCTTTTCGGGTTCCTGGGGTTATTACCGGGATGAAACGAGTTGGAAGACGCATCGCCAGTTGTTGGATTTGCTGATCACCTCAGTAGCCAACGGCGGAAACCTGATCCTGAATGTCGGTCCCACCGCGCGTGGGGAATTCGACTACCGGGCGACGCATGCCCTGGACAGCCTTTCCTATTGGATGCACGCCAACAGCAAGGCGATCTACGACTGTACTTACGCGCCTGCCGCGTACCCGCAGCCCGAGGGGACCAAGCTCACCTATAATCCCTCGACGCATCGTTTGTACGTGCATTGTTATGATTTCTCTCCCGGCGGCACGCTGGTTCTTCCCGGTTATGCCGGAAAAATAAAGTATGCGCAGCTTTTGAACGATGACTCGGAGATCGTCTATACCACCCAAGGCAACGATGTCGTCATGAAAATGCCCAAGGTCAGGCCCCCCTATGATATCCCGGTAATAGAGCTATGCTTAATGTATTAAATACGCTTGTCCTGCTGGGCTCCCTGCAATCCCTTGCCAAAGCGGTTAATGGGGGTACTGCTATTCCTGATTGCCTTGGCAAGCCTGAACGTATTCCTGAATGAGCAGACCTGGTACCTGTCGAGTGCTTTTTGCCAAATGCTGGACGCCCTTTTCCCCTTCATACTTCCCATGGCGTTCGGCCCTTTGCTATATTTTTATGTGCAGGCTACCCTCGAACCGGGGTTTGTCCTGAAAAGGCGCCATTTCCTTCACTTCCTTCCCGTATTGATCGATTTGTTTCCGTATGTCTTTGCCGCGGGGTATCTCATTGGAATTTGGGTGGGATGGTTACCCGATCATACCGGTCGGGCGGGACGAATTATTGACAAGTATAATGTATATGCCGATATACCCCGTTGGATATCGCTTACGGGTTATATAGTAGCCGCCGGAAGGTACCTTCACCCCCGAAGGGAGCGGCGGGGCGCAGCCTGGATCCGGGAATGTCTTTGGGTATTTGGCGCTTTTCAGGTATTGTGGCTGGTTTACCTGGTTCCATATGTCATTCCAAGGTATACCTATTGGTTGCTGGACCGCTTCCACTGGTACCCCCTTTTTCTTCCCCTAAGCCTGATCACTTACTGGTTCGGGTTAAAGGGCTTTACCGTTGTGTATCCCCGGATCCCGGCCAAAGCTGATGATTTCGATGCCAAGGTTGCCCTACTGCGAAGGGCCATGGAGGATGGGGGCTTACGTGGGAACATACCGGTCCGTCGAGAATACCAAGCTGACGTTTTCCATTTATAAAGAAGGAGGGCGATTATTTGCCGACCTTTCCAACCATACGGGCAGGCATATGTTGAGGGTGCCCGAAGATACCACCCGGTTTTACCTTCCCGATATACTGAGAATCCGGACTACCGTGGATGTTATCATAAAGGAAGGGAAGGTCTCTGGGTTGACGATTACCCAGGAAAAGCCCTATGCTTTTATAAGATTACAGTGACAACACAGGTGTGCCAAAAACGAGGGTATTGCCATCGGGATCGTTGACGGCAAAATCGCGTACGCCATAGTATCGGTCCCCGGGCGGCACCTCGATAAAAGCCCCTTTGTTCGAAATGTCCTCGAAGTAGGCATCTACCTCATCGCAGTCGATACAAAAGTGCGCGCCGCCGGGTGTCTTTTTCTGTCCCTGGTTGGTGGGTCCGCACAATTGAATGCTGACATTATCCCGGAATATGCCCGCATAGTCTGCATGTCTGAAGTCCTCGGTGAAGCCTAAAATTGTCTTGTAATAATTGATGGACCGATTCAGGTCGGTAATGTGAACGACGACGGAAACGTTTAATGCTTTCATGATGAGAAATATTATTAAATTACTGAAAATGTAAGCGTGCTGGGAATCTATTTCAAAACTGCCTGGCGTAACCTGACCAGGTATAAGGGGTACACGATCATTAATGTACTCGGGCTTACCCTGGGCATCTGTGCTTTCGTCGCCATTTACCTGATAGCCCGACACGAATTCAGCTTTGATAGCTTCCACCCGGATAAAGACCGTATCTACCGCATCATGGAGGACAATACCGAAAGCACCGGCGAAAAGCTCCATTTTGCCCGGGTCCCTTTTCCCGTCCCCTTCCTGGCCCAGAAAGAATTGACGGGACTGGATGCCTTCGCCGGTGTCATGCCTTTTGGCGCGAAAATAAGCGTCCCCGGTGGAAATATGCCGGCGAAGGATTTTGACGGGGGGGCCGTTATTGCACAACCAACCTGGTTTACCGTTTTTAGTTACCAATGGCTGGCAGGGAGCGAATCTACCAATCCTTTCACCGTTGTACTTTCAGAATCCAAGGCCCGCAAATATTTCGGCCCTGGTCCTTTGGACGCGTTTTTGGGCAGGATCGTCATGTACGATTCACTGCGCGTCCAGGTGTCGGGCATTGTAAAGGACTGGGATCAAAATACCGATTTTCCATTCACCGATTTTATTTCCTTCAGCACACTCCAAAGCGATCCCCTGCGGAACACGGTTAGTTTAGATTCCTGGTATCCGCACGATATGCCCATATTGGCGTTTGCAAAACTGTCCAAAGGGGCCCGGCCGGCCCAAATCAATGCCCAAATGGCGACCCTGGTTAAACGTCATGCCGATCCCGGTTTGAAAATGGCACTCTGGCTGGAACCTTTGTCCGATATACATTTCAACGTCGATATCATAGAGAATACAACAAGGACGGCACACCGGCCCACTTTATACGTGTTGATCGGGATCGCCATCTTTATTTTAATGATTGCGGTGATCAATTTCGTCAACTTATCCACCGTTCAGTCGATTCAAAGGTCCAAGGAAATCGGCATCCGAAAGATACTGGGCGGTAGCAAGGCAAGTGTCATCTCGCAGTTCCTGATCGAGACGTTCCTGGTTACTTTCCTGGCCATGGTATTGGCCGTTTTACTGGTAAATCCCGTTCTCGGGGAATTCCGGTCGTTTCTGCCACCCGGATTGGCATTTCACCTTTTTAGTCCTTCCACCCTGATTTTCCTCGTTCTGGTTACCCTGGCTACAACGTTGTTGGCCGGTATTTACCCGGCCCGGGCGCTGGCGTCCAATTTCCCCGTTTCCAGCCTGAAAGGGACCGGCATTCAAAAGGGCAGCGAAAAATGGTACCTGCGGAAAGGGTTGATCGTCTTCCAATTCTCCATATCCCTGGTATTTATCATTGGCAGCATCGTCATAGCCGGGCAGTTGAATTATGTACGATATAAGGATCTTGGCTTCAAGTCGGACGCCATCATCACGGTGGGGATGCCAGGAGGGGACAGCCTGTCGAAAGCCAGGGTTTTAGCTGAAAGGATCAAAGAAATGGCCAGTGTAGGTGGGGTAGCTCTGGAAGGGATGCCACCGGGAAATGCCCGTGGCATGGTGGTACAATTCCAATATTCGGGAATGAAGGACACCAGGGTAGGCCAGGTAGACGGCAACGAGGATTTTATCCCCTTGTACCAGATAAAATTATTGGCTGGAAGGAACCTGGAGCATTCGGACAGCGTAACGGAATTTGTCATCAATGAGACGCTGTCCAGGGAAATGGGTTGTAAGAGGCCAGAAGAAGCCATTGGCCAAACCATTTACTGGTTGAACAAGCCTTATCCCGTGGTAGGCGTCGTCGCTGATTTTAATTCTCAATCGTTACATGCACCCATAACGCCGCTGTGTATCATCAACCGTGTGGATAGGGAAGGGGAATTCGGGATCAAACTGTCGGCAAAAGGCAAGCAGCCTGAAAATGTAAAGGCTACGATCATGGAGATCGGGAAGCTATGGAAATCGATCTACCCCGACGGGACTTTTAAGTTTCAATTTTATGACGAATCGATAGCCCTCCTGTACGAGAAAGATCAAAATGCAGCCACGCTGATGAATACGGCCATGCTTATTACCATTTTTATCTCCTGCATGGGACTATTTGGCCTGGTTAAGTTCTCCGCGGAAAAAAGGACCAAAGAGATCGGAATCCGGAAAGTCCTCGGGGCCAGTGTTGCCAATATCGCCGTGCTGATCAGCCGGGATTTTGTGGTGCTGGTGGCTATAGCCATCCTGATTGCTTCGCCCGTTGCCTGGTATTTCATGGATAAATGGCTGGATGGCTTTGCCTATCGGATCGGGATCAACTGGTGGATATTCGTCCTGGCCGGAGCGGGTGCTATATTTATCGCATTGCTAACCGTAAGTTTCCAAACCATCAGGGCAGCCAAGGCAAACCCAATTAACAGTTTACGAATATGAGAAGTCTGTCTACCGTCGGCCGTATTTTCTTTGGCATCGCCATAGCCGCGATGGGGTTCCTGACCATCTATAACAAGGACTTTCCTTACATGATGCTGCCTCCCAACCATTCCTGGATGAATGAGCACGTCGTATTCATTTATGTTTCAGGGGCCATCCTTTTCTTAGCGGGGGCAGGTATTGTATTTAATATTAAACCCACGGTAGTTCCCCTCCTGTTGGGATGCCTGCTGCTGCTGGTTTTTTGTTTTTACTTTATCCCATACCAATTGATGGTTTCTCCCAATCGCATGCATTATGGAGATTGGGAAAATGCCGCCAAAGAATTTGGCCTGGCCAGCGGCGCGATTGTTATTTCCGGCTGCTATAGAAGGAAGCTGTTCCCGTTTGGGACCATTCTGTTTGCGCTGACGATCTTCAGTTTTGGCATCGACCATATGGTGTATGGAAAGGAAGCCATGGACTATATTCCCTCCTGGATACCGGGCCATTTGTTTTGGATTTATTTTTGCGGTGCGGCATTGCTTGGCTCCAGCCTTGCGATTCTTTTGAATATCAGGCGCCGGCTATTCGCCGCCCTTTTGGGGGGAATGATTTTGATTTGGGTTATAATTCTCCATACCCCCAAAGCAATAGCGGATACCTTAACTGATCACAACGGTGAAGTGAGCAGCGGTTTTTTGGCGTTAGCTTATTGTGGGATTGCATTCGTCATTGCAGGGCGCTCTGCTAAAGCCACCTCCTGACCGCATTCCTGTATTCATCATATTCCCGGCCAAACCTTCTTGTAAGGTATTTTTCCTCGCGCCTGATAACGAATTCCTGTACGGTCAGCAGGAGTAGGGGAAATAATAGGATATTCCACCATTTCCCTATTAAGCAGGCCAGACCAAGATAAATCAATGCCAGGCCCAAATACATGGGGTTTCTCGTAAGCCGGTAGATGCCGGTCTTTTGGAGCGATGAAGCAGCCCGAACGGTTATTACGGTGTTTTTGGTCCGGATAAATTGCACAAGGCTTCTGGAAAGGATATACAGCGCTGCCATAAGAAGTAGCACGCTGCCCGTTCGAGACCATGGGTTGTCAAAAAACGAACCCCCGATGGAGAGCCTTTTCTGGAGGTAACCCGACGCTCCAAAAAATGCCGCATAAATTAGGGGTGGAGGAATAAATACCCCAGGGTTGTCCTTTGCTGTCATCAGCAAAAATAGTGTGCTCCCTGTGGTCGCCTTGGTAAAAAAACGACATTCTTATCCGGTTGGAAATTCACTGTGCCCGCTGGTGGGTTTCAGGTAAAAGCCACCCGGCGGGAACTCCGCGAATTCCCTGAATTCCCGCAGCAGATGCGATGAATCGGTGTAACCGCACTCCAGGGCGATCTGAGCCCAGCTCTTGTCGGGGGATTCGTTTTTTATCCTCATGGCATGCTCGAATCGTACAATGCGAATAAAAAGCTTGGGAGAGATTCCAACTCTAACTGTAAAATTGCGTTCAAATTGACGGAGGCTCAGGCAAGCTTTGGCTGCCCAATCTTCCAGCTTATGATCGTTAGAGGGGTCAAGCATTTGGTGGGCGACATCATCAATTGGCTCTTTAGGCCTACATCCAGATTCAACCCTTATTTTAAGGAATGCACAAACGATATGCATCATTTCCTCATACGACTTACATAGCCTTAATTCATCCAGGGCGGCTTTCGCTTCATTGCCCCAGAGTGAAGTAGCATCCATCCCCTTGTTTATGGTTTGTCGCATATCAATGCCCAAAAGACGGTAAAGGCCTGTCGGAGAAAAGGCGACTTTTACCATCAGGTGATCCTTCCCAAAAATCAATCCAACGGGTTTGCATTTAGGGCCTGTAATCACTACTTGTGGGGCAATAATTTCCACATTTTCAGCCACTACGGATTTGATGGGATCATTGACATAGAAATAAAGATTTTGCTCAGTATTGGCGAGACAGGTAATATATGGTTGAGGGAGATCCTTTTCTTCCCGCCAATTGATATGATGCACCTGCAAATCCCGGATGAGGCCGTCCAGTGCGTGGGGGATTTCATATGATTTGAAATAAGGGATAGTATTTTTTATGAAGTTAACTTTTACTTACCGCATTTGCCCGTGCTGCTTTGAGATGGCACTCCCTTTGATCTATAGCCGGATATGGCAAAGAAACACCCACCACGCAGGAGGATCCTGCTTATCGTTCTTGGGTCTCTTTTAGTATTGCTGATCGCCTTACGGATCGCCTTACCCTATATCCTGCTAAGGCTGGTGAACCGGGAGTTGTCCCATATTAAAGGATACTATGGCCACGTCGAGGATATCGACGTGGCATTGATCCGGGGGGCGTATACCCTCAAGGATACGAAGCTGGAAAAAACGGGAGGGAAGGTGCCGGTGCCCTTTTTCTCCGCAGATGTAATCGACCTCTCGCTGGAATGGGGTGCCTTGATGCATGGGGCGGTGGATGGAAAGATCCGGGCGGAGCATCCCGTGTTGAATTTTGTGAAGGGACCGACCGAGGAGACTTCTCAGACGGGGATAGATTCGAGCTGGATCGACGTCGTGAAGAGCCTCATGCCGTTGAAAATAAATCGGTTAGAGATAAATGACGGAGAAATCCACTACCACGATTATTACAGCGATCCGAAGGTGGACATTTTTATGAAGCAGGTCCATATCCTGGCGGAAAATCTCTCGAATGCCAAAAATAATAAAGAACTCATGCCGTCGACGGCCGAGGCGACGGCCAGGATATTTGGTGGCAACGCGACGTTGCATATGCGGTTGAATGTGCTGAGCAAGATCCCCGTATTCGAGGCTAAGGCCGAATTGGTCTCGCTGGACATTACCGACCTGAACAATTTTCTTCAGGCATATGCGAAGCTGGACGTAAAGTCCGGGAATATCAGCATTTATATGGAAGCGGCGACAAAGGATAACGTGATCCGAGGGTATACTAAGCCGATTGTCAAGGACCTGAAGGTAGTGAACTGGGAGCAGGACAAAAATCAGCCCGTGAAGATCGCCTGGGAAGCGATAGTGGGATCGATCGCGTGGATATTCAAGAATCATGGAAAAGACCAACTGGCGACGAAGGTCGAATTCGAAGGCAACCTGAAGGCTCCGAACGTAAACATCCTGGAGATCATTGGACAGGTATTGTACAACGCGTTTATCCAGGCCTTGTCGCCTTCGCTGGAAAACTCCATCAATATCAATTCGGTTAAAGTAAACGCTAAGCAAACGCCGAAAAAGCGGACGTTCGTCGGGAAACTACTGCATCCCGGCGAAAAGAAGGGAACCTAGCTTTTATTCTTATCAATCAATCGTTGAACCATCCGGGGTTCCATTTTCGCCAGGGCCTTGAATTTCTTTCCTTCGAGTTTGTTGTAATCGACGAAGAACTCTTCCAGATCATCCATAGTCCGCTGGGGTAAGTCATCGGTGCTCTTTATCTTTTCAAAAATATTAGAGCATTTGGGTACGGCAAGGAAACGGTCATTCCGGATCATTTTTTTGCCTTCATCAGCGGATTGTTCAGCCTTGATACCGCCAATGATGCGGCATTTGATCATGACCCCCGGGAAGCTCTTGAATTCGGATAGGACGATTACGTCAAGGGGGTCGCCGTCTTCACCCTTAGTATCGGGGATAAAGCCAAAATCATAGGGGAAGACCATTCCGGAGGGAAGGATCTTACTCATTTTGAAAAAATGAGTTTTCGGATCATAATCGTATTTCTGAGCACTGCCTTTTGGAGTTTCTATGACGACCTCGATATTGCCCATTATTATTGTTTTATGAAGTTATTGTTAGAAAATCGGGCCAAACTTTTATTATACCTTTCGGCGACTTGTGGAAAATTTTTCTCATGGCTGCCCCGACAGGCTTTTCCCTGCATTGCGGAGTCAATAAAATCGCCTATTTTGGAGATATATGCCACACATTCCACTGGAGGATCACCTGCCCGGGATTACAGGACTGCTCGAATACCGCCAGGATAGCGCGGGGCCTATCCGGGAGCTGACTCAGGTACTGTTACGGGGCCCCTCCTCTTTAACGGAAGGCGAACGCGAATTGATCGCTACCCTCGTATCCTCCCGGAACCAATGCCGGTTTTGCACAGCAGCGCATACGGCCGCCGCGAATATCTTGTTAAATGAACACTCGACTTCGGAAGCTGTCAAGCGGGATATTGACAGCGCTCCGGTCAGCGATAAAATGAAAACCTTGCTGAAGATCGCTGCGCTGGTCCAGTCGGGCGGAAAAAATGTGACGCCGCAGGCCGTCCACGCAGCAAAGGCGGAGGGAGCGACCGATTTGGAGATCCACGATACCGTGCTGATCGCCGCTTTGTTTTGTCTGTACAACAGGTATGTGGATGGACTGGCCACGGTAGCGCCTTCGGACCCGGCCTTCTATCAGGGTTTAGGGGAACGCCTGAAGAACCATGGCTACAACCGCCTCCCGAACGGGTATGACCATTTGAAAAAGAAATAGCTTGACCTCTGCAATCACGACCGGGTATATATCTACTGACCGCACTTCAAACGCGGCCCTCTTCACGATCTGTTTCGTGAGCAGCGTGTTCGGGGGTGTCGTTTCCACCCTGATGTCGGTGTACCTTCCGGTGGCCGTCAAAGACCTGGTAGGCCAGGTGACGGCTACGAAATTGAATGCCATTGGCGCGTTTATCAATTCCATTTTCATATTCGGGTGGATGTTCGGGGGTGTCGTCTGGGGATTGATCTGCGACCGGATCGGCAGGGCACGTTCGGTGATACTGTCAACGCTGTGCTACGGCTTCTTCACCGTTTTGACCGCCCTTTCCCCTTCCTGGGAAATGGTGGTTGTTTGCCGTTTCTTATCGGGTTTCGGAGTTGGCGGGATATTGGTCACTACCACGATCATGGTTTCGGAGGCGTGGACGGGAAAGCCCCGTGCTGTTGCCCTTGGGATTCTTTCCATTTCCATTCCTGTAGGAATTTTTTCAGCCGGGCTCATCAATTATTTGTTGCCCGGATGGCGGCAGGCTTTTCTAACAGGTATTATTCCATTGCTAGCAGCTGCAGCTGCTTTATTCTTTTTGAAAGAATCGGGAAAATGGAAGACGGCTGAAAAGCCACGGCGTGGGTTCCTGGCCGCCGGCTACCGGAAAAACCTATGGATCGGCAGCCTGATCTTCGGGACCATGTTGATCGGCATGTGGGCCATTTTTTCCTGGTTGCCTACCTGGGTGCAAAGCCTGTCGGGGTCTTCTGATGCACAGCATCAGCGGGGGATCAGCATGATGATGATGGGCGCCGGCGGGCTGACCGGCGGCTTTATTTCCGGCTGGGTTGCCCACGGTATCGGTTTGCGGCGGACAATGCAACTGTGTTTTGCCGTCTGCTTTGGCATGGCCTTCCTCCTTTTCAAAGTGAACCATGCTTTTTCAGGGATCGCCTATGCGGAGATCGCCGTACTTGCCGTCTTTTTCGGCATCAGCCAGGGGGCGCTGTCCGCCTACATCCCGGAATTATTTCCAACCGCGGTCTGTGCGGCGGCGACGGGATTTTGTTTTAACGTAGGAAGGCTGTTCACGGCGATTGCCGTCTTTTTTGTCGGGGCGCTGGTCAGTCTCTTTGGAGGGTATGGCAATACCCTTTTTATTTTCTCCTTTATTTTTTTAATCGGATGGATAGCTACCTGGGCCGCCTCGGAAAAATCCCATCCACAAAACGGGTAGTATGGCATATATCAACGTCCCGGAAGGCGTTCCGGGCATCAGGAGCCTGGTGTTGTTCCGGCCAGAGACCGGCAAGCCTTTATATGAACTTGCACAGGTCTTGTTAAGGGGCGATTCACCGCTGACAGAGGCGGAAAGGGAATTGATCGCTGCCTATGTCTCTTCCCGAAACCAATGCGGGTTTTGCATGAACAGCCACGCCGCAGCGGCCAGATGCCTTTACGGCGAAGAGGGCTCCATCGTAGACGCGACGTTGGCCGATGTGGAAAAGGCTCCCCTGACCGGGAAGATGCAGGCGCTGTTGACCATTGCCGGAAAGGTACAGGTATCGGGGTCCGGCGTCACAGAGGCGGACATTGCCTCGGCCCGTGAACAGGGCGCGGACGACCGGGAAATCCACGATACGGTGCTGATCGCGGCCTCTTTTTCCATGTTCAACCGCTACGTGGATGGGCTGGGCAGCCTGACTCCCACCGACCCGGCGGTTTATGAAGAAATGGGGCGCCGGATGGCGAAAGGATATGTATTACCACAACCAATTGTATAAATAAACGATTATGGCGCACATTGATCTTGGGAATGATCTGCCGGGCATCAGGGGCCCGATGGCCTACCGCCCGGAAACAGCAAAACCACTGAACGAGTTGGCCGAGGTCCTCTTAAGAGATGACAACAACACGCTGTCCCGCGGGGAAAGAGAATTGATCGGCACGTATGTCTCTTCTTTGAACGATTGTTTCTTTTGCCAGAATGTACACGGCAGCCTCGCGCAGCACTACCTGGGTTGCGACATGCCGTGTATCGATGCGATCAAGGCTAACCCGGCCACGTCCATGCTGTCAGATAAGATGAAGGCGTTGTTGAGCATTGCCGCCAGTGTGCAAAAGGGAGGCACGTCTGTCACTGCCGTTCAGATCGAAAAGGCGAAGGCACTGGGCGCTACCGATCGGGAAATCCACGACACCGTACTGATAACTGCGGCCTTTTGCATGTACAACCGTTACGTGGATGGCCTGTCGACCTGGGCCCCCGAGGACCGGCAGTTTTATGTGGACCGTGCGCCAAGGCGGGCGGCGGAGGGCTATGTGGAATATGATGTACATAAATAACCCGTTCATGAAAAATAAGCTGCTCCTTTTGATACTCTTCGGAATTATTTCACTTCAATCCCGGGGCCAATTCCTGCAATTTAATAACGACAGTACTTACAAAATATATAATACCTCCGATTTGACATTGATCAATCAGGAGAAACTGAGCGGATATGACTTTCAATTGCGCCTCTATTTTGGAAGTGGTCCGACAATTATCTCGAAATTATATTTATTACTCATTACAAATAAAAAGGGCATTTGGAGTGCCGAAAAATACATTTTTACCAGGAATGGGATTAGAGGAAAGGTGGAAGTGGATAGCGGGGTGGTACAAATAGATAATTATAGCGCTTTGTTTGCCGCGTTGAACGCCGATAGTTTGCAAAGCATCACGTCGATGGACGATATGCAAATAACTCAAATGGTAAAGCAAAGGAAGATTGATGCGGATAAGGGTATTATGCTTGTGGCGGATGGTACTGGGTATAAGGTTGAGCTATTGTCGCCGAATGCGAAAAGGGGATTTAGTTTCCATTGTCCCAAATCCTATGCCGATTTTTACCAGCTTCCCGAGTTGAAAAGGGTGGTGGCCGTGCTCCATTTACTGATGGGGCTTATACAAATGGGCGATCCTTGTTAAAAAGTTCCCGCCTTTCACTAACTTACCGAAAAATTGCTACTATGGACTCAAATCGACTTTCAAAGACCATGCAGGCAGCCCTGAATGCACAGATGAACAAGGAGAACCTTCAGTCACAGATCTACCTGTCTTATGGCTGCTGGGCGGATAACGAGGGGTATGAAGGTATTTCGAACTTCCTTTTCCGGCATTCAAAGGAAGAGCGGGATCATATGATGAAGTTCCTGGAGTATATCCTTAAACGCGGTGGGAAAGTGACGATTTCGGAGATCCCCGCGCCTTCGGCAAATCCGACGAGTGTCAATGACTGCTTTGAAAAGGTATTCAAGCACGAAGTGGAGAATACGGAGTGGATCTATAAGCTGGTGAAACAGAGTATGGAAGAGGAAGACTGGGCGACCTGGAATTTTATACAATGGTTTGTCAAAGAACAGACGGAAGAAGAAAACCTTGCCATCGAACTGTTGGATATGATCCGGGTGGCCGGCGGGAAGGATGCTACGCACAGCGCTTTGTTCTCACTGGATAAGCGTATGGGCGAACGCGGAGATGATGCCACGCTGGCGCAGGATGTAACCACGGACAGGCCTTAATTTCATAAGCGTGTAAAATCAATATAGGCATAATTCATTTGGCCTGTTTCCCTTGTGTATAAGGTGATGATTTGAATACCCTTATTCAATTTTATCTGCGAAAAATCTTTTAAATAGTTCCAGTGGTGCCATTGCCGCCAATTTACAGGATCAGCTTTTACATAAGTCGATGGAATATCAACGGGGCCTGTTGCATCAATATCATTTACCGAAATTGACACCTTCCCGCCTTGATTTGATGTGTACATAATGCCAAGTGCGTATGTTCCCGTTTCCTTTACTAAAACGGTGTATTTTATCCACTCGCCCTGTGCAGTCCAACCGACATAAAGTTGATCCTTTGATGGCATTACCAAATTATAAGCATTGTTGTCTATGGGAGGTTCCCGAAATTTAGTGTAGGATATATCAACGCCTTCTTTCATTCGGAATTCGTTTAAATAGTCGCCGTCGGCTGGATTTAGCTTCCCGCTCCCCTGATTGATACTATCGGTGTCATGATAAGCGACACCTTCTCCTCCCAGATCATATAGGGCACATTGTAGTCGGCCGGGTATGGTTTGAATGTCATGGTGCAAGAATCAATAAATGGTTTGCCCATATATCGCTGACCATACGAAGTATTCCAGGAAAGGACCGCCAATATGACTAGTGTATTACAATTTACCATCTGTTTGTTTGTTGAATTGCTTTGATGTGGCATACTTGAAGCCTAAAGTTTGATTTGCAATTTGGATTTTAAATTCGCCTGGTTCGGCTGCTGTTTTGCCATTATCATTTACGTAGGCAATATCCCTGGCGCTAATTTTAAAAGTAACCGTTTTGGTTTCCCCGGCCTTTAGGTCGATCTTATCGAATGCCCTTAAACGCTTGGTATCCGGGGTGATGGACGCATATAGCTCACTGATAAACAGCAAGACGGTCTCCTTGCCGTCTCGTCCCCCCGTATTGGTTACATCAACATGGATGGTCAGCGTTCCATTATCCTTAAGATCGGGTTTGTCTGCCCGTAAGTTATGGTATTGAAAGGTGGTATAACTCAATCCAAAGCCGAACTCATATAGCGGATTATAACCATGCGAGTCATCCCCATTGCCATTCTCGATGTTTTTGCGGTAATAGTTGACCAGTGCATTGGGGGATCTCGGATAGGTGAAAGGCAATTTCCCGGAGGGGTTTACGTCGCCGAATAAGATGTCTGCTACAGCATTGCCACCTTCGTTTCCGGGCAGATAAGCCATCAGGGTAGCTGCAACGGCATCGTTTGCCGGCGTGACTATGCGCGGCCTTCCCTCTGCCAATACTAGCACAACGGGTTTTCCGGTTTTTGCCAGTTGTTGCGCCAATTCAATCTGAGCTGACGGCAAGTCGAGATCGTCGATATTTCCTAAATTTTCCGTGTAAGACGATTCGCCAAGGCAAAGCACTATTGCGTCCACTTGTTTTGCCGAGTCTACAGCCGTGTCTGCCCCTGCTTCATATACCACATTTTGTTTGCCGATTTTTTGTTCGATGGCCTCCAAAATCGTGTTTTTTTCGGCCGCATACTTATCATCCTGCTCGCCCTGCCAGGTGTAGCTCCAGCCGCCGTCAAGCGAGCGCATAGTATTGGCTGTCGGACCGGTTACCAGCACCCGAATGCTCTTTTGTAACGGCAGTACGTGGTTATTGTTTTTAAGCAATGTAATTGACTCAACTGCTACCTGGCGGCTAATAGCTTTGAATTTATCCGAGCCGAAATCAGGGTAGTCTTCCGGGTTTCCGATAGGCCGGTCAAACAACCCCAACTCATATTTAACATGCAGTATCCGCCTGACCGATTCATTAATCCGCGAGATGGGCACCCGGCCTTCATGAACCAATTGAATCAGATAATTGTAGAAACTATAGTCATAAGGCACTATACACATATCGAGGCCGGCATTGACAGCCAGCGCTACAGCATCTTTTTCGGTCGCGGCGACGTGATGGCGGGTATGGAGGTAACTAACATCCATCCAATCCGAAATTACGATACCATCAAACTTTAATTCCTTGCGAAGTACATCCGTGAGCAAATATTTACTGGAGTGCACTGGGACCCCGTTAATCTCGGATGAGTTTACCATTAATGTACGTGACCCCGCTTTTATCGCTTCAATAAATGGCGGTAAAAAATACTCGCGCATATAACGGTCAGGTATCCAGGCAGGTGTACGGTCCTTGCCGCTCAACGGATCGCCATACCCTAAAAAGTGTTTCATCGTCGAGGTGACATGGAACTTGTCGCCTACACTATTCCCCTGGTAGCCTTTAATAATAGCGACCCCCATTGTTTTTACCAGGTAAGGGTCTTCGCCAAAAGTTTCGTATACCCTTGGCCAGGCCTGGACCTTAGCCACATCCAAAACCGGGGAAAAATTCCAGGGGATATAGCTGGCGCGGGTCTCGTAGGCGGAGATCTCGCCCGCTTTCTGAATAAGTTCGGGATTAAAAGTGGCAGCCATAGCAATTTCCTGGGGGAACAAGGTACTGCCCAAAGTATAGGTAACGCCATGAATGGCATCGATGCCATATAATGCAGGTATTTTAAGCCTGTCCTGCATCGCTACGTGCTGTATGGCCGATATGATTTCGTACCAATGTTTACGGTCATAAGCATGCCCTGCAACGTTTTGAAACGAGCCGATGTGATATTTCAGTATTCTTTCTTCCAGTTTTTGTTCATCGATCTCGTGGGGTTCGGTGACCTTACCCGATGGACCGGTTTTTGAAATAACATCTATTACCAGGTTAGTCATCTGCCCTACTTTTTCGGCTAATGTCATTTTGGCAAGTAAGCTATCGACCTTATGGTCGATGGTTGTCTGGGCTGAAGCGTAATGGCGGCTCAGGGTGAAAGCCGCCATAATGAGCAGTATATTTTTCATAAAATGCTATTTATTCTTTCGAGCTCATCGGTTGAAAATGAGATATTTTCAAGACATTTAAGTGAATCCGAAACCTGTTCGGGTTTACTTACGCCGATTAACACGGAGGTAATGCGGTCGTCTTTTAAGATCCACGAAAGTGCCATTTGAGCCAGGTTTTGTCCGCGCGCCAGGGCGACTTCATTAAGCCTGATCACCTTGGCAATTTTTTCATCGGTAATCCCATTTTCATCAATGGCGCCGTTCCCCCTGTGGCTTGCAGCTCTTGAGCCTTCGGGGATACCTTTCAAATATTTGTCGGTCAGGAGGCCCTGTGCCAACGGAGAAAACGGGATACAGCCAATGCCGTTGCCTTCAAGCACATCCAGTAGGCCGTCTTCTATCCAACGGTCGAACATCGAATATCTTGGTTGGTGAATCAGGCACGGCGTACCAAGCCGGTTTAATACCCTGATAGCGGCTTCTGTTTCGATGGCATTATAACTTGATATGCCCACATACAGGGCTTTCCCCTGTCGTACAATAAGGTCAAGGACGCCCATCGTTTCTTCCAGGGGCGTCTGGGAATCGGGACGGTGGTGATAAAATATATCTACATAATCCAAGCCCATACGCTTCAAACTTTGATCCAAGCTGGCAACCAGGTATTTTTTTGATCCCCAATCCCCATACGGCCCATCCCACATTCTCCAACCTGCTTTTGTCGAGATTATCAACTCATCACGGTATGTTGTAAAGTCATCCTTAAAAATTCTACCGAAGGTTTCTTCAGCCGAACCGGTCGGTGGGCCATAGTTGTTCGCCAAATCAAAATGCGTTATGCCGTTATCAAAAGCCAGCTTTAAAATAGTACGTCCATTTTCCAGCGTATCGATACCGCCGAAATTATGCCAAAGGCCCAGCGACACGGCTGGTAGCAACAAACCGCTTTTACCGCAACGGCGATATTGCATACTTTTGTAACGGGTGGGGTTGGGTAGGTAGGGCATATCGTTAAACTTCGGTTGCTTTGTCAAGTGCTTTTACCATTATTTCAAGGTCAATGATGCCTCTGAAGCCGCTAAAACCAACCGAAAGCTTTGAACCGTCAGGCAGGATAAGCGGTTGGCCACCCTGCCATCCTATCAGATCAGGGGCTTCTATGCCATTGCCATTTTCTTCAGCGAGCCCGTTAAAAACCATTTTTTCGTACTCGCCGGTTTTAACGCCCGTCAGCCAAACCTGGCTTGCCTTAGTCCAGGCGATTTTATAAGATTGTCTTTGCCTGGGTTTGTTGGTTCCCAGCATTCTGCCAAACACCATTCCATTTTCGGCTATGATGCAAACAGCGACGTTGCCGTTGGCAATGTTTCTATCTTCGGGGTTTTGCATGTAGACCGGTATAAGGTTTTCGATTTCGGTAAACATTTTATTTATGATAGTTTCCATAATGTAAATTTGGACCTGCTTTAGCCAAAATCCATTGAACTGGGACAAGAAATTATCAATAATGTTTCAAAATATTAATGCATATGTTTTAAAGTGTGTTAGTTTATCAGCGTGGGAATTGGAATATTTTAATTCGATTCTGCAGTATAAAGTGATACCCAAAAAAACAATGCTCCTGCAAGCAGGCAATATTTGCAATTTTGAAGCTTATGTAATCAAGGGCTGCATCCGCGAGTATTATATCGACAACCATGGAGCTGAACTAACCCTTCAGTTTGCCATTGAAGATTGGTGGGTCAGCGATATTACCAGTTTCGAGGATCAAAAGGTCAGCAGTATGTATATTGAAACATTGGAAGATTGCGCGCTTTTAATGCTTTCGCGGCAATCAAAAGAGCGGCTTTTAGCAGAAGTGCCCAAGCTTGAAAGGATGTTCCGCCTTATGATACAACGCCATCTTTCGACGGTTCAAAGCAGGTTGTTCAGAACCGTTACCTTTTCAGCGATGGAAAAATATCTCGAATTTATAAAGCGCTATCCGACCATTCCCCAACGCGTGCCCCAGCATTATATTGCATCCTACCTTGGCATATCTCCGGAGTTCTTGAGCAAACTCAGGACCAGGCACCTGAGAAATATGGATAAAAGTTGAAGAACGGTATCGATGGAAAGGTAATCAAGTTGTAATTTTTTGGCAATTATCACAACATGAGAAAATTACTTGGGAATTGGGCTCCCCGGCTGCGCCCGGTGGTTTCCGCCCTGCTGCTACTCGGATTCACGGGTTCAGCGCTTTCACAGGATATCGATACCTCGTTGTTCGGCAACCTTCGCTGGCGCATGATCGGCCCCCATCGCGGCGGTCGAACCGTCGGCGGATGCGGGGTGCCGCAGCAGCCCAATGTGTTTTATATTGGCGTCAATAATGGGGGCGTCTGGAAAACGACCGATTTTGGCCGGACGTGGGATCCCATCTTCGATGGTCAGTCCACGGGCTCGATCGGGGATGTGGCCGTGGCACCTTCGGATCCGAATATCGTTTACGTGGCCAGCGGGGAAGGCATCCAGCGTCCCGACCTGTCCGTAGGCGACGGGATATACCGGTCTTCCGACGCGGGCAAAACCTGGACGCACCTGGGACTTGCAGCGGGTCAGCAGATGGGCGGCCTGGCAATCGATCCACATGACCCTGACCGGGTCTTCGTCGCCGTGCTGGGCCACCCATACGGCCCAAATCCCGAAAGGGGTGTATACCGTAGTTCGGATGGCGGTAAGACCTGGGAAAAGGTCCTGTACAAGGATGAGAATACCGGGGCCGTGCAGGTGACCCTTGATCCGACGAATCCGCAGATTGTCTATGCGGACTTGTGGGCCGGGCGCCAGGGCCCCTGGGAGAATGGGGCATGGAACGGCCCGAACAGCGGTTTATTTAAATCCACCGACGGGGGCAACACCTGGCATCAGTTGACGCAAGGATTGCCGACTACCGCCCAGGGTCTTTCGCGTATCGGCTTTTGTATTGCGCCGTCCGATCCCAGCCGTCTCTACGCCACGGTGGAGGCCGGCGCACATGGTGGTATCTATCGAAGCGACGACGGCGGCGAATCCTGGCAGAAATTGAATAGTGACCAGCGTTTCTGGGGTCGCGGGGACGATTTCGCCGAAGTAAAGGCCGACCCGAAAAATAAAGATATCGTTTATACTGCGGACGTCGTTGTCTGGAAATCGGTCGATGGCGGGGCCAGTTGGAATGCTTTTAAGGGCGCCCCGGGCGGCGATGACTATCATCGCCTTTGGATCAATCCCGATCATCCGGAAATTATGCTGGTCGCCTGTGACCAGGGCGCCATCGTCACCGTCAATGGCGGACATACCTTCTCTTCCTGGTACAACCAGCCGACGGCGCAGTTCTATCACGTGATCACCGACAATGCTTTTCCATACAATGTATACGGTGGCCAGCAGGAAAGCGGCTCTATCGGGATCGCTTCCCGCGGCAACGATGGTCAGATTACCTTCCGCGAATGGCACCCGGTGGGTGTGGAGGAATACGGCTATGTCGCGCCCGATCCGCTGGACCCCAATATTATTTACGGCGGAAAGATAACCCGCTATGACAAACGAACGGGCCAGATACAGAATATTGCTCCCGAGGCTGTTCGAAGCGGCAAATACCGCTTTCTTCGGACAGCTCCCGTGCTCTTTTCACCGACTGACCCCCATACGCTTTATTTTGCCGGCAATGTATTGTTCAAAACCAGCAACGGAGGCCATTCCTGGCAGGTGATCAGCCCTGATCTCAGCCGCGAAACCTGGGCCGTCCCGGCCAGTGTTGGCATTTACAATACCGAAAGTCTGACGAAGATGCCACGACGCGGCGTTATTTATACGGTTGCCCCATCACCCGTGGATCCGTTGACGATCTGGGCGGGCACCGACGACGGGTTGATCCATGTTACCCGCGACGGCGGCAAGACCTGGAAGAACGTGACGCCGCCCGGGATTCCAGACTGGAGCAAGGTCTCGCTGATCGATGCCGGTCACTCGGACGCCGGGACGGCTTACGCCGCGATCAATGGCATCCGGCTGGACGATATGCATCCGCATATTTTTAAGACGCATGACGGGGGACGTACCTGGACGGAGATCGATGCTGGTCTGCCGGACGACCCCATCAATGTCGTCAGGGAAGATCCGCGGCGCAAAGGAATGCTGCTGGCCGGCTCCGAAAGATTTGTTTTGATTTCCTTTGACGACGGAGCACACTGGAGTCCTTTGCGGTTGAACATGCCGGCGACGTCCATCCGCGACCTCGTTTTCAAAGACGACGATGTAGTGGTGGGTACCCATGGCCGTTCGTTTTGGATCCTCGATGATATTGCGCCGCTCCGGCAAATGACGGCAACGGAGCCAACAGTTTTATATAAGCCTGCGCCTGCCATTCGCGTCCGATGGGATATGTGGCCGGATACTCCGCTGCCGGGGGACGAACCCGGGGGAGAGAATCCCCCGGACGGTGCGGCGATCGACTACTATGTGAAGGAAGGAGCCGCCGGACCGGTGACACTCGATATCTCCGATGCCCGGGGCAGGTTGGTCCGCCATTTTGCCAGCACCGACACGATGTATACGATCCCAGATGTGAATATCCCCACCTATTGGATCCGGCCGCAACAGGTACTATCCTCCCAGGCGGGGCCGCACCGGATGATCTGGGACCTGCACTATCAACCCTTGAATGTACCGGCTGAATATCCGATCGGCGCCATCTACGCCAATACCGCCCCCGCAGCCACATCGCCCTGGGCGATGCCCGGTGTCTATACCGTTAAGTTGACCGTAAACGGCAAAACGTACACACAGCCGCTGACGGTTCGGATGGACCCTCGCGTAAAAACGCCTTTGCTTGTCCTGCAACAGCAACACGATCTTGCTCTGCAGGCCTATAAAGGACGGCAGGCCGCGATGCAGGCCTATGACGAGGTGCGCGGGCTCAGGTCCGAACTGGCGACGCTGCTGCAACATAGTTCGGGTGCATTCACCACGGCATTACAGGACCTGGATGCGAAGGCCGCGCAGTTGGAAGGAGCCGGCGGCCGAAGGAGAGGTGCGGCCTCCAGCACGAAGGTGAAGACGTTTGGTCAGTTGCAGGGCGATTATACAGGAGTATTTTCCATCCTGGAAGGGGCCGACGAACCGCCGACCACGCAAGTGATCGATGGCCTGAAGGCGACAGAAATGGCGGCCGCACAAACGATGGCCGCCTGGAAACAAATACAGGAGAAAGATTTACCCGCACTGAATACGCAGTTGAAGGCTGCGGGTCTTGATTTAATAAAAATTAAATAAATGAAACGGCTGACTTACTTTTTGCTGTTGCTGTTGCCGGGCTCGCTCTTCGCACAGAAGATCGACTCCATATTCTTCGCTCCCCTGAAATATAGGCTGATCGGCCCCTTCCGAGGGGGCAGGGCGGATGCAGTTTCCGGCAGCATGACCAATAAAAATATTTTCTATTTCGGGGCGACGGGAGGCGGACTTTGGAAGACGACGGACGGTGGCAGCAACTGGAAAAATGTCTCCGACGGGTTTTTCGGCGGTGGCGTGGGCGCGGTGGCTGTTGCTCCAAGCGATGAGACCATCGTATATGCCGGAGAGGGGGAAAGTACGTTGCGGAACAATGTCTCCGAAAACATGGGCGGCATTTGGCGCACGGACAATGGCGGCCGCAGTTGGCAAAACCTCGGTCTTAAGGACAGCCGTCATATCGCCCGGATCGTAGTCCATCCCAAAAACCCCGATATAGTATGGGTCGCCGCGATGGGGCATTTATTCGGCCCCAATACGGAAAGGGGCGTATACAAGACCACCGATGGAGGCAAATCCTGGCGGCGTGTCCTTTTTGTCAACGACCAGACCGCTTGCTCGGAGATCGTCATGGAGCCCGGTAACCCTTCCGTGCTGTACGCGGGCATGTGGCGGGTGAAGCGGACGCCGTATAGCATGGAGAGCGGCGGGGAAGGCAGCGGTTTATACAAGAGTATCGACGGAGGCGAGACCTGGACCAATTTGTCCGCGCACAAAGGCTTGCCGAAGGGGGTCTGGGGTGTTGTGAATATCGCTTTGTCGGCATCCGATCCCGACAAGGTATTCGCCATGATAGAAAACGCGGAAGGCGGATTATATGTCAGTCCGGACAGGGGTGAGACGTGGACTCGCCTCAATTCGGACAATGAGATCAAGCAACGCGCCTGGTACTTCAACCGGGTGTACGTGGATCCCAAAAATGAAAACATCGTCTACTGTCCCAACGTCGAGTTGATGCGCAGCCTGGATGGAGGAAAAACGTTCATGGCGTTGCCTTCACCACATGGTGACCACCATGACCTGTGGATCGATCCGGCGGATGGCCACCGTCTCATTCTTGCTGATGATGGCGGCGCACAGGTCAGCTTCGACGGCGGGAGCGACTGGAGTTCCGTGGATAATCAGCCTACCGCGCAAATATATCGGGTATCCACCGACAATGCTTTTCCTTATCGTTTATTGGGGGCGCAGCAGGACAACTCCAGCCTTCGCATCAGGAGCAGAACCGCAGGTCCGGCTATTACGGAGCGGGATTGGGAACCGACGGCCGGTGCCGAAGCGGGCTACATCGTGGCCGACCCACTCAACCCTGACATCGTCTATGGCGGTAACTACAGCGGTTTCCTCGGGCGGGTAAACCATCGGACCGGCGACAGCCGTGCCATCGACGTATGGCCCGATAACCCTATGGGCTCCGGCGCCGATTCCGTGAAATATCGGTTTCAGTGGAATTACCCCATTTTCTTTTCTCCCCACAATCCGCACCGATTGTACGCAGGTGGCAACCGGCTCTTCGTTACGGAAAACGAAGGGCAGAGCTGGGCGGCGATAAGTCCCGACCTGACGACTGACGATAAGTTCAGAGAAGGGCCCAGCGGTGGCCCGATCACCAAAGACAATTCTTCCGCGGAATATTATTGCACGATCTATACGGCTACGGAATCGCCGTTGGAGAAGGACCTGTTGTGGACGGGCAGCGATGATGGGCTGATCTACGTCAGCAAGGACGGTGGCGGCCATTGGGACAATGTGACGCCACCGCAGGCCGGCAAATGGACCCTGTGGAACTGTGTCGAGACGGACCCCTATAAACCGGGGACCGCTTATTTCGTGGGCACGCGCTTCCGCCTCGACGACTACACGCCCTATATTTTCAAGACGGAAGACTATGGAAAGACCTGGAAGCTGATCACCAAAGGGATCGATCCCATGCATTTCGCGCGCGTCGTCCGTGCCGACCGGCGCAGGCCGGGGCTACTGTATTGCGGTACCGAATACGGGATGTATATCAGCTTTGACGACGGAGAGCATTGGAGGCCATTCCAACTCAACCTGCCGGTGGTTCCGGTGACGGACCTCACGATCAAGGATAACGACCTGCTTATTGCGACCCAGGGCCGCGCTTTCTGGGCGCTGGATGACCTGAGCCTGCTGCAACAAATGTCCCCGGACTCCCTGGGGTCACATCTGCATGTTTTTACGGTGAATGATTCCTGGCGAATGGAAGGCGGCGGTCGCCGCCGCCGTGAGCGGTCCATCCCCAATGCGGGGGAAAACCCGCCCAACGGCGTCGTTTTCCGGTACTGGCTGAAAGACGCACCGGATTCCCCCAGGGTATCCATCACCATCTTCGACAAACAACAAAAGTCCATCCGGACATTCAGCACCCGAGCGAAAGACCAGGATACGCGGCTGGAATGCACCAACGGGATCAATACGTTTGTCTGGGACATGCTATATCCGCCTGCTGAAAAGATTCCGGGCATGCTGCTGTGGACGGGTGGGGTGGGTAGCCCCAAAGCAGCGCCTGGCCACTACACCGCAAGAATCAGGTATGACCACGACTCCACGGATGTATCCTTTACGATCCGGGCGGACCCGGACTACTCCATGACCGAAGCCGACTACGATGCCCAGGTTGGGTTCCTTTTACAGGTCAGGGACAAATATGACGAAGTACAGCGGGCGATCCTTCGAATCCGCGATGTCCGGACACAGCTCAGGGACCTGAATGGACGTCTTGACAGTTCGGCCAAACCCGTGCGCAAATTATCGGATAGCCTTATCCGGCAGATGACGATCATCGAGGAAGCGCTTTACCAAACCAAATCGAAAAGCTCGGAAGACATGCTCAACTATCCGATCCGTATCAATGACAAGCTCTCGGGCGTATATGGGTTCGCCGCTGGCGGTAATACGCCGCCCAGCAAGCAGGCCCGGGAAGTATTCGGTATGCTGAGCGCCCAGGCTGATCAACAGTTGGACCGGCTTAAAACGCTGCTGGGGTCCGGCCTGCCCGCTCTCAACAAACTCATCTATGAACGACAGGTGCCCGTGATCAGCGTGAAGGATAAAGACAGCGAGTAATGGATTTTACATGGCTTGATATTTCGTCGACCCTAGGCCTGTTTGCCACTGCGGTGCTGACTTTTAACCTTTTGCTGGGCATTCTCCTGAGTACGGCTTACCGCCGATCGCCCCTGTGGAAAGGGCTGCCGGCGTGGCTGAAGAAAGTGAGCCTGGACGACCTGCACAACTGGACAGCCTATGTGGCGCTGGTATTGGCGCTGGCGCATCCGCTGTTGTTGTTGCTGGTTGCCGGGGAGCACTACCGGGTGATGGACATCGTTTTTCCCTTGCATGCGCCGCACCAACCGTTGTGGACTTGTCTCGGCGCGCTGGCTTTGTATGCGCTGATCACGGTGATCATCACCACCCAGAAAAGCGTGAAGCGTCGCATGGGTTTTCGGACCTGGAAAAATATCCACCTCATATCCTACGGCACGGCCCTCTTGTTCGTCGTGCACGGCATCGTCATGGACCCCGACCTGAAGGACCGGCCGGTGGACTGGCTGGATGCGGAAAAGCTATTGTCTGAAATCTGCGGTATCGTGCTGATCGCCGCGACAATCATCAGGTACCGGTATTATCGCCGCCGCCTTTGAAATCAAGCGGAATGATCAACTTAAAACTGATATTTCTACCCATGTTGAATACACCTACCCGATCTGTCGAATAATTCACCGGGTAATATTTGAACCGGCTCATATAATCCATATAGGCCGTATTGAACAGGTTGGTACAGGTAATATATAGGCTGCAAACGGCATGGCCTTTGTTAACGATATCACCACCCGCGCCTGCACTAAACAGGGTATAACCTTTCGTGGCCGTGGTGCTGGCCTTGTATTCAAAAGGAGTCAGGGCCGTATTCAATCCATTGTAAATGGCATATTGGCGATAAATGTCCGGTTGCTCGAAACAATCGATCATGCCGAATTTGACATAGGCGTGTTTCAATGCAGCGCCCGATGTTTGTATGGGGAATTTCACATCCGCCGTGATCCGGGTAGGTGGAACAAAGGGCAGGTATTTTACAGAATCGGGCACACCTTTTAATCCTCCATACACCACGCTCAAAGTTGAATTGAATTCCAACCAGGGTACCGGATTGACTTTCAGGGTCAGTTCACCCCCGTACAATTGCGCCTTTGTCTGGGTATACTTGTAAACCGGGGCAGCGCCAAGCCCCGCCGCATTCAGCGAATTATTGATCGAATCCCCGCCAAACACACTTTGCAAACCCTGGGCATAGATAAAATCATGGATGTTATTATAAAACAAATCGGCTTCCAGGCTCACGACAGCCGAGTGGATACCGACAGCAAAATCCTCCTCCAGGCTGGTTTCCGGCTGTAACGCGGGATCTCCGATTTCGTAGACGACCGTACCGTCATGCACCCCGTTGGCAGCACACTCGGCCACATTCGGAGCCCTCCAGCCCCGAGCAATATTCAGCTTTGTGTATAATGTCTTTGAGAGCGCATACGTTCCCCCGAAACTGAAGGACATGCCGCTAAACCGGGAAGTGAATCCCTGGAATTCATGGAATGCATTAGGTGCATCCGGGGCCGCCGGCGCCTGCGTGGTGGAATCCACCCAATGATCCAGCCCGTTGAAGGTCCGGGTGTCGTACCGCAGCCCGCCGCTCAGGTTCAGATTGCCTATTTTTTGGCTGGCAATGGCAAACCCTCCGATCTCGAAAAAGTTATAGTTGGGGATCAGCAGCAGCGTACCCAGGCTCTGAGAGGTTTGATAGACCCCATTGGTGCCGGCAGAAAAGTTGAACCCGCCTATCTGCGGTGCAACGTACCGGACGTCATACGTGGCCCCGTTGGAATAATAATATATATCCGGCGTATTCGGTATGGTAGGGTCATTCGTTTCCTGCCTTTGATTTTTCTGCCAGGAAAAAATGGCATTGATATGACCCGTACCCACCGCCACGCTGTTGTCCCAAACCAATTTGGTATGCCGGATCCGCTGGTTGATCACAAAAGGGGTATAAGATATCTGCTCCTGGTGGGTCGGCAGGACATAAGTGGCCGCCCCCCCGTTAAGCCCCGGATAAGCCACTTGCCGTTCCATCAGACCGGTGGCCGAATCCCTTGTCCCGTCGACGATCCCGGTGGCCATATCGAAATAACTGGCGTGAAGCTGCGTGTACCCCCATTTGCGATGCAGACCAATGGTTCCGTCCGCATTGAAATTGCTGAATTGCGTATTCAACGCATATCCGTCATAAGGGTCCTGGTAGGCGTGGGCCATGATATTGTCCACGCGTGCACTCCAGGATATGCCGTTTTTCGTTCCCGCCAAATGGCCCATGGTATTGATCAGCCCGTTGTTGGTTTGGTAGTTGACCAGGATATCCCCTTTGGTCTGGCCCTCGGGCAGCGGGTCCTCGGGTATCAGGTTGACAACGCCCGCTATCGCGTCGGACCCATAGGCCAGTGACGCCGGCCCTTTGACGATCTCGTACTTGTGTACGGCATCGGGGTCCGCTTCAATACCGAATTCATCGAACCACGCCTGATCTACCTGCTCCACACCATCATTCACGGTGAGCACGCGGTTATATCCCAAGCCCCGGATCACCGGCTTGGAGATGCTTTGACCATCTGTCATGGCGGACACGCCTGGTTCTTTGGCTATCGCATCGATGACGTTGGTCGAGGTGTTCTCCAGAAGCTCCGCGTAGCCTACCGTAGTGACAGAAATAGGATTCTTTTGCTGATCCGTTGCCACGGGAACGCCCGTGACGATGATATCCGCGAGTGTTGGGGTGGCCGTTTTCAGGGCATAATTCCTTATGACCGGCCCTTTTATAGTCAGCTTTTCCCATTGTTTGGCATAGCCTACGATGGAAATTTCGATTACGTAGGTACCCGCCGGGATGTTTTGAATGCGGAAGTTTCCGTCGGCAGCCGTTGCCGCACCGGTTTTAAGGTCGGGAATATAGACACTGGCGCTTTTCAGCGGGGCGCCATCACGGGCATCCGTTATTTTGCCGGATATGGTGTTTTGAGCGTGGAGGGCATGACAAAGGAATACGGAGGTTAATATCAGTAACCAGCTTTTATACATAAAGCAGCACATTATTTTTTGAGGAATAATTTACGTTCTCGGTCTCGCAGATATGTTCAGGCTAGTTTGGGGGGAGGAAAGGGCGTTTCCGGGAAAGCCGTGGAAAGGGGAGATGTATTCGCTGCAGTGCAATTCTTGATTTTGTCATCGTGCTGCGACAACGTTAGCTGAAATTTTGGGGTATGCTCCGTATCGATAACCGTGACGGCCATTTTTGGCGCCGTCAGTTCATGCCCCCCAACAGATATGACACCGTAATTGGTTAGGACATTTTGCTCCTGCTCATCCTGCATGAGGAAAACAAATGCGGTATCCCTTTCAACTACGTCATATAAGTTGCCGTTATACCATACTTCATCCTTTTCATCTTTCTGCAAGAGGCTGACCGGTACCTTGAGTATGTCGTCACTGCCCTGCACCGTCGTTTTTGCCAGGGCTAGTTCGGCATCTATTTTAGCTTTTAGCAAGGAAATGGAGAAATAGCCGTAATAGAAGAGACTATTGCAGAAGATTATCAGCAGCAGGATGGTGGCCAGTTTTCTCAAAAGAATAAAGATAAAGAGAGATAGCTATAAAACAGAACATAAAGTGTGCGGAACCGGACAGTCCATGCGGTCAGAAAATTGCAATTAATTGATTATTAGGGTGTAAAAAACAGGTACTTTTTTGGCTACAACTCTGGTACATTCCAAAACCACGAGCATGTTCAGAAACTATATCACCCTCGCCATACGTAACCTCCAGAAACACAGGACCCATTCATTTATCAATATCGCCGGGCTCGCCGCCGGTATGGCCATCGCCCTGCTCATCGGCTTGTGGATGGCCGACGAGTTCTCCTTCGATCACTATCACACCAACCACCGTCGCATCGTCCAGGTCATGGTCCGCCAGGAGATCACTGGCGCCATGCGCCAACGCGTCATAGCCGCAGGCTATACCGCCATGGCCGGGTACACCATCTCCACCGCCCTCGGACCCGCCCTGGCCACCGGCTATGACGACGTCTTTCAAAAGACCGGAATGACCTCGGCTGATGGGTCCTCCCTGCTCAATGTCGGCGACAAGGCCATCTCCGTCGAAGGCGATTGGGCGCAATACACCATTCCGGAGATATTCACCTTCCATATGCTGGCCGGGTCCGCCATCTCCCTCAAAGACCCGTCGACCCTGCTCATCTCGCAAAGCGCCGCCAGCGCCCTCTTCGGTCATACCAATCCACTAGGCAAGACCATCCGGCGGAACAACAATTCGGCATTTTTCGTCGGCGGGGTCTATGAGGACCTGCCCGAGAACAGCACCTTCCACGGAGTCGGTATCCTCCTGCCCTGGGAAAATAACGAGGCTAGCGGGCTCAATAAGAACACCGACTGGAGCAACCACAGCGCCCAACTATATGGCCTGCTCGCGGGGAATACGACCCCCGAACAAGCCACCGCCCGGATCAAAGACCTGCCTCTCCACGGCGCTTATGTCCAATGGAAGCGGGACCCGGATGTGAAAGAATACCTGATGACCTACCCGTTGGACCGCATTCATCTCAACGGCGATTTCAAATGGGGCGTACCCGACGGCGGCCGCATCCAGTTCGTTTGGTTCTTTGGCCTCATCGGGACCTTTGTCCTCCTCCTGGCCTGTATCAATTTCATGAACCTGTCGACGGCGCAAAGCGAAAAACGCGCTCGTGAGGTCGGAATCCGCAAGACTATCGGCTCCCTCCGCAGCCAGCTGATCGTCCAGTTCCTGGGCGAATCCATCCTGCTCGCCTTGCTGGCTTCCCTGCTGGCCACCAGCCTCGCCTACATTAGCCTGCCCTTCTTCAATGGCATCGCCGGAAAAGAGATGCATTTCCCGTCGGACAACCCCGAGTTCTGGGGCATAGCCCTGGGCTTCACCCTGCTGACCGGCATCCTCGCCGGCAGCTACCCTGCGTTCTATCTCTCGGCATTCAAACCGGTAAAGGTTCTCAAGGGCCTCTTCCACGCCGGCCGAGGCGCGACCTTGCCGCGCCAGGTGCTGGTGACGCTCCAGTTCACGGTCTCCCTCTCACTGATCATCGGGACGATCATCGTGTTCCGCCAAATCCAGATCGCAAAAGACAGGCCCATCGGCTATACCCGCGAGGGACTCATCACCGTCCCCATCAACACCGATACCCTGCAGCATCAGGCGGCTGTCCTCCGCAATGAGCTGCTCGCTACCGGCATGGTCGCGGGTGTCGCAGAATCCTCCCTCCCGACCACCTCGTTCGAAAACGGCAACTTCATGGTGTGGGAAGGGCAGACCGAAGAACAGAAGTTTTTGAATTTCCACAATGTCAACATCACCCCGGAATTCGGACCCACCGTGGGCTGGACGGTCCTGCAGGGCCGTGATCTCTCCCGGGACTTTGCCACCGACAGCAGTAGCATGCTGATCAATGCCGCCGCCCTGAAGGCCGCCGGTTTCAAAAACCCCATAGGTCAGCGCGTCACCTTCTTTGGCAAACCCTACACCATCGTCGGGGTAGTCAACGACATGCTGGCCAATTCGCCCTATGAGCCCATAGAACCCGCCATCTTCCTCGGCGACGGCGGGATGGGGGATTTCACCATTCGCATAAAACCCGGTAAACCAATGCATGCCGCACTGGCCGCCATCGAAATCGTCTTCAAAAAGTTTAACCCCGCCAGCCCCTTTATCTATCATTTTAACGATGACGAATACGCGCAAAAATTTGCGACCGAGACCCGCATCGGCAACCTCGCCGCAGTCTTCGCCGGGCTGGCCATCTTCATCTCCTTCCTCGGTCTCTTCGGTCTCGCCTCCTTCGTCGCGGAACAACGTACAAAGGAGATCGGCGTACGAAAAGTACTGGGGGCCGGCGTGTTCAGCCTCTGGGCGCTCTTATCAAAGGATTTCCTGCGGCTCGTCATAATCTCGATGTTCATCTCGATGCCCCTCGTATTCCTCGGTATGCACCGCTGGCTGGAAAACTACACCTATCGCACCCCCCTCTCCTGGTGGATCTTCGCCTCCGCCGGTGCGGGCATCCTGCTGATCACCCTGGCGACCGTCAGCTTCCAGTCCCTGAAAGCGGCCCTGATGAACCCTGTCCGCAGTCTCCGCACTGAATGATAGGGCGGCCTGTCACATGAAATTTCCTTAAATTGTTTACCACACGGTATGAGCAAAAGGACATGGTGGCAGCCACCCCGGCGATTTGAAGGCAGGCAAACCGATCGAAAGATCAGTTGGCTTGAGTTATTCTATGATCTTGTTTATGTAGCGTGCATCGGACAGATAACAAGCCAAATCGCCGCGCACACGGACGGGGAAAATATCGGTTATGCCGTCCTCCTTTTCGTCTTCATTTACTGGTCGTGGATAAATGGAACGCAGTACTACGAGTTGCATGGAAACGACACGGTCCGCACCCGCTGGCTCGTATTTCTTCAGATGCTGGCCGTTGGATTTTTGGCTATTTCAGTTCCCGGTGCTTTCCGGGGTAATATCTTTAGTCTCACCGTAAGTTTTCTTACTGTTCAAGGTGTAATCATCTACCTGTTCGCCAGCGTTTCATTCTATGACAGATCGTATATCAGGCTTAGCGGCCCGTTGCTGTTATGCTATGGGGCTGCATTTATTCTCTTAATTATTTCATTATTTTGTTCCCGGCAGGCGGTGTTGCCGTTGTTTTTGCTGGCCATTCTTATCGACCTGTCCGCTCCGGTATTGAGCGGCCGTTATCTTACCAAAATCCTGTCATCACGGGGTCAGCAGTTCTCAGGATCTTCCACGCTGGTAGAACGTTTCGGTCAGTTTACCCTTATTGTACTAGCAGAGAGCGTCCTCGGTACCGTGTCTGGTTTCTCACTTGCCGACACGAACAGTTGGCTGGTATGGTTTATTTTTTGTTTGTCTATCAGCATTGCCTTCCTACTCTGGAGCATTTATTTCGATATGACAAACGAACAGGATTTGAAGAAAGGTTACCGCCATTATCAATACTTTGTGTTCATTCATTTGGTGTTACTGGGCGCCTTGGGGGTATTCGGCGCATGCCTGAAGGACCTCGTCGGGCATTTTGAAACACCTGTACCTGCGGCATTGAGCCGGATAATTTTTATAAGTCTTTCCGTATTCCTCCTGGCGGTGTGCGGCCTCGGTCGCCTGATTGCTGTTGACGACCGGCAAACAGGAAGCTATCTTAGACAAGTGATACGGTGGAACATGGTGGTTGCTATTCTGCTGCTGGTCATTTCGGCCTTCTTGAAAAATTGCCCGGCAGTCGGGTTGCTGCTGACGCTGTTTCTGTTATTGGCTATTCCCGTTGTCGTTGGGATCGTTACGTGGTTGAAATATGACGAGTAGTCGTTACCTCTTACCCTCAAAAGTCGGCCGCACACGGAAAGTTGAGGTATACTCCTGTTTTTTTAGGTATTTTATCTTATGCAGCGCCGTCTTCGCTATTATATCCTATTCACGATTGGCTTCTCGCTATGCTGGTTCCTCTTCGAGCTGGGGTGGGTACACAATGCGGGCTGGACCTTGCGTTCGTCCTCCTTTGAGGTCTTCCTGAATATCGCAGCCCTGCTTTGCACGGTGGAATGGCTGCTGCCGCGCTTCTTCTACCGGTCAGAATATGGGCGCTTCGGGCTTGGACTGGGGCTTGTCGTTTTTTTGGGAGGAACGGCGAACATGCTGTTTCAACTGGGCCTTATGGGCAGTAATCCATTTGATTATCAAGCCAATATAGCCAAGTACAAAGAAGTCTTTTATTATTGGTTCTGGTCACACCTTGCCGCAGGCTCTTACCTCATGATCTTTTTTGTCGCTTTGGGCGGTTTTGCCCTCAGGTTAGCCTTTGATCGCATGCTCACGGCCAGAAGGTTAGCCGACATAGAAGCAGGACATTTGCGGTCGGAGCTGGAAATCCTGAAGAACCAGATCAATCCGCATTTCATTTTTAATGCCCTCAATGCCATCTATTATAAAATCGACCGGTCAAACGAAGCCGCCCGTACACTCACGGAGCAATTCTCTGTCTTGCTCAGGTACCAGTTATATGAATGTAATGAGGCTGTCGTGAAAATTGAAAAAGAAATCCGTTTTATCGAGAACTATGTGGGTCTTCAAAGGGAAAGGTCAGGAGACCTGGTTAGGGTCAGCTGCTCCGGTTTTGGGGCGATGGCCGGTTTTACCATACCGCCGCACGTATTGGCGCCCCTGGTAGAGAACTGCTTTAAGCACGTTTCCCGCTTCAATGACCGGGAGAATTTCATAGCGTTGACTTGCAGCCTGGAAAAGGATCGCTTTCAGTTCCGCGCGGAGAATAGCTATGACCCAGCCAAAAAGAGCGAGTGGAGCGGCATAGGGTTGGCTAATACGCGGAAAAGGCTGGAGTTAGTGTGCCGCGATCGCTATACCTTATCCACCGAGGAAAAGGGGACCCATTTCGAGACAACGCTTACCCTTACAGTATGAAGCCCAGTTGTATCATTATAGACGATGAACCGCCGGCAAGGAATGGCCTTAAGGAAGACCTTGTAGCACTGGGTATGTTTACAGTTGCGGGTATGGCGGGAGATGCAGAGCAGGCCCGGGAGCTTCTGAAAACGACCCCGACAGACCTTCTCTTCCTGGACGTAGAAATGCCTTGGACAAATGGATTGGAGTTCCTGTCGAGCCTGGATGCTAAGCCCATGGTCATACTCGTCACCGCCTATCCTCAATATGCTTTGTACGGATACGAATACGGAGTGGTGGATTATTTATTGAAACCCGTTTCACCCGGGCGACTAAGGCTCGCTTGCGAAAAGGCGCTGGAATGGTGGCTACTCCGTTGTCAGACTGGCCCCGCAGATTTTCTCTATATAAAAAGTAACGGAAGGTTTGAAAGGATCGGTTATAACGAAATACTATACCTGGAAGCGGCCAACAACTATGTGATCGTGCATACCCTTCAGAGAAAATATCTGGTTTATCAAACGCTGAAAGGGATGGAAAAGCAACTGCCTGCGCGGGGATTTCTGCAGTCCCATAAATCTTTTATTGTCGCCAGGCCGCATATCCGGCAGATTAACGGTGATTCGGTCTCCATCGGCGAGGTTCGAATCCCGCTTAGCCGGCGCTTCAAACAAAAATTTCTTCTCGAGGTCCTGGGGAAAAAGTGACTCCCGGCATCTTACCAACAATATTCGACCCGTTGAATAATCGGTTTGTGGGATGCCTGATTCCGCTGTTATATTTATTAAAAATCAAATTACGATGTTACATGTGATCTTACTCGTCATCGCAGGTTTCGCGTTTTCGACCGGACCAACGGTGGAAAATGCCCTGGCGGCGGACCAGGAATTGGCAAAGGCGTTACAAGAAAATGACACGGCAGGAATTAGAAGCATGTTGGATAAGGACTGGGCCGTCATTACCACACACGGCGACATAGCCGAGGGACCTGGCGTCTTCCCCAACGGTATAAGGACCGGATACCGGACGCTAACGAAAATGGAGCTTTCAGAACCCAGGGTTCGCTTGTTCGGAAATTTTGCGGTCGTAACTACAAAGGTCTTATTGTCTGGCCAGTTAGGCGGCAAAACCTACAACGACCTGCATGAGCGCCAAACCGACTTTTTACGCTGGGAAGATGGCAAATGGAAATGCATATTAACGCAAGAGTCAACACTAACGGAATGAGTTGAATCTATCGAGCTATTCGTTGAAATTTCACGGGTCACGGGGGATATTATATTAGTTTAATGCATTGGCCGATAGCCACGACACCAAAACAAAAATTATGAAAATGTCTAATCTATTTGGCAAAATCCTTATGATATGTGTTTTCCTATCATGTCAGACGGCATTTGCCCAGACTTCTCCGGACCAGAAAGCAGCACTTCTCAATACGCCAAACGGAAAAATAATCATGGCGTATTATACCGCTTTTGAGAAAAAAGACTGGAATTTGATACAGCCGGTTCTTGCTGACGGGTTTACTTTCTCCAGCCCGCTTGACGATCATATCAATACGGCGACCTTTAAGTCAAGGTGCTGGCCAAACTGCCATAACATCAAGCGATTTGAAGTGGATAAGTTTGTTATAAACGGAGATGAGGCCTTTGTCATCACCAATGGTTGGACGCTGCAAGGCAAACTATTTCGGAACGGCGATTATTTTAGGTTAAAAAACGGTAAAATCACTTCCTACGAGTGTTTTTTTGGACCAGGGATAAATTATCCTAATTCGGGAAAATAGCGCTCTTCTCTTTATTTTTAATCACGATCATTTTGACGATCTTATCATTCTTTACGGTAAAGAAATAGTCCAGATAGGTCGGGTCAGGGGATTTTGATTTATCGTAATTTCCATCGGTCAGGGAGGTAATGAGAAAATCCCCGTAGTGTTCGATTATGTCGTCAGCCTCAAAGGTTACTTTTGGTTCAATTATTTCTTTATCAGCCCAATCCTTGATTTGTTCTTTGCCCCAGAAATTTCTGGCAAAATCGTTAACTAACGCATCATCGGTAAAGGTGGAGATGAAGGCTTGTCCATCATGTTCGTTGGTTGCTTTGATGAACGATTCGATAACTGCTGGTAACTTGACTTTCTTTGACATGACATTTAAATTTTATGCTTCAAAGGTATTCCGTATTCAGCCACTGGTTTAATGCCAAACGTCCAAACTTTTTAAATATCAGCTCAAATTGGCTTGTTGGTACTCCCTTGGGGTCACACCATATTGTTTTTTGAAAGCCAGAATGAAGCTGGATTGATTCTCATACCCTACTTTCTCATATACCGAACCCGGTCTCTCGTGGGGGTGTTTAAGAAGGGTTGCCGCAATGCGCATTTTTTGCTGAGTCAACCATTTTTGTGGAGATGTGCCATAAATTTTTAAAAACTTGCGCTTGAAGGTTGAAACGCTGGTATTACACAAAAATGCCAATTCATCCACCGAAATAGGGGTGGTTACATGGCTTTCCGCGGCCTTTCGGAATTGCATGTCTTCGTTATCCTTGGCTATCACAGACAAGGATTGCAGTTTCTTAGGGTCGGTATGAAGCAGGTATAATAATAGTTCCTCCAGTTTAAGTTGCTTAAACTTATCAGAGAATTTAGATGGTGATTTTAATAAAAGCAGAACGGAATCAATATAATTATTTATAAATCCATCCTGACGGTAAGTAATAAAGGGTTGGTTGGAAATGCCTTTCTCGCTCTCGAAGCCCCTGGTATTATATTTAATCCAAAATTCGGCAAGCACTTCGTTGGTAAAATAGATAACAAGATTATGGAAAAGTCCTTGTATCGGAAGCGCCTGGGAGATAAGCGAGCTACCTTTAGAAAGGATCATCAGTTCACCTGCTTCCAGTGAAGTAATGTTATAAACATCGATGATTGTTTTTTTTCCGGCTATTACGATATCCACCATATTTTGGTGAATAATGCTTTTGTTATTAGCTGAATTGCTGGTTGCCTGGTGGGAGCGTATGATCACCGGCTTGTCCTGCTCTTCGGCCAAGTTGAAATCGTTGGGAAGGTTGTAAATGACCATTCAATGTTGCCCCGCTTTTAAATTCTCATACAACTTACTATCCTTTATCGCCCAATCTGCCATAGCCAAAAGGACGGGTCCCAGTCTTTTTCCGGAAGGGGTCAGACTGTAAATGGTAATCGGCGGCATCTCCTGTATTACCTTCCTGTTGATCAGGTTGTCTTCCCGCAATTGCTTCAAGTGCTGGGCTAGCATTTTTTCAGTGATGGCCGGGATAGCCCGCCTGAGTTCGCTATACCGTTTCGGGCCGCTTATCAGGTAGTATAGAATGATAGACTTCCAATGACCTCCGATCTTATTCATAACGTATGTGATCGGGCAAGTCATTTCTGCAATGCCTTTGTTTTGGTTCCGGGTCGATGACTGTTTTACTTTGGCCATGGTCACTTACTTTGGGGTAGGTACTTGTATTAAAGTATGTGTAAAGGTAACTTTGCCTTTCAAATTAAACAAGCACAAATGAAAATCACAGTAACGGGCTCTATTGGAAATATTAGCAAACCGCTCGCAGAAATGCTGATTACCAATGGCCATGAAGTCACCATCATCAGCAGCGACCCCCAAAAGTCAACCCCGATCGCCGCCATGGGAGCAAAGGCTGCCATCGGGTCCGTTTCAGACGTCGGATTCCTTACCCGCTCCCTTGCAGGCGCGGATGCGGTTTATACGATGGTGCCACCAAATTGGGAAGTCGGCAATTACAGACAGTATATTGCCCGGACGGGTAAGAATTATCTGGAAGCCATCAAGGCATCGGGAGTCGAACGCGTTGTTAATTTAAGTAGTATCGGTGCCCACCTGGAAGACGGCACCGGGCCTATCGCAGGGCTATATGATGTGGAACAAGCACTGAATACCTTGGATGCGGTCTCCGTCAAACACCTGCGGGCTGGTATTTTCTATATCAATTTCTTCTTTGATATGGGGATGATTCGTAAAATGAGCATAATGGGTAGTAATTACGGAGAAAAAACCAGGCTGGTTATGGTGCATCCCAGAGATATCGCAGCAGCAGCGGTTCAGGAATTGCAAAGCTCATTTGTGGGCAAAAGTCACCGTTACGTGGTGAGTGACGAACGTGAAATTTCCGAAATCGTTAAAATACTGGGAGCTTCCATTGATAAGCCGGGGTTACCCTGGGTACGATTCAGTGATGAAGAAACCTTTGCGGGCTTGACCGGCGCAGGTATGTCAGCCGCAATTGCGGGTGTTTACGTGGAAATGGGCAGGGCCATCGATAGCGGAATATTATTTGAAGATTTTAAACGGTATAATCCCAAAGTTTGGGGGGATACCAAACTGAATGATTTTGTTAAGGAATTTGCCGCCGTTTATCATTCAAAGTAGTGCTATTTCTGAATACTGAAGCTCTCGGATTCATTCTTAATATCAGGGATATTCGATTTTTTAATTGCCAGACTGCCATGTGCCTCACTGGAAATAAATAGGCCATGTTTACCTTGTACGCCAATCCCATAGTTTGAAATGGTCACATTTTGCAGGATTGCGTTGGATAATGCACCTGTCTCAGTTTTGGCAATCACACTTAATCCGTTAGACAAGCTGTTCCCGATATTTACATTGCTTATCTCAATTCCGGCAATGTTTCGTTTATCCAGGCATAACTCTACCGCGGCACGCCAGCCCCACTCGTGATCGAAGCCACCACTGGTCTTTATATCACAGTCTTCGATTATGGTTGTGCCACTAAAATTATTATTGATGCTTTTGTCTTTACTTTCGGTTGGAAAGGTGGTGCTGACGAGAATAGCCGAACCTTGCGAGATGTCGCTAAATGAACAATCTCTTACTTCATTGCTGTCTCCTCCGTAAATCGCCGCACCGTTTGCGAGATAAGGCAGTGCACCCGAACAGTGGATGACAAGATTATGTCCCGGCGAGAATTCTTGTTTTATAACCTGGGATACAGTGGGCCAAATTGCAAAGCAGTCGTCCCCGGTTCCCCGGGCAGTACAATTTTCAATGGTCGAGTGAGCCATGCCGACACAAAAGTTGATACCGTCGGCCATTGTATTTCTCATGCGACATCCCGTAATTTTCAAGTTCATGGAGTTTTGTATCCACATTCCGACTTTAGTATGTTCTATCCAAATGCGGGAGATAGTTGAATTTATTCCGAACGATCCAACGATACCGTCATTGCTTTCTTTATCAGTTCTGTAATTCAATTTACCGATAATGGCAAAATCAGCAAGATGGATATTGCTGCCATCTCCCTTCAATCTTACCCGTCTGTTTGCATTGGTATACAACGAGTCATCGCCAACCAATTGCGTGTACCACATGCCGGCACCCTGGACGGTCACATTTGCCGGCAAAATGATATCCCCCGTAATTTTGAACGTTCCAGCCGGTATCCAGACAGTTTTCCCTGTTTTCACCGCCTTGGCTATGCAGTTCTTGAACGCTTCGGTATAGTCATCGGTAAAGTGATCTCCAAGAAAGCTTTTATCGGCAATCGATAATGAATTGACCGGCGCCTTCAACGGTGGCGCCGGGTTTTCAAGATCAACCAGGTCTATTATACAATAACCGGCATCATCATCGATATTATCATCCCGTTCAATACGAATAATGTCGCCCTTTGCTATTTGGAAACCCGTTAGCCTAAGTTCATCATAAAAATGCCTTGGTGTTCCTGCGGCCGGATTGTTGGTAAATGGATATTTTCCATATAGCCACGAGTAATGCGATGATATTCTATGTTGCTGTACAAGCTTTCCGTTTATTTTGACGCCAAGTGTAGATTTCGTGCCATTGCCGTTATCGTTATCAGGAAGACTAAAACGTATAACTATACTTTTGGCATTTATGGTCGATACGAATTCAATATACTGTCCCTTAGCCTCCATCTTGACGCATTTTTGCCCGGATGATTCTGTCTCGACCTGGTATGGGTCGTATTTTGGACCCAAAACAATTCCAGTCGTATGCATCTGCTCTGCCTCGTAGGTTTTCCAGGGTATTGCGGCCCCCCGATTTTCCTGCGCCGAGCATATTGACGCACTGAAAACAAGGATAATTATTACGCGTATAGACTTCATTACCATAACTTAGGTTAAATTTTGTGGACCATGAAAATTTCTAATGCCTTTTTATTTTTCTGGAAAGCGAATTTCATGTATATCATAAAAATTAAAAAATGGAGCGCTATCAAAATGTAACCACTACGGTCAAGGTAAAAGGGAAAGATGTAAAGGTACACGGATTATGTACAGGCATGGTAGCCGTAAAAACGGCTTTCAGGGCAAAAAGGGGGGCCGGCGCTTTTGCTAAACTCAATATTCTTTTAGACGGGCACTATACAGAATATATGCCGATCTGGGTTTGGATCATCGAACATCCGGAAGGCATTATTGCCATCGACACCGGGGAAATTACGGCCGTGAAAGACTTAAAGAAACATCTGGCGGGTGAAAGTGCTTATTCCAAGTACCTGTTTCAGCACACGTCTAAATTCAATATCGAACAGAAAGACGAGCTTGACCGTCAGCTTTCAGAAATAAACCTAAAGACCGGCGACATAGGCCTCGTAGCGCTTACCCACCTTCATTTGGACCATACCGATGGGTTGAAGTTTTTCCCAAAAACAGAAATTATCGTCAATCAATTCGAGTATGAACATCCTTCATTTAATTTACCTACCACCTACCCATTATGGTTTAAACCTAACCTGGTCAATTATCAAAATGACAGAATCGAAGTCTATGAGAAAGCCTACCCAATTACAAACGCCGGGGATTTACTGTATGTGCCCACTCCTGGGCATACGAACGGGCATAGTTCCATCATTTTTAAGACCGACGACGTTGATATTTTTTTTGCCGGCGATACTTCTTATAAGCAGGAGCAGGTATTGACCGGGGAATTAGCGGGCGTTAATGAGAATTTCGCCGACTCCAAGGCGACTTACGACAAAATACTTTCGTATGCTTCCATGCGACCTGTTATTTATTTACCTACTCATGATGGTAATTCTGGCCGGCGGTTATTAGATAAGGAATTGATTATTAAAAGGTAAAGGGTTTGCGGATTTTTTATTTTGCGCCCCATGTCCGGTTTTTGGCGGAAATGTTGTCTTTTTATTAAAAGAGTAATGATGGAAAAATTTATGCTGATTGTAAGGGAGGATTTGGCCAAGATCCGCAAAATGACTGATGAAGAACGATTTGCTAACATGCCTATGATGCTCAAGTGGGTTGACTCCCTAATCGAAACCGGCAACTATATCAAAGGGGAACCCCTGTTGGTAAAAGGCAAATATGTGAGCAAGGACCAAATTCTTTCCGATGGCCCCTTTATCGAGGCCCGCGAAGGGATATCGGGTTATGATATTATCTGGGCGGAAAATATTGAACAGGCTGCCGCCATTGCCCAGACCTGCCCTCTGGTACAAAGCGGCCTGGCTGTGAGAGAGGTCCGCCCGATTGCCACCATATATAGTGCGAATAATGAATGAATTTGAGAAGCGTATTGAAATTTTGTATAAAGAAAAATTCGGTCAGCTGATCTCGCTGATGTTGCAGGGTTTCCCGCTCTTGTCTATTGATTGGGCAGAAGATATTGTGCAGGAAACCTTTGCGGCGGCTGCATTACACTGGCCAAAGACGGGCATACCCGAAAATCCTTCCGGGTGGCTCTATCAGACCTGCAAGAACAAATCCATCAATCTGCTTAAAAAAAATGCCAGAAATGCAGATCTATCCCTGGCCAAAACGGCATCGGTAGCAGTGGACGAAATTTCCGAGGATGGTTTCAAAGATGCACAATTGCGGATGCTGATGGCTTGCTGTCATCCCCATATGACCCCCAAGACGCAAATTGTGCTGGCCCTTAAATATGTCGCCAATCTCAAGGTTGAAAATATTGCCCTGCAGTTTGGAGTGGAACCGGATGCTATTGAAAAAATGCTGTA